>NZ_JBITCM010000006.1:389462-520167 GCF_044453205.1 Streptomyces sp. NPDC051738 | reverse complement strand
CATCAAACCGCCCTCCTCACAGGGGCCTTCTCCACCAAGCTACCTGCCCGTAACGCCGGGCAGAACTGATACGACAGCCGTGGTTCTTGATCGTTAAGGGGTTCGCCCTGACCGGCGGGCATACGGGCAGCTGAAGGCCACTCCGTCGCTGGAATCAGCGTGGCCGACGCGGGCGTCCTGATCTCCGGACCGCGGGCGAAACGGAGGATCGCTTCGCCGCGTCTGCGCCGCAATTTCGTGTAGCGGATCGGTGCCGGGCTGCGTCATGGCTCCTCCTCTCGGGGAACCGACACATAAGGTCCATGCCACTGTCACACACAGCCTTGCGGCATCACCATCGGGCCCAGCACCCATTTCCGCCGGCACCCGACACCCACTACCGGCCGGCACCGGGGCGCTACGGTGAGCGCTCCGGCTTCCGTCGGTCAGGCGGTGGCTCGGGGAGGTCTGTGGATCACAGGGGTCTGGTCGGCCAGTCGAGCAGGCGGGCGCCGATGGCCGCGGTCCGCAGGGTAGCGGTGTGCGGGGTCGGTGGGGTCGGTGCCGGTCAGCGTGTGGACGCGTTCCAGGCGGTAGGTCAGTGGCCGTACGCTCAGGGACAGTCGGCGGGCGGTTGGGGTGCGGCGTTCGCCAACCGGACCCGCATCGGGCCTGGTTGTCGTGGACCCGTTCGGTTGCGGCTCGTCTGCGGCCGGAGCGGCGCTTCCGGCCGCACCCGTCCTCAGACGGTGGCGTGTGCGGACTCGGCCCACGCCGATCGCCTTGGCGAAGGTCAGCTCGGCTTCCTTCGCGGTCATCGCGACCCCCGGCCCACCTGGCGGTGCCGCCGGTACGGCCGAAGGATCTGAACCAATACCGGGAATCAGGCCGCGACGAGCTCCTGCTCGCGGTCCGGCGTCTTGACCTTGGGCTTCTTGTTCGGCAGCGAGAGCCGGAAGACCTTGTGCCAGGCGGAGAACACCTGCTTGGGCAGCGGCCCGGTGACGTACTCCAGCTCGTACTTCTCGAACAGCGCGCGCACCTTCACCGCGACCTCGGCGTACCGGTTGCTCGGCAGGTCCGGGAACAGGTGGTGTTCGATCTGGTGGGAGAGGTTGCCGGTCATGAAGTGCATGGCCTTGCTGCCGCTGATGTTCGCCGAGCCCATCATCTGGCGCAGGTACCACTGGCCGCGCGTCTCGCCCTTGATCGACCGGCGCTCGAAGACCTGCACGCCCTCGGGGAAGTGCCCGCACATGATCACCGAGTGGGTCCAGATGTTGCGGACCAGGTTCGCGGTGAACGTGGCGGCGAGCGTGGGGAGGAACGACGGGCCCGACAGCAGCGGGTGGATCACGTAGTCCTTGAGCACCTGCTTGCGGATCTTGCGGCCCACGGCCTTGGCCCGCGCGCGGAACTCCGGGTTCTTGCGGCGGCGCTTGTGCAGGTTCTTGCCGAGTTCCAGGTCGTACGCTGCGATGCCGTACTCGAAGAAGCAGGCGTTGATGAAGTTCCACAGCGGCTGGCCGAGGTGGAACGGGTGCCACTTCTGGTCCTCGTCGACGCGCATGATGCCGTAGCCGAGGTCGTTGTCCTTGCCGATCACGTTGGTGTACGTGTGGTGCAGCTCGTTGTGCGAGTGCTTCCACTGGTCGGACGGCGAGACGTGATCCCACTCCCAGGTGGTGGAGTGGATCTTCGGGTCCCGCATCCAGTCCCACTGGCCGTGCAGGATGTTGTGGCCGATCTCCATGTTGTCCATGATCTTCGCCACGGACAGACCGGCGGTGCCGATCAGCCAAGCGGGCGGGAAGATCGAGAACAGCAGCACGCCCCTGCTGACCAGCTCGAGCTTGCGCTGCGCCGAGATGACCTTGCGGATGTAGGCGGCGTCTTTCTCGCCGCGGCCGGCGATCACCTCGTCGCGGATCGCGTCCAGCTCGCGGCCGAGCTCCTCGATCTGCTCCGCGGTCAGGTGGGCGGTCGGGTCGATGGCGGTCAAGGTGCTCCTACCGTTCGATGTCGCAGGGGCCCGCCGCGGCGGACACGCAGGTCTGGATGAGGACGCCCGGCTCGGCCTCGGTGATCTCGCCGGTGCGCAGGTCGCGGACGGCGCCCGACTTGAGCGGCGTGATGCAGCCGAAGCAGATGCCCATGCGGCACCCGGAGGGCATGAGCACGCCTGCCTCTTCGCCGACGTCCAGCAACGGCGTTGCGCCGTCCGCATCGACGGTCTTTCCGGTGGCGCTGAACGTGACCTCGCCGCCGTCGCCGGCGACGACGATGCTGGGGCGGAAGCGTTCGGTGTGCAGGCGCTCTTGGACGCCGTGCTCGGTCCAGTGCTCTTCGGCGGCGTCGAGCAGGCCCGCGGGCCCGCAGGCCCAGGTCTCGCGCTCGGCCCAGTCGGGCACGAGTTCGTCGAGACGGGCGATGTCGAGCATGCCGTCCGTGTCGGTGTGCACCTCGGTGAGCCGCAGCTTCTTGTCCGCGACCAGGTCGTGCAGTTCGTTGCGGAAGATCACGTCGTGCGGCTGGGGCGCGCAGTGGACCATGACGACGTCGTCGAACTCGGTGTCGCGCAGCATGCCCATCACGGGCGTGATGCCGCTTCCGGCCGTCAGGTAGAGCACCTTGGCGGGCTTGGCCTGCGGCAGCACGAAGTCACCGGTCGGCTGGTCGAGCTGGATCAGCGTGCCCGGTTTCGCCCTGCGGACCAGGTGGTTGCTGACCTTGCCGTCCGGGATCGCCTTCACGGTGATCGTGACGCGGCCGTCCTGGCGGGTTGTCGGCGAGGTGAGCGAGTAGGCACGCCACAGGCGCACCCCGTCGACGTCGACTCCGATCCGCACGTACTGACCCGCTGTGTGGCCGCGCCAGCCCCGTCCCGGTCTGATCACGATGGTCGCGGCGTCCCCCGTCTCGGGGTGCACGGCCTCGATGCGCCCCCGCAGGTCAGCACCCGCACGCAACGGGCTGACCAGGTCGAGGTAGTCAGACGGCAGCAGCGGCGTCGTGACCATCTCCAGTAGTTTCCACGCCCTGCTGCGGAGGGCTGTACTCGTCATGGCTCCAGCTTGCTGTGCCTCAGGGCGTAAAGTCCTGACCGCAGGACGTAATTCTGGCCTGCTGAATTGTTCGCAGGGAATAAAACATGAGCCATGCAATCCGGAGGGCCAGTGAACTGGCCCTGGATGAGACGACGGTCACAGTACTTCGGGCTGCGCTGAAGGCCACCGCCGACGAGGTCGTCCAGGCGATCATCGACGAGGTCCCTCCCTATGCCAACGCCCTCTCGGGCCACATGGGCGCCACCATCCGCCGAGCCGTCCGCACCGCCCTGGGGCACTACCTGGACCTCGCGAGCGGGAACGCCACAAGCGGCGACGGCGGCGACGCGGCCTACGAGCTGGGCCGCGGCGAGGTCCGCGACGGCCGTTCGATGGACGCCCTGCTCAGCGCCTACCGCGTCGGCGCCCGCGTGGCCTGGCGATGCCTGGCAGCAGGTGCCGTACCCGCAGGTCTGCCCGCCGCCGAGGTCGCCAAGTTCGCCGAGCTGACCTTCGCCTACATCGACGAGCTCTCCGCCGCGAGCGCCGCGGGCCACGCCGACGAACTGGCCGCCCGGGGCAGGGATCACGAGCGCCACCTGGAGCACCTGGCTCGCGACCTCCTCGCCAGTGCGAGCCCGGACGTGCTGCTGGTCTCTGCTCAAAGGGCCGGGTGGCAGCCTCCGGTCTCGCTGACCGCGGTCCTGCTGCCCGCCGCCCAGGCCCGGCCTGCCTACCGCACGCTCGACCCGAGCACCCTCGTCCTCGACGATCTGCCGGACGCCACCGGTGTGCTGCTCGTCCCCGATGCCGACCGATCGCATCTCTTGCGGCAGCTGACCGACCGCACCGCCGTGGTCGGCCCGGCCCGGCCATGGACTCGAGCGTCCGCCTCCTACGCACGAGCCGTACGCGCCCGCTCCCTCTCCCCTGATATCCGCGACACCGAGGACCACCTGCCCGAGCTTGTGCTGAGCGCCGACGTGGACGCGTTCGCAGACCTGCGTGCCCGAGCCCTCGCACCGTTGCGGACCTTGCCTGTCGCGACCGCACGGCGGCTGGAGGAGACGTTGCGGGCGTGGCTGCTGCACCAGGGCAGGCGGGACGAGGTGGCGGCGGCATTGTTCGTCCATCCCCAGACGGTCCGGTACCGGATGTCGCAGCTGCGGGAGCTGTTTCCGGATCTCGCATCGCCACACCGGGTCCTCGAACTGACGCTGGCGGTCGGTCTTCGGGCCGGCTGACGCGTACTTCGACCGTCCACGACCGCGTCCGCGAGCGGTCCAGGAATCGTGCGTCGTTCTCGGTGCCATCATTCTCAGAGGCAGCGCCCCCGACACCGTGGTTCTGCGACGGCCCCGCGCCTCCCTTCCTACAGGTCAACCGGGCGACCGACCGGGCTGGCCTGGCACACCGTGCGAGGGATGATGGGGATGGAATGACGGAACGTGAGGGCAGGAGCTTCCATGACGAAGCGGGTTCACCGACCCCGTGAGGACGCGGAGTTCAATTTCATCCTCGGGATGAGCGAAGTTCCGGTCCTCGCATACTTCACCGGGACATGGCCCAAGGCAATCGAGCCCTGCCGGGTGATGGACCTCGTCGTGGGTCGCATCGCCGACGACTACACGGGCCGCCTGACGGCCGTCCGCGCCGACATCACGCGTTGTCCGGCGGCAACCGAGCGATACGGGATCACCGGAGCCCCGTCCTACGTCCTACTGAAGGAGGGAGAGGCGGTGGCGCACGGCACGGGGCCCATGACCATCGCCGAGGTACGGGAGTTCCTGGACGGCCACCTCTGAGCGGCCTGAGCGGCCGCTGCGGAACGTGGCCGCGACGCCCGTCACGTCTCGTCCATGGGAGCTGGGCCGCCTGAGACACCTTTGGGGCTGAGACACCCCCACAGGTCACATAACGCAGTCGATCGCGGCCGCGTCCGGCAGCCGCCACTCCAGGAGTTCCGCCTGTGCTGCCATGACCTGCCGCCGACTTTCGTCCGATCGCGATCCTCGGGCGGCCCGGCCTTCATCGCCTCTGCCGGAAAGGGCCGGAAAGGGAAGGTGCATTTCGCCCGTACGCCCATCAATTCCCGCCGGGCACGACCGCACCCCCCTGACGAACGGGGACGCACGGAGCACAAAAGAGCAGCGGGCATGACAGGACCGCCTCCACGTACCCCGCGCGCCCCATGTGGCCAGGTGTCACGGGCGCTGCACCGCAAAACGTCCGGCACGACTTCGCGTTCCGGGGTCGGAGGGAAGGCCAGGAGGGCCAGGAGGGCCACCGTGGCGATCGCCTGACCGGACAGCAGCATGACGATGCGCCGGTACCGGGCCCGCGACGCGGGCCCGGCCGACGTCAGTCACCGGATCGGGCGAGGTCAGGTCAGGTCACCGGATCGAGGAAGGTCAGCACTGAGGCGTCTTCCTCGATCAGCGGGACGAGCGCCTCGTTGAACGGGCCGCCGTACGGTGCCTTCAGGTGCGCTTGGAAGGCGTCCTCGTCGCGGTACACCTCGAAGATCCAGAAGGCGCGCGGGGCGGCTGCCTTGGTGTAGACGTCGAAGGCGATGTTGCCTTCTTCCTCTCGCACCTTCAGGGCGTAGTCCCGGATCATGCGGGCGACCTCGGCCTCCGCTCCCTCACGGGCGGTGAACTCGGCGAGCAGGGTCTTCTTCACGTTCTCATGTCCTTGTCCGTTGCAGGCGTCAGTCGCGGTAGGAGTCGAGGTGCCAGACGCTGGCCTGGTCCAGCTTCACCGAGCCGCCCTCGGCGAAGATCTGCACTCCCTGGCTGGCGGGGTCGGGGAAGATCTGGTCGGTGATGACGGCCTCGCCGCTGCCGCCGAAAACCTCGACGGACGACCAGTCGACGAGGATCCGCAGCTTCACCTTGCCGTTCTTCGCCTTCAGAGGCGCGGTCTGGACGCCGGGGAAGGTGCTGTTGAAGTCGACGGCGCCGGAGTGGGTGCGGTCGACGTACAGCTCCTGTGTCGTGGTGTCGTAGCCGATGACGGTCTCCTCTCCCCCGGCGCCGGTACGCACCTTCAGACCGAAGCGGGCGGCGTCCTTGAGGGAGAAGGTCGCCTCGATGTCGAGGGCCTTGCCCTGGGCCGCGGGGCCGATCAAGGTCTTCGTAGTGCTCTTGACGGTTACGCCGGACGCTGTCGCCGGGCGCGTCTTCCGTAGGGACTCCAGGCTGCTGACCGGCTTGCTGGTCAGCCGGATCCGGCCGTTGACCGTACGCAGGGCCATCTCCCGGGGGACGCTCTGCGCTCCGCGCCAGGGGGAGGTGGGGATGGCGCCGCTGTAGTCCCAGTTGTTCATCCAGCCGATCATGTACCGCTTGCCGCCCGGTGCGTCCTCCCAGGACACGGCCGCGTAGTAGTCCTTGCCGTAGTCGGCCCAGTCGGCGCGCTGTACGACGGACTTGGCGGCGGTGTCGGCTTCGGTGAACTGGTCGGCAAGGAGGTGGCCCCAGCCGGCTTGGTTCATGTCGACGATCTGGATCTTCGCCTTCTTGCCGGCGTAGGGGCGCAGGTCGAAGGAGGCCCAGTCCAGGGTCTCGCTGTTGGCGCCGGTGGCGCTGCGGACGACCTGGCCGTCGACGATCAGGTTGACGGACGTCTCCTGGGAGACGGGCTGGGCCGCGGTGTCGGACAGCATGATGTGGTCGACGTTGAGGTGGCCCCAGCCGCCTGTGTTGTCGTCGACGATCTTGATCTGTGCCTTCTTGCCGACGAGGTCCTTGACGTCCCAGGAGGCCCAGTTGAGCGCCTCGCCGTCCCTTCCGGTCGTGCTGCGCACCACCTGGCCGCCGACGAGAAGCTCGACGGCGGTGGGGTTGTCGGAGCCGACGGGGTGGTTGCCGCCGCCGACGAGGAAGTTGACGTAGTCCTTGTCGATGGTGAATTCCGGCGAGGTGAGGGTGCCGGTCGTGGAGTCGCCGTTCAGGTAGCTGTTGACCAGGCCGCTGCCCCGGAATCCGGAGACTTCCTGCTGGTTGGGAAGGGTGCCGGTGGCCGGTGCCGAGCCGAAGGCGTCTCCGGTCGTCGTCCAGTCGCCGTAGCTGCCGCCTTCGAAGTCGGCGAGGACGGTGCCCTCCGGCAGCGGTCCCTGCTCCATGACGGTTCCGGGCTCGTGCGGGTGCCGCCCGCCGCCGACCTTGAAGTTCAGGTAGGAGCTGTCGACCGTGAATTCGGGCGAGGTGAGGGTGCCGGTGGCGCCGTCACCCGAGTGGAAGCTGTTGGCGAGGCCCTTGCCGTCGAAGCCGTCGACGGTTCCCTGACCGTCCACCGCCCCGGCTGCCGGCGCCTGGCCGAACGCGCTGCCCGTGGTCGTCCACGAACCGAAGTCCGTGCCCTCGAAGTCCTGCACCACCGTGCCGGTGGGCGGTGTGTACGTGCCCTTGTCGTCGGCGGTGAACTTCTTGCCGTCGAAGTCGCCGACGAAGTACTGGGCGGCCGAACCGCCCGCGATACCACCGGGGTTGATGTTGACGACCAGGACCCACTTGATCTTCTTCTTGTCCCCGTCGACCGCGAGGGGGATCAGGTCGGGGCACTCCCACACGCCACCGGTCGCGCCGGCCGGCCCGAACTCGCTCTGCAGTTTCCAGTCCTTGAGGTTCTTGGAGGTGTAGAACCGCACCTTGCGCTCGGCGGACAGCGACACCGTCATCAGCCAGCTCTTGGTCGGCGCGTACCACTGGACCTTGGGGTCGCGGAAGTCCTTGGAGCCGATGTCGATGACGGGATTGCCCTGGTACTTGGTCCAGGTACGGCCACGGTCGGTGCTGTAGGCGAGCGACTGCGCCTGGACGCCCGTGGACTTGTTGAGGCTGGTGTAGATCGCCACCATGGCCGGGTTCTTCTTCGTGCCGAAGCCGGTGGTGTTGTCCCGGTCGACGACCGCGCTGCCGGAGAACACCATCTCGTTGTCGTCGTGCGACAGGGCGAGCGGCAGTTCCTTCCAGTGCACGAGGTCCTTGCTGACCGCGTGCCCCCAGGACATGTCTCCCCACGAGGTGCCGTTGGGGTTGTACTGGTAGAAGAGGTGGTACTCGCCCTCGAAGTACACGAGACCGTTGGGGTCGTTCATCCAGTTCTTGTCCGGCGTGTAGTGGAACTGGGGGCGGTAGGTCTCGGAGTACGGCGGGCTGTCGGCGGCTACGGCCTGGGGCGCGAGCGGGGCCGCCGACAGGGCGCAGACGGTCGCCACCGCCGCGATCATCCGTATGCGGGCATGCCGGGATACACGTCCAGAGCTCATGGCGTCTCCTGTGCTGCGGCCGTCCGCGCAACGAAGCCTGCTGCCCGGCGCGGTTCCGGCGAAAAGTGACGCCCTTGTCGGCGCCGTCGTCCACGGCATCGGCAAGGGGTGTCATCGTTGACTTGTGTCATCGATGACATCGAGTGGCCCGATGATGGGGGCAATCCGGCCAATGCGTCAACGGTTCGGCCGTGAAGCCCTGTTGAGCGGCATGCTCGCCCGTCAGGCGCGGTCGACCGCGGCGAGCTGCGCCAGCTGGCTCTGCCACGGCGGGTTGGGACCGACAACAGAGCAGGTCAGCGCCGCGACGCGAGTGCCGAAGCCGCAGGCTTCCTCGACGTCGTCCAAGCGGGCTTCCGTCAGCCGACCACCCAGAAGCCCGCGAGCGCCGAGGTGGTGCAGCAGTCCGGCGGTGAAGGAGTCACCTGCCCCGACCGTGTCGGCGACGCTCGTCGACACGGCGGGCACCTGGACCCGTTCGCCGTCGAGCGAGGCCAAGGCGCCGTCGGCACCGCGCGTGATCACGACGAGCCGCGCCCCAGCCGCGTGCCAGATGTCGCACGCCTGCTCGGGCGGCGTGCCCGGCAGCAGGAGTTCCAGGTCGTCCTCGCTCAGCCGGAGCACGTCGGCGAGGGTGCACCAGTGCGTCAGTCGGGCGCGGTAGACGTCGGGGTGTACGAGCAGCGGCCGGACGTTGGGGTCGATGCTGATGGTCGCGTGAGGGGCGGCCGCCGCCAGGAAGCCTTCCACCACCGCCGCTCCGGGTTCCTCGACCAGGGCCAGGGACCCAGTGTGTACGCATGCGGTGTCGGCCAGGTCCACCCCGGCCAGTTCCGCGCTCGTCCACTGCCAGTCGGCGGTGGCCTGCGCGTGGAAGGAGAACGTGGCCTGGCCCTGGGTGTCCAGCTCGGCCACGGCCAGCGTGCTGGGCTCGGTGGCCTCGACGGCGTCCGACAGGTCCACCCCGGATGCCTCCAGGTGGGCTCGGAAGAGGCGGCCGAACACGTCGCCGGACAGCCGCGCGAGGAAGCGGGCCGGCGTGCCCAGCCGGGCCAGGGCCACAGCCGTGTTGGCAGGTCCGCCGCCCGGCAGCACACGCAGAGCGAGTTCGTTCCGGGCACTCGCGGGTTCGGTGAACGCGTCGGCGACGCACTCTCCCAGGACGGTGATCCGAGGCTGGGTCATGGGCTGCTCTTCTCTTGGTACGTGCTGGCAGAACGGGCACGTCGCGGGCAGTCGATGAGCGGCTTCGGGCGGGCGACCGCCCCGCGCGTTGCCGATTTGTGACGGGTGCAAGGCATTGACGTTGCCTGGAGGCGGAGTCCATCATCCTCGCCAAGAAGTGTCAACGATGACATAAGTCAACGATGACACCTCGGGACGGCATGCCTCGATGCCGGCCGCTCGCCCGCAATCCCGCAGGAGTCGTTCATGTCACGCATCTCTCGTCTGCCCTCCTCCTTGCTCAGAGCCGCCGCTTGCACGGGCGTCGCGGCCCTCACCCTGACCGCCTGTGGATCCGGATCCGGATCGGGCACCACGAGCGCCGGATCGGGCAGCATCAAGGTCGGTCTGATCACCAAGACCGACACCAACCCGTTCTTCGTGAAGATGAAGGAGGGCGCGGAGAAGGCCGCCAAGGAGAACGGTGCCCAACTGTCCACCGCGGCGGGCAAGTTCGACGGGGACAACGCCGGTCAGGTCACCGCCATCGAGAACATGGTCGCCGCCGGGGTCAAGGGCATCCTGATCACCCCGAGCGACTCCAAGGCCATCGTGCCCGCGCTCGAGAAGGCCCGCGCCAAGGGCGTCCTGGTCATCGCCCTGGACACCCCGACCGACCCGGAGAGCGCGGTCGACGCCCTCTTCGCCACCGACAACCTCAAGGCCGGCGAGCTGATCGGCGAGTACGCCAAGGCCGCGATGAAGGGCAAGACGGCGAAGATAGCCGCCCTCGACCTGGCGCCGGGCGTCTCCGTCGGCGTCCAGCGGCACAACGGTTTCCTCAAGGGCTTCGGCGCCACCGACAAGGACGTCGCCTGCGCCCAGGACACCGGTGGCGACCAGGCCAAGGGCCAGACGGCGATGGAGAACTGTCTCCAGAAGGAGCCCGGCATCAACGTCGTCTACACCATCAACGAGCCGGCGGCCCTGGGCGCGTACACCGCGCTGAAGGCCAAGGGCCGGGAGAAGGACGTACTGATCGTCTCCGTGGACGGCGGCTGCACCGGCACCCAGGCCGTCAAGGACGGCAAGATCGCCGCCACGTCTCAGCAGTACCCGCTGAAGATGGCCGCCGAGGGCGTCAAGGCTGTCGTCGCGTACGCCAAGGACGGCAAGAAGGCGTCCGGTTACACCGACACCGGCGTCACGCTGATCAGCGACAAGGCGCAGGACGGCGTCACGTCGAAGGACACCGTGTACGGCCTGGAGAACTGCTGGGGCTGAGCCGGCCGCCTGATCCGTACGCCCCTCTCAGCGGGGCGGCCGTCCCTTTCTCCCTGACCGGGGGACGGCCGCCCGTTCGTCCTCTTGTCCTCCGTCCAGGAAGGACAACGACCACTGTCTTCCGACAAGGACCTCGCATGACAGCCACGACCACACCCCCGGGCACGTCCTCGCCGTACGCCGAGCTCAAAGCACCGACCACGGCCCGCCGACTGCTCACGGCACCGACCACCGGCCCCCTGGTCGCCCTCCTCCTGGCCTGTGCCTTCTTCTCCTTCTCGACCGACCAGTTCCTGACCGGCGGGAACTTCTCGCTGATCGTGCAGCAGGTCATGGTCGTGGGCACCCTCGCCATCGGACAGACCCTGATCATCCTGACCGCGGGCATCGACCTGTCGTGCGGTGCCGTGATGGCGTTCGGCAGCATCGTGATCGCCAAGATGGCCGCCGAGGGCTCTTTGCCCCCGCTCGCCGCCATCGCCCTCGGCCTGGTCGTCTGCGGCGGATTCGGGCTGCTCAACGGGCTGTTGGTGCAGAAGATCCCGCTGCCGCCGTTCATCGTCACCCTCGGCATGCTCAACGTGGCCTTCGCGCTGACCCACATCTACTCCGAGGAGCAGACGGTCACCAACCTGCCGGGCCCGCTGACGGCGCTCGGCGAGACCTTCCCCCTCGGCCACACCGACATCACCTACGGCTCCCTCGTCACCATCGCCCTGTTCCTCCTCCTCGCCTACGCGCTGAGCAACACCGGCTGGGGCCGGCACGTGTACGCCCTGGGCAACAGCCAGGAAGCGGCGCGGCTGAACGGCATCCGCACCTCCCGCCTGACCATCGGCATCTACACCGTGGCGGGGATCCTCTACGGCATCGCCGCCCTGCTGCTCATCTCCCGCACCGGAGTCGGCGACCCGCAGGCCGGGCAGACCGACAACCTCGACAGCATCACCGCCGTGGTCCTCGGTGGCACCAGCCTCTTCGGCGGACGCGGCTCGGTCCTGGGCACCTTCATCGGCGTCCTCATCGTGGGTGTCTTCCGCAACGGTCTGCAGCTGATGGGCGTCGCGTCCATCTACCAGACCCTGATCACCGGCGTCCTGGTGATCCTCGCGGTGACCGTCGACCAGCTCTCCCGGAAGAAGGCCCGATGACCGCCACCTCCTCCCCCACCCCTGTCCTTCAGGCCCGCGGTCTGGTCAAGCGCTACGGCCACGTCACCGCCATCGACGGTGCCGACTTCGACCTCCTGCCCGGCGAGGTCCTCGCCGTCATCGGCGACAACGGAGCGGGCAAGACCAGCCTGATCAAGGCGCTCACCGGTGCGGTGGTCCCCGACGCGGGCGAGATACGCCTCAACGGCAAGCCGATCCAGTTCTCCGGTCCGCAGAGTGCCCGTGCCCACGGCATCGAGACGGTCTATCAGGACCTCGCCGTGGCCGCCTCCATGGACATCGCCTCGAACATGTTCCTCGGGCGGGAACTCCGCCGCCCCGGCGTCCTCGGCAACGTCTTCCGCATGCTGGACAAGAAGCGCATGCGCCAGGAGGCCGCCGAGCACATGGCCGACCTGAAGATCGGTCTGCGCTCGCTGACGCAGGCGGTCGAGACGCTCTCCGGCGGACAGCGGCAGGCGGTCGCGGTCGCCCGTTCCGTGGCCTGGGCCCGCAGTGTCGTCGTCATGGACGAGCCCACAGCCGCGCTCGGCGTCAAGGAGTCCGGTCAGGTCCTGGACCTCATACGCCGGGTCCGGGACAAGGGCATGCCGGTCGTCCTGATCAGCCACAACATGCCGCACGTCTTCGAGATCGCCGACCGGATCCACGTCCACCGCCTCGGCCGGCGCGCCGCCGTGATCAAGCCCTCCGACTACTCCATGGCCGAGGTCGTCGCCATCATGACCGGCGCTCTCACCGTCGATGCGGCCGGAGATACTGTCGTAGCGGATTCCGAGGCGGCGAAGGCCGCCGGAGTCCAGGCCACCTGACAGCACGACCCAGCTCTCGCAGTTTCCGGCCGAGGCCGCGGCCGGAACCGAGAGCCCTCAGGAGACGGTTTCCTCCATGGCAGCGAACCGCCGCCCCACCCTGGCCGATGTCGCCCGAGAAGTGGGCGTCAGCGCCAAGACGGTCTCCCGCGTCCTCAACGAGGACGGGCCCGCCTCCGCCCAGACCAGGGAACAGGTGCTCGCCGCGGTGGCCAAGCTCGGCTTCCAGCCGAACCTCATGGCCCGCAACATCCGCGTCGGCGGGCCCGACACCACGGTCGGGCTGGTCATCCCGGACCTCGGGAACCCCTTCTTCGGGGCCGTGGCCCGGAGCATCGAGGACACGGTCCGCGACCGCGGACTGACCCTGCTCATGGGCTCGTCGGCGGACGACCCCGAACGCGAACGCGCCCTGACGGACAAGTTCCTCGCCCGCCGCGTCAGCATCCTGATCGTCGTACCGTCCGTCGGCGCCGACCACTCCCACCTCAAGTCCCACCGTACGGCGGGACTGCCCGTGATCTTCCTCGACCGACCCGGAGTCGGCCTCGCCACGGACAGCATCGTCAGCTCCAACCGTGCCGGAGCCCACGACGGTGTCGCCCACCTCATCGCCCACGGCCACCGGCGCATCGGCTTCGTCGGTGACCTGCCGGTGAAGCTGTACACGCGCCGCGAGCGCCTGGCGGGCTATCGCTCGGCGCTGCAGGAGGCCGACATCTCCTACGACCGCTCGCTGGTCACCAATGCCCACGACCAGCAAGGTGCCGAGGCCGCGACCGCCCAACTCCTCGGCCTGGCCGATCCCCCCACGGCCCTGTTCGCCGGCAACAACATCATGGCGCTGGGGATAGTCGCCGAACTCGCCCGCAGCAAACGCAAGGACGTCGCCGTCGTCGCCTTCGACGACCTGCCGCTCGCCGAAGCACTCGAGCCGGCTCTGACGGTCGTCGCCCAGGACCCGGAAGAACTCGGCAAGACTGCGGCGACCACCGCCCTGACCCGACTCGACGGCGACCGCACCCGCGCCCGCACCATCACTGTTCCCACCCGACTGATCGTCCGAGGCTCGGGTGAGCAGGCCGCGCCCAAGCGGTAGGCGCTGTCACCGGTCCCGTCCCTGCGACGAGGTCAGCTCCGCGCGCTACCAGTGGCAGCCGGGGCGTCGGAAGCGAGAGTGATCCGCTCCCTGACCAGTTGGATGAACTGTCGTGCGAAGGAGTTCCGGTAGAAATCCCGCACGGCGATCTTCGGTGCACCGAGCTCCTTGGCCTCGGCCAGTACGCGGACGACCAGGAGCGAGTTGCCGCCCAGCGCGAAGAAGTTGTCCTCAGGGCCTACCTGCGTACCCAGGTGCCGGCTCCAGATGTCCAGCATGTCACGCTCCAGCCGGTCGGCGGACCCGATCTCGACGGGATCCGGGGACTCCGCCACGGCCGGCCGAGCGGCAGTCGGTGCGGGGAGCTGTGCGACATCGACCTTCCCGTTGATCGTCAAAGGGATGGCATCGAGTTCTGTGACCGTTGCCGGGACCATGTAGTCGGGCAGAAGCTGCCTGGCATGCTCCGCAACCATGGCCACTGTCGTGCCCCTCTTGAGCACTACGTAGGCATCCAGCCGGTCGGCTGCTCGATCGCCACCCTCGTCGTGGTGGACGACGACGGTCGCCCCGGAGACCGACGGTGCTCCGAGCAGGACGTTGCGGATCTCGTCCGGCTCGATCCGGTACCCGCGGATCTTCACCTGGCTGTCGATCCTGCCCAGGTGTTCCAGGCACCCGTCGGGCCTCATGCGGCCCTTGTCGCCACTGCGGTAGATCCGCTCACCGGTCACCGGGTCGATGACGAAACGTCGCGCCGTGAGCTCCGGCTGCCCCTGGTAGTGACGGGCGACTCCAGCCCCGCCGACCCAGATCTCGCCCGCCGCTCCCACCGGCAGAACCTCTCCTCGCGGTCCACGTACGGACACCGACCAGCCGGGGAGCGCCGGGCCCACCGACCGGCTCCCCTGCAGAGCCGCCTGAGGCGTCACGGTCTGCGCCGTCACGTGCACGGTGGTCTCCGTGATCCCGAACATGTTGACCAGACGGCACTCCGCCTGCGGGTGGCGGGCGAACCAGGGCAGCAGCTCACGGGCGTCCAGCGGCTCACCGCCGAAGATCACCAGGCGCACCGCGAGCTCGGCGGGCGATTCCCGGTCCTGTGCGACGAGAGGCAGGAAGGCGGAGGGCGTCTGGTTGAGCACGGTGACGCGTCGTTCGGCGAGCAGTGCGTGGAACTCCCCCGTGTCCCGCGTGATCCAGAAGGGCACCACCACGAGTTGCCCGCCGGTCAGCAGACAGCCCCAGATCTCCCACACGGAGAAGTCGAAAGCGCTGGAGTGGAACATCGTCCAGACGTCGTCCGCACCCAGCCCGAAGTCCTCGGCCGTGCCCTCGACCAGGGCCAGCACGTTGCGGTGCGGGACGACGACGCCCTTGGGCCGCCCCGTCGATCCGGACGTGTAGATGATGTAGGCGGGGTCGTTCTCGTCGCAGGGTGTGGTCCGGCCGCGGGAGACGCTCCGCTCGCCGAGCCGGAGCAGCTCCTCGGGGGGCACGGACCGAACGCCCTCGACGACCGGGAACACGTCGGCTGCGGCGACAACGACGCGCACCCCGGCGCTGCCGACCGTGTAACGCAGGCGCTCGTGCGGATACTCGACGTCCAGGGGTACGTAGGCGCAGCCGGACTTGAGGATCGCGAGCAAGGTGACGACGAGGGTCGCGTCGCGCTCCAGGCACACGCCGACCATGCTCCCCGGCACCGCCCCCGAGGAGCGCAGCCCCTCGGCCATGAGTTCGGCCTGCTCATCGAGCTGGCGATAGGTCAGAGTGCGAGTGCCGTCCGTGACGCCGACCGCGTCCGGATGGCGGCGTACCAGGTCCTCGAAGCGCCCGTGGACAGTCGAACCGGCCGTGGGGGTCGCGGCGACCGCAGGAGTCGCTCCCCGCCGCACGATGTCCGCGGCGCGTTCGGCCGGCATCAGGGGGGTGGCCGACAGCGGCAGTTCTTCCCCGGACTCGCCCAGATCCGCCAACCACTGTGCGACATAGGCCACTTGCTCGGCGAAGGCGCGCGCGATCCGCGGATCGATCGCACCCTCGTCGTACCAGCAGGTGCCGCTCCAGGACCGGTCCGGGCGCTGCTCGGCCTGGAGCGTGAGGGGGAAGACGGGCGCGAGGCAGGGGTGGTACTGCCGCGCGTCGTCCCACTCGCCGAAGACCATGCCCACAGGAATCGCGAGGCCACCCCCGAGTTCTGTCGCCGGTTCACCGGCCGGCTCCGGTGTCTCGGGCCCACCGGCGAGGAAACCGGCGACGGACATGGTCTCGTCGTACTTGAGGACATACTTGGACAACGCTTCCGGTCCTGCCGCGTCGGGATCGAGCAGGGCGATCTGCGGTGTCTCCTCGGCGTCGTACCGGGCCAGGACGATGGCGGTCGCGGAAATCAACAGCTTCTGGTCCACCGGGTTTTCGCAGACCGTCGTAGAGAAACGGGCCGCGCCGACGAGACCGCGGCGCGCGAGGTTACCGAGGCCCCACTCCGGCCCCGCGAGTGGGGCGGCGCCCGCCCCGCTCGTTTCACGCGCGGTGCCATGCCGACCTGCCCGGGGCAGGGAACCGCCGGTGAGGAACCCGGCCAAGTCGCTCAGTGCCGCCCGGGACAGGGCGTCACGGGCGGCGACCAGCACCAGATCGGCGACGTCGTCCGTATGCCGCACGAGCGTGATGCGCAGCCGCGGACCGGAAATGGCGCGCAGCGGCCGGCGGGCTTCCTGTTCCGCGTACTGCTGTGCCGCCGGTGCCGTCGAGCGCTCCCGGGTGCGCCGTTCCCACAGCACGCCTTCGGCGAGTTCGCCGACCTGTTCCAACCGTCGCCGAAGCTCACTACTGCTGGGTGGCTGCGGGCACCTGACCGTCAAGCTGTGGCACATGGCGGCCTGCTCGTAGCACTGCAGCGGCACGGACCAGTGGGCTGTCGCCATCGGAGAACTCCTGTCGGTGCGCCAAGAAGGGTGCGGGGAACACGGCGGCCGACGCGGGTCAGCGCGCGGTGAAGCCCCCGTCGACCGTCAGTACGCTGCCGGTCACTTGAGGGGAATCGTCACCGGCGAGCCAGAGGGCGGCGCCGGCGATGTCGGAGGGAGCGATGAGCGAGTTCATCGGCTGCGCCTGGACGAAAACCCTCTCGTGGTCTTCCACGGCCACGTCCAGGGAGCGAGCGATCTCGGACAGCATCCGGCCGTCGACCACCGGGTCGTCCGCGACGGAGCCCGGGCAGAGGGCGTTGACCCGGACCTGGTACGGCCCGTAGTCGAGAGCCGCGGCCTTGGTCAGCCCTATCAGCCCGTGCTTGGCGGCGACATACCCCGCGAAGTGCCGGTAGCCGACCAGACCGGCGGTGGATGAGACGTTGATGACGCTGCCTCGCCGCTGAGCGATCATCGTCGGCGCCACGGCTTTGATCATGCGCCACGCGCCGGAGAGGTCGACGTCGATCATCAGACGCCACTCGTCCTCGGTGATCTCGTGGACAGCCTTTCCCGAAGGGGCGGCGATACCCGCGTTGTTGACGAGGACATCGATACGGCCGAAGCGGTCGAGCGCCTTTTCGACAGCCGACATGACACTGCCGCGTACGTCGACGGACTCCGCCAGCACCGCCGCGCCGCGCTCCTCGCAGAGCTTGGCGGTGTGCGTGAGCTGACCGCTCGTCGACAGGGGGTAGGGGACGCCACCGATGTCCTCGCCCACGTCGAGCAGAACGAGGTCGGCTCCCTCTTCCGCGAACCGCAGCGCACAGGCACGTCCCAGGCCACGGCCCGCGCCGGTGATCACCACGGTCCGGCCCTCCAGGGCCGCGCCTGCGGCACTTCTCCTGTCGCGCGTCATGTGCGGGCGCCTCGCGCCGCGCCGTCGATGACAGCGAGCAATTCCTGTTCCCTGTCGGTCAGATACATGTGTCCGCCCGCGAGTTCCTTCAGCTCGAACGGCCCGGTCGTCGCCATCTCCCAGGTCGCGCACTGCGCCCGGCTCACAAGGGCGTCGTCCGTCCCCCGCAGGGCGGTGACAGGCAGCGTCAACGGCTCGTCCGAAACGGGTCGGTAGTCCTCGTGCAGGGCCACGTCCGCCCGTAGCAACGGAAGCAGCAGCTCCCGCAGCTCGGGGTCGTCGAGTGCCGCATGCCGGTACCCGGCGAGCTCCGCGACCCGCTCCACGAAGGTGTCGTCGTCGAGTTCCGCGGTCCGCCCGGTGCGACCGCTCCGGGGACCGGGGGACCCGCTCACGAAGAGATGCTCCAGCCCGGTGAAACCCTGCGCCTGGAGTTCACGAGCCGTCTCGTAGGCGAGAACGGCGCCGAGACTGTGCCCGAAGAGCACCACTCGTTCCGCCCCGCCGACCAGGCGGAGCGCGGTGCCGGCGAGGTCCTTGGCTGCCTCCGCGGCGTCCTTGTACGGGTCCTCCAGAAAACGCTCCTCCCGGCCCGGCATCTGCAAAGGGACGATCCGAAGACCCTGCTCACCGCCGTTCGGCCAGGCCCTGTAGAAGCCGGCGCCGCTCCCGGCGAAGGGTACGCACAACAATGACAGGGTCATTTATCATCCTCATACTTGGAATGCCATTCGCCCAACAGCGCCTTCATCATCATGGACACCGGTTGAACACGTCCAGACAAATGAGGAATCCTGGTTTGTGTTGCCGGTGAAAACCTTGTCCCGCCGGCGGGACAAGCGCACCTGCACCGGGTGCCAGGTTCGTTCTTCAGGATATTTTGCGGCGAATCCATTCGAGGACGCCGAAGGCATTTACCTGGGCCTGACCAACGGCGAGTGACAACATTCGCCGTGGCTCGCCTTCAGGACGGTACCGGCGGCCACCGCACGTCGGGAAGGCACCCAGGGGGTCTCCCGACGTGCGACGGCACCCTCGCCTCAGGACCCGCCGGCAGCACGCCGCAGTATCTCCATCGCCCAGGTCTCGACCGGCGCGCCTTCCTTCCTGGCAGCGGTCCGGATCTGTGCCAGGATTTCGGCCGGGAGTTCAATGTGCAGCAGGCCCGCTTCGGGCGAGGGATCGGCATCGCGCCGGTCCGGACCCGAGCCGGATCCGGTCGCGGCGGGTTCGACCCGCTCCGAAGCCGAACTGGCCCCGGCGGGACCGACCTTGTCCAGCTCAGCGCGGCTCTCGGACTCGGTCACCTCGCCCCGCCGCGCGCGGAGGCTGCTACGAACCTCCCCGCGAAGCTTGTTCCTGCTCCAGCCCATCGCTTCCGCTTTCTTCAGCCAGTAGTCCTGTTCCGGCTGATCGAGCGCCACCACTTCAAGGTGATGACTGAAGCTCAGATTCTGCCGCCTGCGGGTCAGCGGGAACTTGCGCGCGACCCACGTGTAGTTACGAAGCGTCTGGTAGCTGAGCGACGTCCGCTTGACGGCTTCGTGGTAACGGTCCTGGAACTCGGATTCGCCATAAACCAGCCAGTCGGCGACCCACCAGGTAGAAGAGTCCGCGAAGGAGAGCAGTCCGGTCCCGACTTGCTCCCACGTATTGAGGCTCTGCCTGGATGTGAACGACAGGCCGGACTTGTGGAACTGCACGCCCATACCCAGCAGCTGTCCCGCAGTGCCTGCCGTTGCAACGTTCCGCGCCGTTGTCTCGTTTGTCCTCTTTGTTAGGATAGCAGTGCGCAACGATCCCCCGTTGGTTGATGCTTTCGCATATATTGGCCAACCGTAACAGTTGGACGTCATCCGGGGCGTAATTGTGCGCTCAGGATCGACGCGAGCGCGAGAGTTCACGCGGGCCGAGGAGTCGTTCATCGATAAGAGGTTTTCTTTAAGCAAAATCTCCCTGGCACCGGCTTCCTCATTTGCATCACCCATTTCAGCGCCCCCCGTGCCCCCTATCGGACAATTCGTCACATTCCCGACAGATCGGTGCGAGAGTGCGTCTGCGTCCTGGCGGTGTCTCGCCGGCGAGACACGTGAGCGGAGCGAACTACCCGCGCCAGGGCTGGATATGACCCAGGATAGGCGTCATGTTTGGGTCCACGTTCTTCTCGCGGCGACGGGCTTTTGATGCGGAGCGAGTGAGGCCGTCTGACACACGCTCGAACGATTGCGTTGATCGAGCCTGAAAATAAGGTGTTACCGAAGGAACGGCCGATCGACAGGGGAGGGCTTCCGTGCCCCGAATACGTCACACACATGGGCTGGATATGCCGGATCTTGAGGGTGACAGTCTCGCGGGCAAGCGTCATTCGCGTATGGTTCCCGCCTCATCATCGCAGCGCAGGATGTACTTCTCCTCGGTGATGCGACCGAACAACTCGTCTGACGTCTGGAGGCCGGTTCTTACCGTCGACGGAGATCTCTCGATAGACAGGCTGGAGCGCGCGCTTCAGGTGCTGCGCAGCAGGCACGAGGCATTTCGAACCACATTCCTGGAGCGCGGCGGCGAAGTCTTCCAATTGGTGCACGACGAGGACGGCGACGCCACACAGCAGGTCCTGATCGACCTCGTGGAGGCCAAGGGCGACTCGCAGGACGAGCGCCGAGCGTGGGCAGACGCCGAGGCCAGGAGGTTCGTCGACCTCCCGTTCGACATTTCGTCGGGCCCGCTCTGGCGAACGTCGGTGATACGGATATCGCCGAGCCTCCACCTGGTGGTCTTCGCGTTCCACCACATCATCACGGACGAAATTTCCGGGAAGGTGTTCGCCGAAGAACTCGGTCTCGCCTACGCAGACCCGCACGCGCCCGCCCTCGCGGTACCGGCCGCACAGTACGCCGACTTCTGCCTGACGGAGAACGCCTCCAAGGTGGATGAGGCCGCTCTGGATTACTGGCGTGGCCAGCTGGCAGGTATTCAGCCGGCGTCGATGCCCGAGGACGGAGAGGATATCCCGGGCAGAATGATCGGATCGAGGTTGCCGATCGCCGTCCCGCAGAATGTGGTGGCAGAATTCGAAGAGTTCTGCCGGGCTCGCTCGGTGACCCCGTTCGCCGGCCTGCTGTCCGTATACTTCGTTCTGCTGCAGCGTTGGGCGGGAACGAGCGACATATCGGTCGGAACGCAGACGCACGGCCGACCGAGCCCAGAACTTTTCGGAACGATCGGATTCTTCTCCAATACGGTGGCACTGCGCTGCCAGGTGGATTCGGCACTGACCTTCGATCAGCTTCTCGGTCTCGTGACCGAAACGGTTCACGACGCACTGGACTACCAGGACGTTCCGTTCGAGGTGGTGGTGGGCGCACTGGCTCCCGAGCGTGACGCCGACCGCAACCCCCTGTTCCAGGCTGCCATCACCTATGGCATGCTCGACCTGAGCGACGTATGGGCACTCGAAGGTCTCCAGGTGACGCTCCTGCCGGAGCCTGCGGAATTGTCGGGGCTTCAGTTCGACCTGTCGCTGGACATACAGCGGCTGGCAGGCGAAGTCTCACTCAACGTCGAATTCAACCGCCAGCGGTTCTCCGAGGCGGCCATGCAGCGGTTCGCCAAGGCCTACGGCGACCTGCTGAGCTCACTCAGCCGGCAACCCGATGTCGCGCTCGGCAGCATCCCGCTGCTCGACCAGGCCGCACTGACGGAAACGCTGGCGCTCGGCGCGAGCGGTGGACCGGAGGGCGGCCGTACTCCCTCGGAACCCACGTCCGCGTGGGACCTTTTCGAACTGACCGCGGCCACCGTGCCCGAACGGGAGGCAGTCGTCGCGGACGGTGCGCGGCTCACCTTCGCCGAACTGGCCGGCCGGGCGCGGACGATGGCCGCGGGCCTCGATGCGCGCGGCGTGCGGACCGGCACCGTGGTGGGGATCTGCCTGGACAGGCGCAGCGATCTGTTCGTCGCGATGCTCGCCACCTGGTGCGCGGGCGGCGCCTTCCTGCTGCTGGATCCGCAACAGCCCGAGTTCCGCCGCCGCCTGCTCCTCAAGGAGGCGGGCGTCGCTCTCGTCATCGCGGACGAGGTGTTCGCCGAGGTGGAGGCCGTCTCGGCGGCCGCCCTCCTGGCGGACGCGGAGAAGACCTCCGGAGATGATCCGGCCGACGGCGGCTTCGCGCGTCGCCCGGCCGCCGCTCCGGCCTACGTGGTCTTCACACCGGGTTCCACAGGACAGCCGAGGGGTGTGGTCATCGATCAGGCGAGCCTTCTCGCGCTCGCCACCACCCAACTGGCTCCGGTGTACGCGCGGTTGCCCGAAGGCCGTCAGGTGAATGTCGGTGCGCTGAGTTCCCTGACCTCCGGCGTGTTCGTCAACCACTGTCTCGGCATGATCGCCTTCGGGCACCGGCTGCTGCTGATCGACGAAGAGGAGCGAACGGACCCGTATCGGCTCCTCGCCCGTGGATCGGATCCCGAAACGGCGATCGATGTACTCGACTGTGCAAGCGGCCGGCTGGAAATGCTGGTCGACGACGGCCTCCTGACGCTCCCGCACCCGCCGAAGATCGTGGTGACCGGTGGCGAGAGACCGTCCGACCGGCTGTGGCAGCGCCTGCACGACCAACCCGGGCTGCTCGCGTTCCACGCTTACGGCCTCAACGAGTGCACCGTCGAGTCGGCCAGGGCGGAGATTCGCGAACACCCGAAGCCGGTGGCCGGGCGCGCGGCCGGCACGTCACGGATCTACGTCGTCGACGACCAGTTGCAGTTGCTGCCGCCCATGTTCGTCGGTGAGATCTGCATCGGTGGACTCGGCGTGGCCCAGGGGTATGCGGGACAGCCGGCGCACACCAGCGAGCGATTCGTGGCCGACCCCTTCAGTCATGTCCCCGGACGGCGCATGTACCGCACCGGCGACAAGGGCCGGCTGCGTCCCGACGGGCAGTTGGAACTGTGGGGGCGCCTCGATGACCAGGTCAAGATCCGCGGCCTGCGCATGGAGCCGGCTGAAGTGGAGGGCGTGCTGCTCGGGCATCCCGCCATCGCCCACGCCGCCGTCGTGGCGACCCAGGCCGGCACCCGCATGGCCGAACTGGTCGCGTACGTCGTGCCCGGCGACGAAGGCCAGGACGCGCTGACGCCCGCCACCGTCCGGGAGTTCCTGCGCGGCAGGCTCCCCTCCGCACTGTTGCCCGACCGGGTGCAGGTTCTCGCCGCTCTTCCGACCACGCCCGACGGGAAGTTGGACCGCAAGACACTGTCGGGCAGCGCGCCGTCGAGCACCGTGTCGGACACCGTCCGAAGCGTCTCGGCGTCCGCCGACCCCCGTGAACGGCAGCTGTGCCAGATCGTGGCCGAGGTGATCGGCGTTCCGCAGACGGGCGTTGACGACAACTTCTTCGATCTCGGCGGAGATTCGCTGCTCGCCATGATCGTCATCGGTCGGGTGCGCGCCGTCATGGGCTGTGAGCTGCGGCTGCGGGCGTTCTTCGAAATGCGGTCGCTCGGGGAGCTCGCCGCTCAGCTCAGTGCCGAGGTCAGCGCGCCCCGGCCCGTGCTGGGCAGGAGAGCGGGCTCATGACGGTGGCGACGCGTTCGTACTCAGAGGGCGTTTGATCTGGGCAGTTTGTCGTTGTGTGAACGGCCTGGACGGGCAGGCGAGATCCACAGCAGCTGCTCGGCCGGATCGGTCACCACCTGCACATTCACTCCGTGCCGGCGGTGCTTGTGGGAGTAGTCGGCCCGGCTGTCGCCGACCCGGTCGCACTCTGCGAGCGTGCCGTCGAGCAGGACGTAGTCGGGGTCGGCTTCACGGAGCACGCGCAGTAGGCCGGGCGCGCGGTCGGTGAGCAGGCCGATCACCGCAGCGGTGTAGGCGTGGGCGGTGTCGGCAGAGATGCCGAAGCCGGCGGCGAGCTGGGCGAGAGTGTCGTGTCGGCGCAGGTACACCAGACCGACCAGGGCACGCTGGTGCGGCGGGAGCTTGCAGCGGCGGCACCCTCGCGGGTGACGATGAGCAAGGTGACCCACTCGACCAGGGCATGGGGCAGGTCGAGTGCGGCAGGACAGGAAACCAACAGGGCTCCTGTGCCGGTGAGTTGAGACGTCGAACACCTCCGATCCCGTCGCACCGTTACCGATCATCAGGGCCCGGCGGCCTGCGGCCGCCGGGCCCTCGCACAACACTCCCCGCCCCCCACTTCCTCCGCATAACGGACGAAATGCCACCCGCCTGGTGAGGAACCCACTAAGGCACAAACGACAAACTGCCCAGATCAAACGCCCTCTCAGAACGCCGAGTCTTCCCGCCGGTACAGGACGCCCTCGCTCCACACCAGGTCGAGCTGGCCCCACTCGATCGCCGACGCGACGTCGGGGAAGAAGCTGCGGCCGTTGTAGTTCGCGCTCGTGTTGCACAGGACCGGGATGCCGCTGCACTTGTAGTACTCGCGCAGGATGGCGTGCAGGTTCGGGTCGTCGGACGCGTTGACGGTCTGCAGCCGTGCGGTGCCGTCCAGGTGCATGACGGCGGGGACGCGGTCGATCCACTCGGGACGGACCCAGTGTTCGAACAGCATGTACGGGTCCGGCGTGCCCGGGTCGAAGACGGTCGGGGCATGCTCTTCCAGGCAGATGGGCGCGACCGGCCGGTAATGCTCCCGGCTCTTCACGTCGTTCAGGAGCCTCTTCATCGACGCCTCGACCGCCGATGCGATGATGCTGCGTCCGCCGAGCGCGCGGGGTCCGAGTTCAGCACGGCCGTCGAGCACGACCGCGGGCTGGCCCGTGGTGTGCAGGATCTGGGCCAGTTCCTCCGGCGTGCAGGGCGACGTGCTCCAGCCGCGCGGCACGTCCGGCGTCGGTTCGAGATCCGGGCCCAGCCGGGGTCCCCACTGGATCGGCCGGAGCCCGGAGCCGCCGGCCGCGGCCAGGCAGGCCGTGCCGATGGCGACGCCGGAGTCGTCCGGGAACGGCGGCACCCACATGGCCTTGATCGTCGGGTGAGAGCGCAGGGCGCTGTTCCACTTGATGTTCAGCGCGCAGCCGCCGGCGAAGCACAGGTTCCAGGCGCCGCCGCCCTTCCACGCCTGGATCTTCTTGGTCACCCGGTCGATCAGCAGTTCTTCGATGAACGTGTGGACGCTGGCCAGCACGTCCTCGTCGGAGATCCCGAGCGCGGCGGTGCGGGCCTGCACGGCGGAGAGGAACTGATGCACGTAGGCGTGCGACGGCTCACCGGTGCTGCCGCACCCGATGATGGCCCGCCGGTACTCCCGCACCCGCGGCGAGTCGGCGTCGAAGAACTCGAAGAACTCCTCGCGGAAGATCTGCTTGATCTGCTCCCGCGAGGTGCCCAGGGCGATGTACGCCATCATCTTCCCGGCCACGGAGAGGTCGTCGACGTTCTTCGACTTGTTCTGCCGCTTGAACGGGCCCCAGTACTGCGAGGTCATCGAGTAGGTGTGGCCGATGAGCGGGAACGCCTCACCGCCGGCCTCGATCCGGCCGTCGGCGTCCACGCAGTACAGCCGCGGGAAGCAGCCGCCGTCCCAGACCAGCACCATCGACGGCTCGCCGCGGCGCGCGAACGGGCTGGTGCAGTAGGCCGAGGCCAGGTGGCCGGCGACGTGGACGTAGCTGTCGTAGTCCAGCGCCTGGCCGCCGATCACGATCCGGCCGCGGTGGCCCGGCAGCGCCGGGTCGGGCACCAGGTCGGTCTCCCGGTAGGGGGCGACCAGGACCTCGGTCTGGATCCCGCCGGCGAGCACCTTGACGCGGCCGGCGGCGGCGCCGTCCCAGCCGTCCAACGCCCACGTGCCGACGTCGCCGACCTTGAGGTCGAACTTGTCCATGACGCCGACCAGGTCGTCGAGTTCGTCGACGTTGCTGTATCGGGCGCCGTTGCCGATCTTCTGCATCTCGACGTTGAACACCAGACGGTCCTCGTCGAGGATCGCTATGCCGCCGCTTTGCGTGAGTTTCAAGCCTGCCGTGATCATGGTCTTGCGGCTCCCGTTTGTCCGAGGGCTGTCGTGGTCGTGTCCTGGGTGGTGCTCAGAGGTCGTCATGGTCGGGCCGGTCCAGCTGGGCCAGTGGGCGCTCGCCGTGCGCGACCAGGCCGGCGAGCAGGTTCTGGTAGCGGCGCGCGACGTCGGCGGCGAGGTCGGGGGCGACGACGTCCGTCGCGATCTCGAAGTCGCACCGGAAGCCGTCCGCGCCCTCGATGATGTTCAGCGCCAGGGGGTGGCCGGTGTGAATGATCGGCAGCGGGTCGGCCTCCGACACCGTGAGCCCGTCCATCGGGGGCGCCGACACGCGGCGGTAGAACGAGATGGACGTCGCGAGCAGGTCGGCGCGCAAGCCGCTTCCGGGCGTGAGCTCCATGATCAGGTCGGCGAACGGGTGGTCCTGGGTCTCGAGCCCGGTCACGAGGTGTTCCATGACGTCGGCCACGTAGTCCGCGGCCAGGACGTCCGCCGTCCGTCGCAGACGCAGCGGCAGCAGATTCGAGCAGTACCCGACCACCTGGTCCAGCTCCGGCGGGCGGCGGGCGGCCAGGACCGGGACGACGATGTCGTCCTGCCCCGTCACCTGGTGCAGCACGGCGCCCCAGGCCGCGACCAGGTAGGCGAACACCGTCGCGCCCTGCTCTCGGCCGGTGTCTCGCATCAGGTCGCAGAACTCGGAGTCGAGCCGGACGCTGTGCCGCACCGCCCTGTAGGGGAAGGGCCCGGACGTTCCGGACTCGGGCAGCTTTGGAGCCGCCGCGCCCTGGAGCAGAGTGCGCCAGTAGTCCCGGTGCTCGGCGGCGTCGGGGCCGCCGACGACCCGCTCGTGCCACGCGGCGTAGTCCCGGAACTGCGCCGCGGGCGGCAGCAGGGGCCTGACATCCTGACAGCCGGCGTTGTACAGCGCGACGAGGTCGTCGACCAGGACGCTGAACGACCAGCCGTCCACCGCGGCGTGCGCCCCGGAGATCAGCAGCAGATGCCGCTCCGGAGCGGTCTGCACGATCGCGGCGCGGAACACCGGCCCGGCCGCGAGGTCGAGCCGCTGCTCGGCCCAGGACTGCCGGAAGCGGTCGAGGTCGTCGTCATCCGGGCAGACGTGTTCGGTCAGAACCTCGTCCAGCACCGTCTCCGCAGCAGGATGCACGACGAGCGTCACGCCGTCGGCAGCGAGCGTGGTCCGCAGGGTCTCGTGCCGCTCGACCAGGCCCTGCACGGCGCCGCGCAGCGCGTCCCGGTCCAGCCGACCGTCCAGCCAGAAGCCGACGGACATCTGATACGCCGGCACGCCGCCCTCGTCCAGTGCCGCCTGCTGCCGCTGCGCGAGGGTGCTGCGCGGCGCGGGCGGCGACACCACGGCCCCGGCCGGGGCCGCCCGGTCGGGGCCGAGCACACCGTGCTCCCGCAGCTCGGTGATCGAGTCGCGGACCGCTGCCCGGATGTGGTCGAGGTCGGCCTGCTCGTGCGCCGTGGACAGGAAGAAGTTGCGCAGCTCCCAGACGAACACGCCGCGCTCGAGCAGGTTGAAGTACAGGGGGTCCATGTTCTGTTCGTGCTCGAACCGGAAGAACGAGGAGAACCGGCGGACCTCGATCGGCACGTCGAGCTCGCGGAAGTCGGCGTTCAGCCGGTCGACGAACACCTCGGTCTTGCGATCGAGGTCCCGCTGCAGGGCCGGGCCCTCGCCGCGAAGGTGGTCCAGAACCGCCCGGGCCGCCACCATGGTCATCGGATGCTGACTGAACGTGCCGGCGAAGAAGGTGGACGCCGCGGTCGGGCGGGAGTCGTCGCCGAAGTCCCACACGCCGCCGTCGATCGTGTCCATGATCCCGCCCCGGCCGGCGATCACGCCGATCGGCATGCCGCCGCCGATGATCTTGCCGTACGTGGCCAGGTCGGCCTCGATGCCGTAGAGCCCCTGGACACCGGCCGGGTGGCAGCGGAAACCGGTCACCATCTCGTCGAAGATCAGCTTCGTGCCGTGCCGCCGGGTGATCTCCCGAACCCGGCGCAGGAACTCAGGGTTCTGCACTCCGGGGGTGCGGAGGGTCACCGGCTCGGTCATCACCGCTGCGAGCCGCGGACCGTGCCTGTCGATGAACTCCAGGGCCTCGTCGGTGCCGAATTCGAGCACGTGCACGTTCTCCACCGCGCGCGCCGGGATGCCCGAGGTGATCGGCCGGGTGGTCCGCACGCCGTTCTCGGAGGAGGCCGCGGCGAGCACGCTGTCCGCGTGACCGTGGTAGGCGGTGGAGAAGACCACGACGTCGTCGCGGCCGGTCGCGGTCCGGGCGATGCGCAGGGCGGTCATGACCGCTTCGGTGCCGGTGTTCAGGAAGGCGACCCGCTCCATGCCGGTGAGTTCGATCAGGCCGGCGGCGACCTCCTCGACCACCTCGGTGCGCGAGGCGATGACGAAGCCGAGGTCCAGGCGCTCGCGCATGGCCGCCATGACGGCGGGCGGGTTGTGCCCGAGGAGGTGGACGCCCCAACCCAGGGTGAGGTCGACGTACTCGTTGCCGTCGATGTCCCACAGCCGCGCGCCTTGCCCGCGTTCGGCGACGATCGGGTACAGCATCTCCTTGGTCGTCGGCCGGAAGCCGATGGACGAGCGGCTGTCGGCGATCAGCGGGCGGAACCGCTGGGCGAACTCCTTCGAGCCCTTCGTCCTGCTGCCGAACCGCTCGGCCAGGACCTTGAGATACCGGACACGCTCTTCCGACTCCACGAGGCCGGCTCCGCCGCGCGCACCGGGTGCGAGCGGGGCGGCCGGCCGGGATGAGGCCGGTCGCCCCGCCGGACGGGCTGCGGGCGCCGGTTCGACGACGACCGGTCCGGCGCCCGAGGCGGCACCGCCCGCCAGGAGTTCGAGCTGGCTTCGCATGACGGCGAGCTGTTCGGTGATCAGCCGCTCGACTGCCGTCGTGGCTCCGGGCGCCGACACGGTGTCAGCCGAAACCGGCGCCACCGGCGCGGGTGCGAGGGTCTGCGGCACGTCGACGGCCGCGGCGATCACAGCACCGGTGGCCGGGGTCGCCGCAGCCTCCGGCGGCGTCCTGGCCGACGCGTTCGCCGCCAGGTGCGCCGCCAGCGCGGCAGGCGTCTGGATGTCGCCGAACAGCTGCCGGAGCGAGACCTTGCAGCCGAAGCGTTCCTCGACCAGCCGCAGCATGCCGAGCAGCACCATCGAGTCCGCACCGAGGTCGGCGAACGAGACGTCCGGATCCAGCGCGTCCGGCCGGATGTCGAAATAGCCGCCGACCATCGCGACGACCTCTGGGAGCAGTGGCTCCACGGTGTTCTCCTCGTGGTTCACGTCAGCCGACCCGGGCCAGGTGCGCCGCCAGGCGGTCGATCGTCGGGTTCTTCAGCAGATCGATCGTCGGCAGGGGGACGCCGAGCTCCGTCCCGATCCGACGGGCGAGCCGCACGGCGAGCACCGAGTCGTCGTTGATGTCGAAGATGCTCTGGTCGTAGCGGTCGACCTCGGTGCGCAGCACCTCGGTCCACAGCTTCGCCAGCAGCCGCTTCAGCTCCTCGCCGCGCGGCGGGCCGACGGGGGCCGCCGGCGGCGCCTGGTCCGGTTCGTCCAGCCGCAGCCTGCTGCGATACATCGGATGTGCCGGCAGCGGGACCCGGTGGGGCTCCTGGCCGGACCAGTACGACCAGTCCACCGGCACACCCGCGGTCCACAGTCGGGCCGCGTCGTGGAGCAGCCGCGCCACCGGCGACGACTCGGAGCCGCCGTCCGGGCCGAAGTCCCCCGGCGGCGGTTCAGCCGGGGTTCCGATGACGACCACCGTCGCCCCGTCCGCGGTCCGGCCCCCGAAAGCCTCGGCCAACCGGCCGCCCTCCCACACGTCCCGAGTCCAGTGCAGCGGGTCGAGGGCTCGCGACTCGGGCAGCTCGCCGCCCACG
Organism: Streptomyces sp. NPDC051738; assembly: GCF_044453205.1. Classification (NCBI taxonomy): domain Bacteria; kingdom Bacillati; phylum Actinomycetota; class Actinomycetes; order Kitasatosporales; family Streptomycetaceae; genus Streptomyces; species Streptomyces sp. NPDC051738. Next base: position 490,580 of record NZ_JBITCM010000006.1, on the reverse strand, counting down.
ACGGCCGACAGGATCGGGACGCGCGGGACCCGCGGCCGCACCTCCGGCGGGCCGTCGAGCAGCCCGGCCCGCCAGGACAGCAGGGCCAGCGCCTCGGTCTCGTCGAGGACCCCGCTGAAGCAGGCCGCGAGGACTTCACCGGCTCCGGCACCGCCGACCGCGTCGGGCCGTGCGCCGGATTCGGCCCACAGCGTCGCGAGCACCAGTCCGGCGGTCACCCGCGCGGCCGGCGGACTCTGCGCGCTGATCAGGGCGCTGTCGATGGACCGCTGCGCGATGTCGGCCACGGCAGGCACTCGCTCGGCCAGCACCCGGAAATCCTCGACCGGGACCTCGCCGAACAGGAACGACACGGCCGGGGCGGCCTCCGCCGTCGGCGCCGCCGCGGCCCCCGCGGCGATCGCCCGCAGTCCGGCCACGGCGGTGGCGTGGTCGTCCGCGACGACCGCGCGGCGATGCGCGAACCCGCGCCGGCCGGCCCGCAGCGTGTAGTCGGCGTCGGCGAGGTCGGGGGCGTCCGGCCGCGCCAGCACGTCGGCCAGCCGGCCTGCCAGCTCGCGCAGCGCCCGGTCGCTCTTGGCACTCACCGCGAGCAGCCGGGGACCGGCGTCCGGCGTCGGCCGCGCGGGCAGCGGTGGCGCCTCCTCCAGCACGACGTGCGCGTTGGTGCCGCCGATGGCGAACGAGCTGACCGCGGCCCGCCGCGGGGTCGGGCCCGGCTGCCATGCCATCGGCAGAGTATTGATGTGGAACGGGCTGCCGCCCAGCTCGATCTCCGGGTTGGGCCGGGTGAAGGTCGGGTGGCCGGGGATCTCCCGGTGCCGCAGGGCCAGCACCGTCTTGATGAACCCGGTGATCCCGGCGGCGGCGGCCAGGTGCCCGACATTCGCCTTGGCCGAGCCCAGCGCGCACTGTCCGGGCTGGGCGCCGCCGCCGGCGAAGGCTTCGCTGAGAGCGGTGAACTCGATGGGGTCGCCCAGGGCGGTCGCGGTCCCGTGCGCCTCGACGTACGTGATGGTGTCGCTGTCCACCCCGGCGACCGCGTGCGCCTCGCTGATCACCGCCCGCTGCCCTTCGACGCTCGGGGCGGTGTAGCCGATCTTGTCGGAACCGTCGTTGTTGACCGCCGATCCCTTCAGCACGGCCAGGATCCGGTCGCCGTCCTCGATCGCCTCGGCCAGCCGCTTCAGGGCCACCAGGCCGACGCCGTCGCCGAACGTGGTGCCGTCGGCGTCCGCGTCGAAGGGACGGCACCGGCCGTCCGGGGAGAACATCATCCCCTCGCGGTACACATAGCCCGGATACGCGTTGGCGATCACCGAGACGCCGCCGGCCAGCGCGATGTCGCATTCCCCCGCGATCAGGCTCTGCGCGGCCACGTGCACCGCGACCAGCGATGTCGAACAGGCGGTCTGCACGGCGACGCTCGGCCCCTTCAGGCCCAGCTTGTAGGAGATCCGCGTGGTCAGATAGTCCTTGTCGTTGGCGACCATGAGCTCGATGCCGTCGTAGGTCAGCAGGTCGCAGGACCGGGCAACGACGTTCGTCAGGTACGTGTTCATCGCCGCGCCGGCGAACACCCCGACCGCCTGATCGCCGACCCCGCCGGAGTAGCCGATGGTGTCGAGCAGTTCCCACGCGACCTCCAGCATGATCCGCTGCTGGGGATCGATCAGCTTCGCCTCGCGCCGGGTATAGCCGAAGAACTCGGGGTCGAAGTCGAAGGCGTCGGGCAGGATGGCCGCTCGCCGGACGTAACGCGGATCGCGGAGTACCCGCTCGGGCACACCGGCGGCGAGGAGTTCGTCGTCGGTGTAGGTGGTCAGCAGCTCGTCCCCTGCCCGCAGCCGGCTCCAGAACGCGTCCACGTCGGGGGCGCCGGGAAACCGGCCGCACATCCCGATCACGGCCACGTCGTTCGACCGGATCGTCACGTCGATCTCGTCGGCGTCAGGCATTCTTCCCGCCCCGTTCCCGGGCCCGCAGGCGCGCGTCGCGGACCGTGTCGTCCGCCAGTCGGATGCGTCGGCTCGACGTCCGATCCCGGTCGCGGCCCCCGCCTCCGCCGACGACGGCGGGCGCGGCATCGGCCCGGCCGAGGCGCGCGGCCAGACTGGCCACGGTCGGATAGCGGAACAACTCGGACCCCTTCAACGGCGGGTCCGCGGCGTCGCCGGCGAGCAGTTCGTAAACTTGCAGCAGCATCATGGAGTTGCCGCCGAGATCGAAGAAGTTGTCCTCGCGGCCGATGTCCTGGCGCTGCAGCACCTGCTGCCAGACGGCCGTCACCCGGCGCTCGCGGTCGCTCGGCGCCACGGCGGCGCCGGTTCGAGCGGCCACGCTCGCGAACTGCTCGGCCAGTCGCGCGCGGTCGACCTTCTGACCGGCGTCGAGCGGGAACGCGTCGAGGAACCCGATCGCGGTGGGCACCATGTAAGGCGGCAGCGTGGAACGCAACTCCGCTCTCAGGGCACCTTCCGTCAGGTTCCACCCCGGCTCGGGAATCACGCAGGCGACGAGGCGGCTGTCGTCGACGCCCGCGCCGACGACCAACGCCGTCGACCTTCTGACACCGGGCACCTTGTCCAGCTGGGCTTCCACGCCTTCCAGCTCGACCCGGAACCCGCTGATCGTCACCTGGTCGTCGACACGTCCCAGGGTTTCCAGTTGCCCCCCGGTGTTGACCCGCGCCAGATCGCCGGTGCGGTACAGCCGGCCCTGCGGCTCGAGCGGGCTGTCGAGGAAGCGTTCCTTCGTCAGCTGCGACTGGTTGACGTAACCCCGGCTGACGCACTGTCCGCCGATGTGCAGTTCGCCAGTGAACTCCGGCGGCACGGGCTGCCCGTGCTCGTCGAGGACGTGGACCCGGGCGTTCGCCAGCGGGAGTCCGACCGGCACGCTGATTCCTGCGCAGTCTTCGGGCCCGACGGGCTGCGCAGTGACCCAGACCGTGGTCTCGGCCGGGCCGTACATGTTCCACAGCGTCCCGCACCACTCGCGGACGGTCCGGGCGAGCGGCGCGGGCAGAGGCTCGCCCCACGAGAAGACGTGCCTCAGCGCCAGACCCTGGGCCCCGGTCCGCCGGACCACGGCGGACAGGCCGTGCAGGGCGGAGGGGGTCTGGACCATGTGGGTGACCCGTTCCTCGACGAGCATCTTGTGGAAGAGGTCAGGCGATCGGGCCGCCCCCGACGGCACGACGACCAGGCACGCCCCGGCCAGCAGGGTGCCCCACAGCGACAGATCGGAACCGGCCGGGTGGAAGAACGCCCCGACCGCGGTCTCGTCGATGACGACGTGCGCACGCATCGACTCCAGCAGCGTCAGGACATTGCCGTGCTCGACGTCGAACCCCTGGGGCGTCCCGGTCGAGCCGGAGGTGTAGACGGTGTAGGCCACGTCGCCGGCTCGCGGCAGATCGCCGGGCTCGCCGGCCGGCGGCAGCTCGGTCTCCGGCATGATCAGGACCGGCACCGCGGCACCGTCCAGCAGACCGGCCAGGTCCGGCTGGGTGAGCACCACGCGCGCTCCGCTGTCGTCGAGCACCGTCCGGCACCATGCCGCGGGATCGGACGGGTCCAGGACCACGTAGGCCGCCTGGGCCCGCTGGACCGCGACGATCGCGGCCACCGTGTCGAGGGAGGGCTCGAGCAGGAGGGCGACCCGGCTGCCCGGCCCGACGCCCTCGGCCCGCAGCCGGGCCGTCCAGCGCCCGGCCAGCTCGTCGAGCTCGGCATACGTGAGCTGCTCTCCATCGCAGCGCACTGCCGTTCGATGGGCGTGCTGCTCCGCGGCCTGCCGGAAGCGGGCCGCCAAGCTGTCGTCCGACGCGACGGACACCGGCACGGGGTGCCGGTCGACGCCGTGCCCGGCCGCGCTCAGGATCGGCAGATCCGCCACACTGCGGTCAGGGCCGGCGACCGCGGCCCGCAACAGCGTCGCGTAGTGCTCGGCGGCACGGCCGGCCGCGGCCGCGGAGAAGACGGACTTGCGGTACTTGAGCAGTCCGACGAGCCGGTCGCCGTCGTGGACGACCTCAAGCGTGAGCTCGAGCTGGTCGTCCTGCTTGGCCAGCGGGAACGGCGCCGCGGACAGTCCGGCCCAGGCGACCGGGGCCGCGCCCTCCTCGGCCGCGTGGAGGGCGGCGTGCGCCGGATGCCGACTGGACTTCTGATAGATGAACATCGCCTGGAAGATCGGATTGCGACCGTCCACCCGGCGCGGCGCCAGCTCGCTGACTAGCAGCTCGAACGGATAGTCCTGGTGCTCGAACGCCTCGGCGACGGTGCGGCGGGTCCGGCCGAGCTGCTCGCGGAACGAGACCGCGTCGCTCAGGTCCGCACGCAGCACGACGGAGTTGACGAAGTTCCCGACGCATTCGGCCAGCGCCGGGTCGGTGCGGCCGGCGAACGGGCTCCCGACGAGCACGTCACGCCGGCCGGTATAGCGGCCGACGAGGACCTGAAAGGCCGTCAGAAGTACGACGTAGGGCGTGACCGCTTCCGCCTTGGCCAGCGCGAACACGTCGGCGGCGAGTTCTGCGGGGATGGGGAACATGAGCGAACCGCCGCCACCGGCGTCCGCCGGGTCCAGATCGAACCGGGGCCATTCGGCCGGTTCCAGGTCACCGGAGAGCTGGGCGTGCCAGTAGGAGCGGGCCCGGCCGCCGCGTTCGTCGGCGATCAGCTCACGCTGATACGCGACGAAGTCGCTGTACGGATTGTTGCGCCCAGGCAGCCGCGCCGGGCGCCGTTCGGTCTCGGCGACGTACAGCTGCTCGAGTTCGGCCAGCATGGTGCCGAGCGACCAGAAGTCGCACACCACATGGTGGGCGGCCAGCAGAACGACCGCTTCTCCAGGCGCCACCAGGTATGCCCGCGCTCGAAGGGGAGGCCCGGTCACGAGGTCGAACGGCTCGCGGTAGGCGACTCGCACCGCTTCGCGAAGTTCTCCTTCAGTCCACTGACGAGCATCCAGTTCGGCGAAGTCGGGTTCGAGCCAGCCGTGGACGGTCTGACGGCCGGCGGTGCCGTCCCCGTCCCGGTCGTCGGTGCCCACCCGGCTGAAGGTGGTGCGCAGCGCCGCGTGCCGCCCGACGAGCGACCGCAGGGCGCCGTGGAACGCGGCGGCGTCGAATCCGCCGGTGAACCGGGCGGTGAGGGCGACGTTGTAGGACGCGCTGTCCGGGTCCATCTGATGCAGCATCAACATCGAGCTCTGCGCGTACGAGAGCGGATGCTCGGTGCGCGCCTGTCCGGCCCGTGCCCGAAGCGCCGCCTCCAGCTTCTTCCGGAGGTCGTAGTCAGTCATGAGTGTCACTCCTCGGTCGATCCGACGGGGGTGGAAGCATCTGGGCCGGCCCACAGAGGCAGGAGGGCGTGCAACTGGTCCTCGGTCAGCGCGTCGAGCGAGGCCAACAGCCGCTCCGCCTCCTCCGGCGAGAACCGGTCCGGCCCGCCCGCCTCCTCACCGGCCCCCGCCCCGAGCTCGAGCCCGAAGACCTCGACGACCGGCCGGCCGGCGTCGTCGACGACCGAGACGTCGACCACCTCTCGCGCCGTCTCGCCCACCCGGTGCCGGACCACCGCGACTCCGGACCCCGCAGCGCTCGCCGACTCGTGGATCACGACCCGCTCGATCCGGAACGGCAGCTCGGTGGACGGCGCCGGAGCCGGCCGATCCGCTCCCGGCCGATCACCGACCGTCCGCCCCATCGCACGGAACGGCGCGTGGTACCTCACCCAGTCGACCGGAATCCCCGCCTCCTCCAACCGAGTCAGGTGTTCCAAGACCGTCACCGAATCCGGTGTCCGAGGCGACAACCCCGCCAGCCAGAGCTCACTCCCGTCGCTCTGCGCCCGGCCGGCCGTGGTCAGCGTCCGCCCGGGCCCCACCTCCAAGAAGAGCGTGCAGCCGCTGTCCATCAGTGCCCGGACTCCCCCCATGAACCTGACCGGTGAGGTGAGCTGCCGGCCCCAGTACTCCGCGCCGAGCTCCCCGCCCGCGGCCCAACCCCCGGTGAGGTTCAGCGCCAGCGGCACGGCCGGGCTCCGGTGCCGGATCCGGCCCGCCGCCGCGACCAGCTCCGGGACGGCCGGGGCGACCAGCGTCGAGTGGAAGGCGTGGGTGGTCTCCAGCGGGATCGTCAGCCGGCCTCGCCGCTCGAACGCCGCCACCAACTCCCCCATCGCTGTGTCGGTCCCCGAGACGACGATCCGCTCCGGGGCGTTGTACGCGGCCACCGACGCCGCGCCACCGTGTGCCGCGACCAGGCGTTCCAGCTCCGCCGGGTCAGGACCGCCCACGGCGACCATCCGGCCGGCGCCGGGCACGGCCGCGAAGGCCCGGCCGCGGGCGCTGACGAGTTCGAGCCCTTCCTCGACGCCGAACACCCCCGCCACACAGGCGGCCGCGTATTCGCCGAGACTGTGGCCGACCACCGCGTCCGGCCGCACCCCGCACGAGGTCCAGAACTCCGCCAACGCGACCTGCAGCAGAAAGACCGCGGGCTGGAGCAGCTCGGCCCGAGTCTGGGCGGCCGGGTCGGCGAACACGTCGAGCGGACCGACGCCGGTGAGCCGGCGGAACCGATCGGCGTGCCGGTCGATGCCCGCGCGGAACAACGGGTGCTCGCGATGGAGTTCGACGCCCATGCCGACGTACTCAGAGCTCTGCCCCGGAAACAGGAACCCGGTCAACGGCCGCGTTCCGGCCGCCGTCACGAGGTCCCCCTGCGCCGACGATGCGGCGACAGTTCTGGAATGACCTCCGGTCGAGGGATCACCGTCTGAATCCGACATGACCTGAACATTGTCGTAGGGCATTCCGGGCACGAAGGAACTCCAACCGATCTATCAAGTCTGGAAAAAGTCAGTCAGGTGAGCCCGCGACGACATCCAACGGGCTTGAATGGGATGACGCCGATTTCCAGAAGAGGTCGAAGCGCCGTTGACCGAGGGCGCTATCACCGAACCACGAACATAATGGTCAGGACGTCTCGCCGACCAGTTCGCTCAGCACGTCGCTGAGGTCGCTGAGCAACGGGTTCTTGAGGATAACGCCCGTGATCCGGGAAATCCCGAGCTCCTTGCGCAGGGCCTGGCCGAGGCGGACGGCGATGATGGAGTTGCCGCCGACGGCCAGGAAGTCGTCGCCGACGCCGATGTCAGGATTCCCCAGAAGCTCCCGCACCTTGCCGACCACCAGCTCGTCCATGGGGTTACGGAACCCGCTGTCGACCGTCACCTGGCCACCTCTCGCACTTCATCGGTCAGCTCTCGCAGGCTGGCAGGCCGCATGTCCGACCAGTGTGCGGACACGTATTCAAGACAGTTCGCCCGGGTGTCCGCGTCGTGCGCGACCGACCAGCCGGCGGGCACGGCATGGGACGCCGGCCACAGCGAGTACTGCTCCTCGCCGTTGACCAGGACCAGATGAACGCCTGCCTCGTCTTCGAACGGATTGGCCACGGCTCTCCTGTGTGAACGAAACCTGATTTCCCGAAGGACGTGTCCATCGTGCGCATGTCTCGCCGGCGAGACAACACTCCGACGGCCGTTCTCCACCGCGGTCCGCGGTGAGTGTGTCCGCGAAGAACGAGGGTGCTATGAATCAGGATCGGGCGCATTTACTGACCGATATTCGCGACACACCCCCGACTCCGAACCCGTATCCGCTGGGGAGAACGCACGATGGATCTCAGCCTCTTCTATTTCGCCAACGACAGCGGAGGCGCCGAGGCCGACCGGTACCGGTTGTTGCTCGAAGGCGCCCGCTTCGCCGACGAGAACGGCTTGGCGGCGGTGTGGACCCCGGAACGCCATTTCCACCCCTTCGGTGGGACCTATCCGAACCCCTCGGTGACCAGTGCGGCGATCGCCGCGACGACGGAGCGTGTCAAGATCCGGGCGGGCAGCGTCGTGGCACCGTTGCACCACGCGCTGCGGATCGCCGAGGAGTGGTCTGTGGTGGACAACATCTCCCGGGGCCGAGTCGGGGTGTCCTTCGCCTCCGGCTGGCACGCCGTCGACTTCGCCCTGAATCCGGCCGCCTACACGAACCGCCGGACGGAGATGTACGAGCGGATCGAGCAGGTGCGTGCGCTGTGGCGCGGCGAGGCGATCGAGGTCACCGACGGCGCGGGGAACCCGGTGAAGGTGCGGTCGTTCCCGCCGCCGGTCCAGACCGACCTGCCGATCTGGGTCGCCAGTGTCGGCGACGTCGAGACCTTCCGGAGCGCCGGCCGGATCGGAGCCGGGCTCCTCACCCACCTGCTCGGCCAGAGTCCCGAACAACTGGCGCACAACCTCGCCGAGTACCGGAAGGCCGCGGCCGACGCCGGCTGGCCGGGCCACGTCGCGGTGATGGTGCACACGTACCTCGGCGAGGACACCGACAGGGTCCGAGAGCTGGTCCGGCCGTCGCTGAGCGACTACATGCGCAGCTCACTCGGGCTCATCCTGTCGTCGGACCTCAGCACCGGAGACCTGGAGCCGGACGAGATCGACATGCTCGTCGAGCGGGCCTTCGAGCACTACTTCGACAACGTCGGCCTGCTCGGCTCGGTCGACAAGGGCGAGCAGGTCGTGGCGCGGCTCGCGGAGCTCGGCGTGGACGAGATCGCGTGTCTCATCGACTTCGGACTGCCGACGGACGAGGTCATGACCGGCTTGACCTACCTCAAGCGACTGCAGGACGCGTGCGGCGCCGACGCGTCCGACCAGCGCACGATCTGACCCTGATCCTTCCCATGCCGCCGCGGTCGCCCGGCCAGGGTGCGGATCCACCGTGCCCGCGCCGGGGCCGACCCGCACCGAGCGGGAGTTCACGGCCTTTCTCTCACCCGCCCGCCAGGCACGGCGCCGGCGTTCCACCGACCGCTCACTCACCCGCAGATCCTTCGCGATCAACACGGTCTTCTCATTGCGAGCGAACCGCTCGCCTGCCTCGTACCGGATCCGTTCGCGTAACCGCCGTCGATCGGCGGTGAGTCCGCCACGCGCGGCTGTGGTGGAATGCGTCGAGCCGGTCGGCGAGCTCGGCGAAGCGCTGTGGGACGAGTCAGAGTTGGGGCTCTCCCAGATCGCCGGCTCCCACGGGTGTCGACGCGGCGAGGTCGACGCGGCGGGCCAGCTCCTCCACCGTCGTCGCCGCGAACAGGGTGATCAGTGGCAGGTCCACGCCGAAAGCTCGGCGCAGTGCGAACAGGATCCGCAGCGCCAGCAGGCTGTCTCCGCCGAGCTGGAAGAAGTCGTCCTCGGCGGTGACCACGTCGGCCCCCAGCGCCTGTGACCAGATCCGCGCTACGCGCTCCTGCGTGGCGGTGGCGAACCCGGCGGCAGGCCGCTCGACCGCATCCGCCACGGGCGCCGGAGCGGGCAGAGCCTTGCGGTCGTGCTTGCCGTTCGCGTTCAGCGGTATCCGTTCGAGCAGCGTGATGGTGGACGGCACCATGTAGTAAGGCAGTTGGGTGCGCAGGTACTGCAGAAGAGCTACCGGGTCGGGGCTGCGTCCCGCTCGCGGCTCGACATAGCCGGCCAGGCGCCGCTCCCCCAGGGCGTCCTCCCTGACGATCACCGCGGCGTCCTGGGCGTCCGGGTGCTGGCCGAGCACCGACTCGACCTCCTCCAGCTCGATCCGGAAGCCGCGCAGCTTGACCTGCCGGTCCACCCGGCCCAGCACCTCCACGTCACCCGTGGGAAGCATCCGCGCCAGGTCGCCGGTGTTGTACAGGCGGGCTCCCGGCCTCTCCGAGAAGGGGTGTGCAAGGAACCGCTCGGCGGTGAGCTCGGGGCGCCCCACGTAGCCGCGGGCCAGGGCCAGGCCGCCGATGTAGAGGGTGCCGTTCACTCCGAAGGGCACCGGCTGGAGCCGGTTGTCGAGCACGTAGAACTGGGTGTTGGGCAGCGGGCGTCCGATCGGCACCGGCTCCTCGTCACCGCGCTCGGGCATCGGAGTCTCGAACAAGCCGCTGTCCACGGTCGATTCGGTGATGCCGTAGGAGTTGACCAGACGGGTGCGGGGAGGACACAGCTTCGCCAGGTTCCAGTAATCCTGCATGAACCAGATGTCCGCGCCGACGGCCAGCACCTTGAAGTTGTCCAGCATCCGCCCCTGCTCGGCCACATAGGCGCTGAGCCGGCGGATGACGACCGGGACGAGGTCGGCGAAGTCGATCCGCTCCCGCTGGAGCAGCGTGTACAGCCGCGCCGGATCCAGCAGCGCTTCACGGTGGCAGAGCACCAGCGTGCCGCCGGAGCACAGCGCGCGGACCATGTCGCCGGTGAACACGTCGAAGGCGATGTTCGCGGCCTGGAGATGCCGGCGCACCACCGTGCCCAGGCCGTAGACCCGCTCCCAGGAGCGGAAGGCGCTCATCAGGGCACCATGGGTGAGCATCGCCCCCTTGGCCCGGCCGGTCGAGCCCGAGGTGTACACGAGGAACGCCAGGTTGTCCGCGTTCGGTTCGGCGTGCCGCACCGGCGGGACGGCGGCCGGCTCGTCCTGCGCCGCAACGGCGCCCTCGGCGAGCCAGTCGTCGACGTAGCCGACGCTCACCCCTTCGGTGAGCCCGGGTACCGAGGCCACCACGTCGTGGCGGGTCAGGAGCAGGCGTACGGAGGCGTCCGAGAGCACGTAGCGCAGGCGGTCCACCGGGTGGGCCGGATCGAGCGGCACGTACGCGCCGCCCGCCTTGAGGACGCCGAGCAGGGCCGCCACCGAGTCGGGGCAGCGCGGCGCGCAGAGCCCCACTCGGGACTCCGGGCCGACGCCGAGCGCGCGCAGCCGGGCGGCGATGATCCCGGCCCGCCGGTCGAGTTCGCGGTAGCTGACCCGGTCCTCGCCGTCCACCACCGCCACGGCGTCGGGGGTGGCGCGGACGTGCTCCTCGAACAGGTGGTGCACACACGTGTCGGGTGCGACCTCGACGGAGATCAGGTTGTCCCGGTTCAGGAGCTCGGCCCGCTCCGGTTCCGAGAGCAGCGGCAGCAGGGACAGCGGCAGACCGGGGTCCGCCACGGCGCCGAGCAGCAGCCGTTCGAAATGGGCGGCCATCCGCTCGACGGTGGCGTCGGCGAACAGGTCGACGTTGAACTCCCATTCGCAGCGCAGCCGGTCGCCCTCGTCGACGACGTGCAGGCTCAGGTCGTACAGCGCCGTGGTCCGGCCTTCGCCCTCGAACGGGCTGACGCGCAGCCCCGCCGGTTCCGGTGCGGGCCGCGGGGCGTCGTGCAGCGACAGCGTCGTCTGGAACAGCGGGGCGCGGCTGAGGTCGCGTTCCGGGCGTACCTCCTCGACCACGCGCGCGAAGGGAACGTCCTGATGGGCGAAGTCCGCCAGGCATGCCTGCCGGGTACGTGCGAGCAGCTCGCGGAAGGTCGGGTCGCCCGACAGGTCCGTGCGCAGGGCCAGCGTGTTCGCCAAGGGGCCGACGAGCGGTTCGGTCTCCGGCCGGTCACGGCCGGCCACGGACGTGCCCACGACGATGTCGTCCTGGCCCGAGTAGCGGTGCAGCAGGGCCGTGTATCCGGCGAGCAGCGTCACGAACAGGCCGGCGTCCGCGGTGCTGCCCAATTCCCGGAGCCCGGCGGTCAGTTCGGCGGGCAGGGTGAAGGACCGGGTCCGGCCCGCGTACGTCCGCACGGCCGGCCGGGTGCGGTCGGTCGGCACCCGCAGACTGGGCAGCTCGCCGCTGAACCGCTTTCGCCAGTGCGCCAGTCCGTGCGCCACCCGGTTCGCCGCACCGCCCGTGAACTGCTCGCGCTGCCAGTGGGCGTAGTCGGCGTACTGGACGGCGAGTGGCGGCAGCGGATCGGCGCCGCCGGTGCGGAAGGCGTCGTACAGATGGCAGAACTCGTCCGTCAGCACCGTCATCGACCAGTCGTCGGTGACGATGCGGTGCAGGTTGATCAGCGCGACGGTTTCCCGCTCGGTGAGCGCCACCAGCGTCACCCTCAGCAGCGGACCCCGGCCGAGGTCGAACGGCGCCCGCGCGTCCTGGGCTGCGAGCCGCCGTGCCTGCTCCTCGGCGTCGTCCGCGCCGCGCAGGTCGACGAGCCGGGGCTCCCGGACGTGGGTGTCCACCGGGGCGATGATCCGCGCCGGCTCGCCGTCGACCGAGGGATAGGTGGTCCGCAGGGTCTCGTGCCGCCGCACCAGGGCCTGGAAGGCCCGCACCGCCGTGTCCAGGTCCACCGGACCCGACAGCCGCAGCGAGTACGGCATGTTGTACGCCGCGTTCCCGCTGCCGAGCTGGTCCAGGAACCACAGGCGCTGCTGTGCGAAGGACAAGGGGGCGCCCGTGCCCGCCGGGCGTCTGGTGATCCCGCCCGGTGCCGCCGCGGTGCGCTCCTCAAGCCGCCGCGTGTGCAGGGCGTTCTGGGCGGGGGACTGCTCGCGCAGCCGCTCCGAGGTGTCGCTCATGCCGTCCTACCTTCGTGAGTGCGTCCCATGCATGCGCGACTTGTGCTATTCGGCACGGGTGCCGTCCTGTGCACGGGCCTTCCGGCCGTTGGCGGCGGCCTCCTTGGCGATGGCGCGGAAGAACTGCGGATAGCTGGGGGAGGTGTGCTTCGCGTACGACAGCGTCAGGTCGTGGCGCTCGCGGAGCTGGTTGATCGGGACGACCATGGCCGCGTGGTGCTCGATGTGCAGGTTGTTGCCGTTGGTGTACCAGGTGCTGAACCAACTGCCGGTGATGGAGCGGGTGTTGGCCAGAACGTCGGTGCTGGAGTTGTCGCACATGATGTGCTCGGGCAGTTCGACGAGGAAGTGCAGGGGCACCGCGACCAGCAAGGGCAACAGCCACACCCACAGCACCAGCTCGCCCTGGCCGAGCACGGCGAGCGCGACGGCCGCGAGGATCGGCAGGCTGAACAGCCGGTATTCGGCGACCACCTCACGCTTGCGGGCCGGTGCTATCTGGCCGGAGTCGTAGGTCCAGGAACCGGTCCAGGCGCGCACGACGTCCGCGACCGCGCCACCCAGCCGGCCGAAGGCCAGGGCCTCGCGGACCAGCGCCCTCCAGGTGACAGGCTGACGCGAGTCGAAGCCGAAGAACTCCGAGTCCTGGTCGGTGCCCAGATAGCGGTGGTGCTGCAGATGCAGGACGCGGTAATGGCTGTACGAGACCAGCATGGGCACGCCCAGCGGGACGCCGGCGATCCGGTGCCGGCGGGCGCGCCGGAATGCCGAGTGGTGCAGGCACTGGTGTTGCAGTTCCAGCCAGTGTGCGTACATCGCGCCGATCAATATGACACCCAGCACCCGCAGCGGCCACAGCCCGGTCAACAGCGCGAGGGCCACGCCGAGCGCCCAAAGGGCGTACGCGACAAAGAGTTTGAAGATGAACGTCCGCTCGTCGACGGCATTCACCTTGGCCCGTCGGAACAGGCCCTGTGGCGACGCCGTGCTTGCGTCGGAAGTCATTTTTGGCACCTTCCCCTGTGGCAGCCTCCCGCGAGATCGCTGCGGCAGTCGGGCAGGCATCAGCGACTTCGTGTGGATGAGGCACGAAGTTTGAAGTGGCGGATGAAGAAGTGTCGAGCACTCCGCTTGCGTGGCAAGGCGAGGCAACGCGGCGGGATACGCGCCGCGGCTGTGGTGTGGTCAGGCCTTTTCGCCGGATGATGCGGACAGTGCGGGGTATTCCAAGTTTTTCACTTCGCTTCTACCGCAGTTCATCGCCCATCGCCCTGATCAGGCTGGCCGGCCTCATGTCCGTCCAGTGCGCGGAAACGTATTCAAGGCAATTCTTGCGAGTTTCCTGGCCGTACACCACTTTCCAGCCGGCCGGTACCGCGTTGAAGGCGGGCCACAGCGAATGCTGGTTCTCGTCGTTCACCAGAACCAGGCATGCGCCCTCTTCATCGTCGAACGGATTTGCCACGGATTCCCCCGATGAATTGATCAAACGGCCGTCAGCGTAACAGTGACGATAACCAGCGGTCACCGTGTCTCGCCGGCGAGACACCGGCGTCGGCGTAATGGGATATCGCTATTCCTGATCGCCGCCGGAACGAAGGCAGGAGCTGGTCTGCGCCCAGGGCTCGAACCGAGCTCAGCTCATGGCAGGCACGGCCTCGCCGGTCATGTCGCCGAGCGCCACCACGATCTTCCGCGGCCCGGTGAAGGGGCTGCGTGAGTGCGCGACCAGCATGTTGTCGATGACGAGGACGTCACCCTCCTGCCAGGAGAAGGCGACCGATTCCCGGTCCATCAGGTCGCGGACCTCGTCCACCAGGGCGTCGTCGATGACAGTGCCGTCGCCCCAGAAGACGTTGCGCGGCATCCCCTGATCGCCGCAGATCTCCAGCAGCGAGGAGCGCGTTTCCGGGTCTAGCGACGACGGGTGGTGCAGCGCCAGCTGGTTGAAGAACACGGCCTCGCCGGTCGTCGGGTGGCGCAGCACCGCCTCGGCCTGACGCGAGGTCCGCAGGCCTCCGTCCGGCGTCCACTCGAAGCTCGTCCCCTCCGCGGCGCACTTGCGCTCGACCTCGGCGGGATCGTCGGTGCCGAAGAAGCGCGACCAGCTGACGTCGACGCCTTCGATGAAGTTGCGGACATAACGGAGCTTCTTGGTGGCGAAGAGCTCGGCCAGCTCCGGACGCATCCGGGCGAGAACCGTCCGGCAGTCGACGATCGGCGTCTGCCCACCGGACTGCGGGGCCACGATGCACGAGAAGAACTGCCGCATCGGCCACTGCGGCAGATGCGAACTCTCGTTGTGGAACAGGATCGAGAGGTCTTCCGGATACGGCGTCGACTTGTATACGCGGGCCGACCCGCCCTCTCGCGGAAGGTCCCCGTACTCAGGGAAGAGGGTGCCGCAGATCGCCGAGGCGGCCTGTTCGAACTTCTCCACCGAACCGGCGTGGAACCCCCGGAGCAGGACCGCGCCGTGCCGCAGCAGCCGTGCTTCGAGTTCTTCCCGGTTCGCCCGCAGCCAGCCGGGCAGGTCGACGCCGGGACCGGCCGGCGTGATGAGGACGGGGGTCGTCGGTGACTCCGGCAGGAAGCCGATGTTCACCGCGTCCCCGCCGGGTATCCGCACCTGCCGCCGGGTCGCGCCCAGCAGCGGGTGGGGGCCCGGGGTCGTGGAAGTGCCGTCGTTCATGTCGTGGTCCTCATTTCGATCTCCCGTCGGATCAGCTCGGCGAGTTCCTCCACCGCGGGCTGTCGCATGATGCCGTGGTGGGTCGTCGCCACCGAGGCGAAGCCGAGCTCAGGCCCGACCACCGATCCCCAGCCCCACGTACGGTCCGGATCCTGCGGCTCGTCGGCCGGCTCGGCGCGCACCAGCAGCACCGGGAAGTCGGCTCGGCCGAGTTCGGCCTGCTCCTGCACGAAGTAGCGGTCCAGAGCAGTCATGTTGGTCATGTAGACGTCCAGCAGGTTCCGCAGCTCCGCCTCACCGGAGTCGGGAGGCAGCCGCCCGACGTCCTGCATGGCCTTGAGCAGTTCCTGATGACCGAGATGACCGAGCGGCCCCTCCGGCAGGTCCAGCTGGTAGTGGAAGGCGAAGCGGCGCAGGAGATGGTCGGCGGGCTGCCGCGCCAGGGCGCTCTCCGCGTCACCGGGGACGCCGCAGTTGACGATGATCAGCTGCGCCACCTCGCGCCCGGAACGGCGCAGCGCCTGGGCCGTGGCGTAGGCCATGATGCCGCCGAAGCACCAGCCGATGATCACGGGAGCGGCATCGCCGACGGCCGCGATGTTCGCCGCGTACTCCTCGGCCATGGCGGCGAAATCGTCCTGCGGCGGCCTGCCGTGCAGACCCCAGGCCTCGATGCCGTAGACCGACCGGTCCGCCGGTATCAGCCGGGCCAGCTCCCAGTAGCTGAGCGTGTTGCCGCCGCCGGGGTGGACGCAGAAGACCGGGGCCCGCTCATGCGGTCTGCGGGCGGCGCGCAGCGGGACCAGGTTGGAGTCCTGGACGTCGCTCCTGCGCACCAGCTCCGCCATCGCCGCGACGGTCGGGGCGCTGAACACCGCGGACATCGGCAGGCGCAGGCCGAAGGCGTTGTTGATCTGGGCCATGAGCTTGATCGCACGCAGCGACTGTCCCCCGAACTCGAAGAAGTCCGCGTCGGGGGAGGAGATGTCCTGGTCGAGGATCGAGGACCAGATCGCCAGCAGGCGCTGTTCCACCGAGTCGCGCGGCCGGCCGGCCCGGGCCTTCGGCGGCGCGATCGGTGCGAGGGCGCGGCGGTCGAGCTTGCCGTTGCGGGTCAGCGGGAACCGCTCCAGCACCTGCCACCCGGTCGGCACGAGGGCGGCCGGGAGGTGCAGAACCACGGCTGCCCGCACGTCCTCGACGGAGATGTCCACTCCCCCGGCGGCGGTGAGGTAGGCGTCCAGGTGCGTGACGAGTCCGTCGGCGTCCGCGCGCGCCACGACCGCCGCGGCGCCGACGCCGGGCCGATCCGCCAGCAGCGTCTCGATCTCGCCGAGCTGTACGCGGTATCCGCGCAGCTTCACCTGGTCGTCGATCCGGCCGAGGATCTCGATGCCGTTGCCGGGCACCAGGCGGCCGAGGTCACCGGTCCGGTGGGCGTCCGCGGTGTCCGCCGTACCGAAGCCCGACCCGCCTTCGCGCAACCGCGCGAGGTAGCCGAGGCCCACGCCGGGCCCGCTGATCAGCACCTCACCGGGGCACCAGGGCGGCAGCGCGGCACCCCCCGCGTCGACCACCGTCAGGACGTTCTCCCCGAGGCCGGAGCCCACCGGGATCGAGGAACAGCGTTCATCGATCGAGGCGTCCAGCGGGAGGCATGCGGCGCCCACCGTCGACTCGGTCGGGCCGTAGTGGTTGTACAGACGCAAGGACGGCGCGATCTCTCGCAGCCGCTCGTACAACGGACGCGGCAGCAGTTCGCCGCCGAGCACGAGCACCTCGCTCGGCAGAAGCGCGAGCGGATCGGCAGCCTCGGCCAGCAGCGCCGAGAGGTGCGAGGGGACCAGCTTCATCGCGGCCGCGGGGCTCCCCCGGAACCACTCGGTGAGAGCCGCGGGGCTCGTGGCGGTCTCGGTGGGGATGAGCTGGACGCAGCCACCGCCGGCCAGGGTCGGGAAGACCGCCGTGTAGGCCAGGTCGGCGGCGAGGGTGGAGACCGCCGCGAACTCGGCGCCCTCGGACAGGGCGAGCGTCTCGCCGATCGCCGAGGCGTAGTGCGACAGCTGCTCGTGCCCGATGACGACGCCCTTGGGAAGCCCCGAGGTGCCCGACGTGAAGATCACATAGGCGGCGCCCGTGGCCGCCGCGCCGGATGTCACCGCGCGCCCCGGGGCGACGACCGCGTCGGCCGTGCACACGATGCGGACGGAGGCCTGGTGATCGGCCTTCGGATCGGGGGTGAGCAGCAGCGCGGGGTCGGCCTCCCGCAGGATCGTCTCGATCCGCTGCTGCGGCCACGTGGGGTCGAGGGGGACGAACGCCGCGCCGGCGAGCCAGACGCCGAGCATCGCGACGACCGTTTCCGCCGAGGCGGGAACGAACAGCGCGACCCGCTGCCCGGCCCGCACGCCGTGCTCGCGCAGCAGGTGCGCCACCGCGTCCGCGCTCTGCGCCGCGTCCCGGTAGGACACGACGGTCTCGCCGCAGCGCAGCGCGGGCTGCGCGGGCGTGCGCTCCGCCTGCGCGAGGAAGCGGTCGAGCACCGAGGTGTACGACGCACGGGGCCCGGCCTCGGCGTTCGGCGCGTTCGGCGCGGTGAGGCGCAGGCCGCCGACGGCGCGCTCCGTGCCACCGGACAGCAGATCGGTCAGCTGATGTCCGAACGCCTCCGCGACGAGGTCCAAGTCGGCCTGGGCGACGCGGCCCGCGCCCCCGACGAAGGTCAGGCGCAGGCTCCGCGACCCGCGCACGCAGTCGAGGTGCAGCGCACCAGGAGCTTCGTGGACGGACGCACCGGCGATGAGTTCCTCGGCCCACCGGTCCAGGCGGTGCCGGTACGAGAGCGGGCAGACGTCCGCGGCATGGTGTGCGGAGGCCGCGGTCCCCGGGTCGATCTGGTTCTCGATCGCCGCCACGGAGCGGAGCGCGTCCTGCGACGCCTGGAGCGCGTCGGCGACCGGGGTGTCCGCGCCGATCTCCAGCCGCACCGGTACCGGACGCTCCAACAGGCCGAGCACGTTCTCCAGGCCTTCCGTGGACCGGCCGTCGGCCAGCACCAGCACATGGTCGTCGGCATCGCGGCAGTACCGGCCGTACAGCGAGCGCCAGAGAGCCAGCAGCACCGCCGCCTCGCTCACGCCGCACCGTCCGCTGAGTTCGTCCAGCCGTTCCAGAGCCGGCCCCTCGACGACGGCCGAGGCGCTCACCGGCTCGGCGGCCGCGTCCCGGAGGGCGACGGGAGTGAGGAAGGGCAGCGCCGAGGACGGCTTCGACGACTGCCGCGCCGCCTCGTCGGCCATCGGCGGCTGCGCCGACTCGTCCAGCACTTCACCGAGCCAGGCGGCGACATCGGCGTACTGCAGCACCGTCTCCCCGGCCGCGGCGACCGAGTCCTCCAGGTCCTCCATCAGCAGGCCGACAAGCCGGGTCCAGGAAGCGTCGTCGACACTCAGCCGCGGCAGGGTGAGAACCAGCCGCGTGCCGTCCGGACCGAGTTCGTACTCGACGGTCAGCGCGCCGGCACGGAACACGGTGCGATCCGTTCCCGACTGCTCGATCGCGACCGGGCCCACCGGATCCACGACCTGGACGAGCGTGGGCAGCCCCGCGAACTCGGTGTACCGCGTACGCAGGCTCTCGTGCGTCGCGACCGCCGACGCGATCCGGGCCTCCAGGTCCGGCACCGGTATCCGTGTGGCGGTGCGGACGGTGCGCACCGCCGTGCTCCGGGCCTCGCCCGACCGGGCGAGCTGTTGCGGGGAGAGCTGATAGCCCTCCTCCTGCCAGGTCTCGACGCTCGTCATGATGTCTGCTCCTGAATGGTCATGCGGGCTCCGGCGCGGCGGCCGAGTCGGAATCGGTGGCGTGCGCCTCAAGGCGGCGTACCGTGCGCACGGGCGAGAACAGCAGGGCCAGGGAGGCCAGGAACGTCCCGCTCGCGGCCAGCACGATCGCCGTCCGCAGCCCGGTTCCGGAGGCGAGCGCACCGCCGAGCAGCGAGCCGAGCGAGAACGCGCCCAGCGCGCAGGTACGGGCCGTGGCGTTGACCCGCCCGAGCAGCTCGTCCGGGGTGGAGACCTGCCGGAAGCTGATCACCGTCACGTTGAAGACGGGAACGCTGAACTGGACGACGAAGGAGGAGGCCGCGACGACGGCGAGCGCGGCCAGTGAGTGGCCGTGCACGGCCGCCAGGACGAGATAGCCGAGGCCGGGCAGCGCCATCGTCAGGATCAGGGTCGGGCCGACGCCGAACCGTCCGGTCAGCGGGCCGACCAGAAGGACGCCGACCAGGGCACCGACGCTGCCGACCGCGACGATCAGGCCGACCTGCTTCGAGCCCATGTCGAGGACCCGGAGCAGATAGAGGAAGAACACCGACATCAGGGCGCCGGAGAACAGGTTGATGATCAGGGCGGCCGTGGTGAACCAGCGCAACAACGGGTGCCGCACGATCGCGGCGAACCCCTCACGGATCGAGGCCCGCACCGAGGGGGTCTCCGCCCCGGGCTGAGGCTTCGGCGCCTCATCGGCCGGCAGTCCCGCCACCGTGAAGAGGGACAGGGCGTAGCTCGCCGCGTCCACCGCGATCGCCACCGGGGCGCTGAGCGCGCTGACCAGCAGGCCCGCCGCGCCCGGCCCGACGACCTGCGCCATCGAGTCCGACAGTTCCAGCTTCGCGTTCGCCTCGCCGAGCCGGTCCCGGCCGATCAGACCGGGTGTGTAGGACTGGTGGGCGAGGTCGAAGAACACGGTCATCACGCCGACGACGAAGACCACGACGAAGAGCTGACCGATGTTCAGCACATCGAGCCAGTGCGCGACGGGGATCCAGGCGAGGGCCGCGGCACGCACGACATCGGCGACGATCATCACGGACCGGCGCGCCCGGCGGTCCAGCATCACGCCGACGAAGAGGCCGAAGAGCAGGAACGGCAGCGTCTCGAGGGAGACGAGCACGCCGGCTTCCATCGGCGTCGCATCGAGCAGCAGGACCGCGGTCAGCGGCATCGCGACGTAGGTGATCTGGGAACCGAAGAGCGAGGCCGACTGCCCCGTCCACAGCAGCGCGAAGTTCCGCTGGCGGAACAGCGAAGCCGGCTTCTTCCCGGCGCTCGAGGTGTCCTCGCTCATGAGCGCCGCACCGCCTGACGGATCTCGGTTCCCGGTCGGGAACGCGGGGTCTCGGCGCGTTGGTCCATCACTGTCTTCCTATCGGGTCGAATTCGCCGCACGGGTGATCGGGGAGGTGCCGGGCGGTGTGGGGGGCGTGCCTGGACTTCTCCCGGGCACTCGGTCACGTGTGGCTCAGCCGAGCGGCTGCTCCGGCGGGAGACCGGGGCGGGCCAGCACCCGCCGCCTGCCGGGGCCGAGCGCCGGCCGGGTCGCCGACCGGTCAGGGTTCGCGTTCCGCCCAGCCGGTTCCGGGACTTCCACCTTGCCGATGGGCTGGTCGGGGTCGGAGGTCAGCTCCGCGACCAGCAGGCTGAGCCGCTCGGCCCAGGTCTGGACCGTGTGGTGGTCGAACAGGTCGGTGGCGTACGCGATGATCCCCGTGATGCCGGTCGGTCGCCCGTCCGGCTCGTACGACCCCCGCAGCAGGAAGTTCAGGTCGAACTTGGGGGATTCGTGTTCCGGGATCTCGAACTCGCTGATGTCGAGTCCGGGGAGGTCGAAGGCTGCCTCGGTGTTGGTGTCGAAGGACAGCATGACCTGGAAGAGGGGGTGGCGTGCCGCGGTCCGGGGTGGGGCGATGATCTCCACCAGACGTTCGAGGGGGAGGTCCTGGTTCTCGAAGGCGGCGAGGTCTGTCTCCCGTACCCGGGTGAGGAGTTCGGTGAAGGTGGGGTCACCGGAGACGTCGGTGCGCAGGACCAGGGTGTTGAGGAAGAAGCCGACCAGGTCGTGGAGGACTTCCTCGGTGCGTCCGGCGACGGGCGTGCCGAGCGGGATGTCGGTGTCGCCGGTGAGCCGGGACAGCAGGACGGCGAGGGCGGCCTGGACCACCATGAACGGGGTGACGCCCGTCCGCCTGGCCAACTCCGTGACACGGGTGTGGACTTCGGCGTCGATGGTGACGGGGACCCGGGCGCCGTGCCGGGCGGGGGTGGCGGGGCGCGGCCGGTCGAAGGGCAGGTTGAGTTCCACCGGCAGTGCGGCCAGGGCGTCGCGCCAGAAGGCGGACTGGCGGGCTGCCGTGCCGGCGGGGTCGTTCTCGGAGCCGAGCAGATCGCGCTGCCACAGGGCGTAATCGGCGTACTGGACCGGGAGTTCGGTCCAGGCCGGGGTGGTGCCGGCGAGCCGTGCGGTGTAGGCGGTGGCGAGGTCGTTGCCCAGGGGCCCGACCGACCAGCCGTCGCAGGCGATGTGGTGGACCAGCAGGACCAGGACGTGTTCGTCCGGCCCGGTGCTGAAGACCTGTGCCCGTAGCGGGATTTCGCCGGCGAGGTCGAAGACATGTCCGGCGGCCTGGATCACCAGGTCGGTCACCTGCTCGTCGTCGGTGTCCGTCCAGGCCAGGGGCAGCGTGACCGCGTCGGCGGGCACGATCTGCTGGACGGGTTCGCCGTCGATGACCGGGAAGACGGTCCGCAGGCTCTCGTGCCGGCCCACCACGTCACCCAGCGCCGCCGCCAGCGCCTGCCGGTCCAACGCCCCGGACAGACGCAGCACCAACGGCATGTTGTACGCCGCGCTCGGCCCCGCCAACTGACCGATGATCCACAACCGCTGCTGCGCAAACGACAACGGCAGCGCCTTTGGACGAACCCCGGCCACCAGCGCCGGACGGGAGGGTCCCGCCTCGACCAGCGCACCGGCCAGGGCGGCGACAGTGGGGGCCTCGAACAACGCGCGGATGGTGATCTCCATCCCGAGCAGGGCGCGGATGCGGGCGACCAGCCGGGTCGCGAGAAGGGAGTGCCCGCCGAGTTCGAAGAAGTGGTCGTCGACGCCGACACCGGGCAGACCCAGCACCTCGGCGAACGCCGCACACAGCATCTCCTCCCGCACGGTCGTCGGAGCGCGGTGAGTCGAGGCGACCGTGTAGTCCGGGTCGGGCAGGGCCTTGCGGTCCAGCTTGCCGTTGGCGGTCAACGGCAGCCGGTCCAGGACCACGACCGCGGCCGGCACCATGTAATCCGGAAGCGGCCCTGCGGCATGCCGGCGCAACAGGCCGGGCAACTGCGCGATCTGTTCCGGGGATTGACCCGGGGCGGGTACCACATAACCGACCAGACGCTTGTCACCAGGGATGTCCTCGCGGACCACCGCCACGGCCCGGGCGATACCGGGATACCGGGCCAGCACCGCCTCGACCTCCCCGATCTCGATCCGGAACCCCCGGATCTTCACCTGGTCGTCGGCCCGGCCGACGAACTCGAGGGTCCCGTCCGCCCGCCACCGCGCCAGGTCCCCGGTCCGGTACATCCGCTCGCCGGGCGCACCGAACGGGCACGCCACGAACCGCTCCGCGGTCAGTGCGGGACGGTTCAGGTAGCCACGCGCCAGACCGGCACCCGTCACGTACAACTCGCCCGTCACACCGGGGGCCACCGGTTCCAGGCCGTCGTCGAGCACGAACACCCGCATGTTGAAGGTGGGTCCGCCGAGTATCGGCCGCGGTGTGGATCGCGGCTCGGCGAAGACCTGGTAGACCGTGCACTCCGTGGGCCCGTAGAAGCTGAAGCTGCGGGTGCCCTCACCCAGCGATCCGAGCCACTCCCAGAGCGAGTCGGGCACGGCCTCGCCACCGACCACGAGCAGTGCCGGAGTACGGCGGCCGTTGTCGAACAGGCCTTCCGACACAGCGGCGGCCATGTGCGTGGGGGTCAGCTCAAGGAAGTCGACGTCGTGTGCGTCCAGCCAGGTCGCGAGGAGGCCGATGTCGGAGAGCACCTCCGTGCTCACGACGTGCAGCTCGTGCCCCTCCAGCAGGCACGACAGCTGGTCCCAGACCGCGTCGAAGGATATGGAGGTGGTCAGCGCGACCCGCAGCGGGCGACTGTCCGACAGATCGGCGGCGCAGGCGAAGACCGACTCACGGTGAACGGTGATGAAGTTGGTGATGCTGTGGTGCGGTACCGCCACGCCCTTGGGAGTTCCGGTGGAGCCGGAGGTGTAGATGACGTAGGCAGGATGGGCGGGGGTCAGCGGGCCGGTGCGCTCGATGTCGGTCGGGTCGTGACTCCAGGCCGGGTGTGCGGTCAGCTCTTCCTGGGTGGCAGCGTCGTCCAGGACCAGAAGGGGTGCGTCGGCCGGCAGCCATGCCACGGTGGCCTGGAGCGTCACCACGTACGACGGCTTCGCGTCCTCGATCATGAACCGGACCCGTTCCTTCGGGTATTCGGTGTCGATCGGGAGATACGCCGCGCCCGCCTTGAGTACGCCGAGCATCGCCACGACGAGGTCGATCGACCGTGGCAGTGCCATGCCCACGATGTCCTCGGGGCCGACCCCGTGCTCGATCAGGTGGTGCGCGAGCCGGTTGGCGCGGGTGTTGAGCTCGCCGTAGGTCAAGGTGGTGCCGTCGAAGACGACCGCGGTGGCCCCTGGGGTGCGGGCGGCCTGGTCCTGGAAGAGCGCCGGCAGGGTCGTGGGCGGGACGGAGCGGGAGGTGTCGTTCCAGGTGTGCAGCACCTTCTCCTGCTCCGCGGCCGAGAGCACCGGGACCTGGTCGACCCGCTGGTCCGGGCCGGTGGCCAGGGTGTCGAGGACACGGGTGAAGCGTTCGGCGAGCTGCTCGATGCTTGCATGGTCGAACAGGTCGACGGCGTAGAAGACCTCGCCGGTCATTCCGGCGGGCCGGCCGTGCTCGTCGAAGTGTTCGCGCAGGTCGAAGGAGAGGTCGAACTTCGCCGGGGTGTCCTCGTCGGGCAGGACGCTCGTGCGCAGGCCGGGCAGTTGGAGCACGGGATCGGCGTTGTTCTGGAGCGCGAGCGCGACCTGGAACAGCGGATGGCGGGCCATGGAGCGGGCCGGGGCCAGCTCCTCGACCAGGCGCTCGAACGGCACGTCCTGGTGCGCCAACGCGTCGAGCGCCTGCTCCCGCACCCGGGCGAGCAGTTCGCCGAAGGACGGACCGCCGGACACGTCCGTGCGCAGGACGAGGGTGTTGACGAAGAACCCGACGAGGTCGTCGAGCGCGGTGTCGGTGCGCCCGGCCGTCGGGGTTCCGATCACGATGTCCTGGCCGGCGCCGAGCCGGGAGAGCAGCACGGCCAACGTGGCCTGGAGCACCATGAAGACCGTCGCGCCTTCGTCCCGGGCCAGTTCGGCGACCCGGGCGTGCAGCGCCGCGGGGATCTCCAGCGTCACGCTCCCGCCCTGGTGCGTGGCCACCGCGGGGCGGGCACGGTCGACGGGCAGCGGCAGTTCCTCCGGTATGTCGGCCAACGCACCGCGCCAATAGGCCAGTTGCCTGCTCATCAGGCTCTCGGGGTCCGTCGCCTCGCCGAGCAGTTCACGCTGCCAGAGCGTGTAATCCGCGTACTGGACCGGCAGCGGCGCCCATCCCGGTTCCTGGCCGGCCAGGCCAGCCGTGTACGCCACCGAGAGGTCTCGGGCCAGCGGGACCAGCGACCAGCCGTCTCCGGCGATGTGGTGCACGAGCATCACCAGCACGTGTTCGTCCGCACCGGCTTCGAACAGCCAGGCCCGGAACGGCACTTCGGCCGCGAGGTCGAAGCAGTGGCGCTCCGTCTCGGCGACCGAAGCGGTCACGCCGGACGGCCCGATCCGGTCGGCCGGTACCACGGTGAGCACCTCGTCGAGCTCCTCGACCGGCACCACCCGCTGGTACGGCCGTCCCTCGACCGACGGGAAGAGCGTGCGCAGCACCTCGTGGCGCCCGAGGACATCCCGCAACGCCGCGCCCAGCGCACCGGTGTCGATCGCACCGGAAAGCCTGATGACCGCCGGGATGTTGTAGGTGGCGCTCGGTCCCTCCAACTCGTGCAGGAACCACAACCGCTGCTGCGCGGACGACAACGGCAGCGGCTCCGGACGATCCGCGGTCACCAGCGCCGGACGCGAGGGGCCCGCCCCGGCCAGCGCCTTGGCCAGGGCGGCGATGTTGGGGGCTTCGAACAGCGAACGGATGCCGAGTTCGACCCCGAGCAGGGCGCGGATGCGGGCGACCAGCCGGGTCGCGAGCAGGGAGTGGCCGCCGAGAAGGAAGAAGTTGTCGTCGATGCCGACGGTGGACAGCTCCAGGTTCAGCACCTTGGCGAACGCGGCGCACAGGATCTCTTCCTGGACGGTCGTCGGAGCACGGCGGGCGGCCACGACGGCATGGTCCGGTGCGGGCAGGGCCTCGTGGTCCAGTTTCCCGTGATCCGTCAGCGGCAGCCGGTCCAGGACCACGACCGCGGCCGGCACCACGTGCGCGGGCAGCAGCCCGGCAGCGTGCTCACGCAGGATCGCGGGCAGCCGTACGGTGACTTCCGGGTCGAGGCCGGGGCCGGGCACCACGTAGCCGACCAGACGCTTGTCGCCCGGGATGTCCTCGCGGGCGACGATCGTGGCCTCGGCGATGCCGGGATACCCCGCGAGTACCGCCTCGACCTCGCCGAGTTCGCTGCGGAACCCG
The DNA here is from genome assembly GCF_044453205.1 of Streptomyces sp. NPDC051738. NCBI lineage: Bacteria > Bacillati > Actinomycetota > Actinomycetes > Kitasatosporales > Streptomycetaceae > Streptomyces > Streptomyces sp. NPDC051738. The sequence continues at coordinate 464,880 of NZ_JBITCM010000006.1, read as the reverse complement.
CGGGTCTGCGTCTGGTGGTCCGCCAGGTCGATGGGCTGGTCGGGGTCGGAGGTCAGTTCTCCGAGCAGGTGGTTGAGCCGCTCGGCCCATGCCTGGACCGTGTGGTGGTCGAACAGGTCGGTGGCGTACTCGAGAATCCCCTTGATACCGGTCGGCCGTCCCTCCGGACCGAACCGCTCCTCGAACTCGAGGTTGAGGTCGAATTTGGCTGTTTCGTGTCCGGGGATCTCGAATTCGCTGGTCTTGAGTCCGGGGAGGTCGAAGGCGGCTTCCGTGTTGGTGTCGAAGGACAGCATGACCTGGAAGAGGGGGTGGCGTGCCGCGGTCCGTGGTGGAGCGATGATCTCCACGACGCGTTCGAAGGGGAGGTCCTGGTTCTCGAAGGCGGCGAGGTCTGCTTCCCGTACCCGGGTCAGGAGTTGGGTGAAGGTGGGGTCACCGGAGACGTCGGTGCGCAGGACCAGGGTGTTGAGGAAGAAGCCGACCAGGTCGTGCAGGGCTTCTTCGGTGCGTCCGGCGACCGGTGTGCCGAGCGGGATGTCGGTTTCGCCGGAGAGCTGGGAGAGCAGGACGGCGAGGGCGGCCTGGACGACCATGAACGGTGTCACGCCGGTCTGTCGGGCGAGTTCGGTGATGCGGGTGTGGACGTCGGCGTCGATGGTGAGGGGTACCTGGGCGCCGTGCTGGGCAGCCGTCGCGGGGCGTGGCCGGTCGAAGGGCAGGTCCAGTGCCACCGGCAGTGCGGCCAGTGCGTCGCGCCAGAAGGCGGACTGGCGGGCGACGGTGCTGGTGGGGTCGTTTTCGGAGCCGAGCAGGTCGCGCTGCCACAGGGTGTAGTCGGCGTACTGGACCGGGAGTTCGGTCCAGGCCGGGGCCGTGCCGGCGAGCCGTGCCCCGTAAGCGGTGGCGAGGTCCTTGCCGAGGGGGCCGACCGACCAGCCGTCGCAGGCGATGTGGTGCACCAGCAGCACCAGTACGTGTTCGTCGGGTCCGGTGCGGAAGGCGTGGGCGCGCAGCGGGATCTCGGTGGCGAGGTCGAAGACATGTTCGGCGGCCTGGACCGCGAGGTCGGTCACCTGCTCGTCGTCGGTGTCCGTCCATGTCAGTGGCAGCGTGACCGCGTCGGCGGGCACGATCTGCTGGACGGGTTCGCCGTCGATGACCGGGAAGACGGTCCGCAGGCTCTCGTGCCGGCCCACCACGTCACCCAGCGCCGCCGCCAGCGCCTGCCGGTCCAACGCCCCGGACAGACGCAGCACCAACGGCATGTTGTACGCCGCGCTCGGCCCCGCCAACTGACCGATGATCCACAACCGCTGCTGCGCAAACGACAACGGAATCATGCAGGCTACCTCGCTGTTTCCGACCGCTACCAGTCGCGATCCGCAGCCGATGGCTCAGGCGCCGAAATCACCGGCCAGGCGTCGGGCCGCAGCGGGATCGGGAGCCGTTAATTTCGGCAGAATTAGTTGGCAAAGATAAAACGGAGTTGTATCGACTTCGCGAGGCTAACAGGCGGCACTCGCCAGGGTGAATGACTCCCGGGCATCACTCGACGGAGCCCGGGAGGCCTGTCTCGCCGGCGAGACGAGGCAAGTGACTTCACCTGTCCGAACGGTGGAATTCCAGGCCGGCGAACTCCCCGCTGCCCCGCCATTCCTGAAGGTGCTGGAAGAAGCCCAGGCCATCGGGGAACTCGGCTTCGTCCCAAAGGGAATGCGGACCGAGATCCGTTCCCTCGTTGTTGGAGTAGCCGGGGGTGCATTCCGTGCCCAGGAACGTGCGCCACTCCGGATCGACTCCCACGTTGCTCATCCAGGCGTCCTCCGCCTGCCGGGTGAGTTCGACGACGTCGGCCCCCGTGGTGACCGCGTGCGCGATGGCGGTGGCGACGGTCTTGGCGGCCTCGGACAGGTTGTGCGAGAGGTTGGAGAACCGCGTCCCGCCCGTGAGCGACTGAACGAGGAACGCGTTGGGGAACCCGTGCACATGGAGTCCGTGCATCGTGCGCATGCCATCGGTCCAGTGCTCCGACAGTCGCCTGCCGTCCCTGCCGACGGGGTCGAATCCGGCGCGCCGGGTGGGCGCGGTGCCGACCTCGAACCCCGACGCGTAGATGATGCAGTCCACCTCGTATTCGGTGCCGTCCACCACGACACCTCGCGGCGTGATCCGCTCGACCCCCTTGCCGTCCGTGTCGACGAGACGGACCGTCGGCTCGTTGTAGGCGTTCAGATACTCGTCGTGGAAGGTCATGCGCTTGCACGGAAGCCAGTACCAGGGCTTGAGGAGTTCCGCGGTCCGTGCGTCCTTGACCGTCTCCTCCACCCGGGCGTGGAGCTGGCCCATCTTGTCGATGTCCGCGTAGTACGCGGCGCCGATCTCCTCGGACGTGTCCGAGTCCGGCCGCGGGGCCTCTCCGGCGTTGCGCCACATCCTGGCCATGGCGGTCCAGCCGTCGTTGATCAGATCCTCGGCCGGCTGCTCGGCCGCCGTCATGTTGGCCGCGTAGTTGTCCAGCCAGCGCTGCTGCCATCCAGGCGTGGCTATCTGCGCGAACCACTCCGGGTCGATCGGCCGGTTGTCGCGGACCTGGATGACGGAAGGCGTGCGCTGGAACACGAACAGTTCCCGGCATGCGGTGGCCAGGTGAGGGACGCACTGCACCGCGGTGGCGCCGGTCCCGATGATCGCCACCCGCTTGTCCCGCAGGTTGCCCAGCGGTCCGCCGGCCGGGTCGCCGGTGTAGGCGTAGTCCCATCGGCTCGCGTGGAAGGCATGGCCCGCGAAGGTCTCGATGCCCGGGATGCCGGGGAGCTTCGGCACGGACAGGTGGCCGAGCCCCAGGCTCACGAACTGGGCGGTGAACTCGTCACCGCGATCGGTCCGCACCGTCCACAGCCGGGCGGACTCGTCCCAAACCAAGCCGGTGACCCGGGTGTGGAAGAGCGCGTTCTCGTACAACCCGTACTGCTTGCCGATGCGTTGGCAGTGCTCCAGGATCTCCGGGCCGCGCACGTACCACTCGGTGGGCACGTAGCCGGTCTCCTCCAGCAACGGCAGGTAGATCATGGACGCGATGTCGCACCGGGCGCCCGGGTACCTGTTCCAGTACCAGGTTCCGCCGAAGTCGCCGCCGGTGTCGACGATCCTGACATCGGAGACCCCCGCCTCCTTCAGGTGGGCGCCCGTCATCAGGCCGGCGAACCCCCCGCCGATGACCGCGACCGTGACGTGGTCGCGGCACGGCTCGCGCTCGATGCGATCGGTGAAGGGGTCCTCGTTCATCTGCGCGAACCCGCCACTGAGGGTCGGGTATTGGTCGATACCGTCCGGCCGCAGTCTCTTGGCCCGCTCGGCGGCGATTTTCGCGAAATGCTCCGACACCTTTTGTTTGGACATAAAAGTCTCTCCTCCGAATGCATTTCTCCGGCCGCCCGGCCAGCACCTGGAATGTGTCGTGGTCGGTACTCGACGAGGCCCGTGGGTCTGTCTCGCCGGCGAGACAGACCCACGGCCGTTTCAAGATCGGATCGAGGTGGATGGCGGGCCGCGTGTCGGCGCGCTGAGCAGAGCGGAGCTCCGCTAGGACGAGGGTTCTCACGCCAAATCGCCTGAACCGGAGCTCCGTTGCTGGTTGAGTCTGCCATCCCCGAGGCCGGGTTGTCCGCGATCGGGGACTGGGTGCCGGCCAGGCCGGGTAGCCGAGCGTGCGGGCGAGCGCCGCGCCGAGGTAGGGCAGGATCGGGTCGGCGGTGCAGCCGGCCGCGATCCCGATCCGTGGACCGGCCGACGCCGGGTCGTCGGCTGATTGGTAGGCGGCGTGCAGCGCGCGGAGGTCCACAGGGGCGTCGAAGAGCGGCAGTGGCTTCGTCGTCCTCCCGTCAGCCCGCGAGCCGGGCGATGGCGTCGGCGGTCTCCAGGTCCTGCTTCACCGCGGTGAGGAAGCGGACCGCGTCGCGGCCGTTGAGATAGCGGTGGTCGTAGGTGACCGCGACCGTGGTGACCGGCCGGGCGAACGGCATACCGTCCTCGGCCAGCGCGACTTCGCTCCGCTCGGCGCACAGGGTCACGACGCAGGTGCGGCCCGGATGGACGATCGGCGCGGCCAGGATGATGTCCGGATCGTTATGCAGCGAGAGGGTGATGGCCTCGTCGGCGAACGCGTCCTCGCGGAAGTTCTGCCGCAGGGCGCTGACTCGGAAGTCCATGAGGTCGTCGGCCAGGTCGGCGATCGGACGGCGGGCGGCGTCCTTGAGCACCGGGATGAACAGCCCGGTCCCGACGTCGACGGTGACCCCGACGTTGGCGGCCGACGCGAGGGTGAGGGTGTGGTCCGCACCGGACGTGGCGAAGAACAGCGGGAAGTCGGCGTGGCGAGCGGCAATGGCCTTGACCAGGAGCTCGACCAGGCCGTATGGGGCGCCGCCGCGCGTGGCGCGGAACACTGTCAGGTCGACCGCGATCGCGGCGAAGGCGGCCGGGATGGTGCGGTGCGCCTCACTGACGACGGCGGCCACCGCGCGCTGGCGCGGACTGAGGCTGACGACGACGGCGTCCGCGGACGCCGCGGACGCCCCAGCCGCCACGGACGCCGCCCCCTGGCCCATGAACCCCTGGTCGATGAGCCGCTGGACGTCGGAGGCCTTCACCACCCGCTTGCCGAGCGTGCGCAGTTGCTCGGTCCGGATGCCGTGATCCTGGGCGAGGGTGCGCGCGGCGTCGCTGAGGATCGGGTCCGGGCCGCCATCGTGGTCCTCGCCCTCGCCCTCACCCTCGGGTGCGGTGGTCACGACGGCGGCCGCCAGGTAGTCGTCCCGTTCCTGGCGGCTGTCGAACAGCAGCCCCACGGGCCGCCCGAACTCGCAGTGCGCTCCGGCCTCGACGAGCCGGTGGAGGACGCCGTCCGCATCCGCGACGAGTTCCTCCAGGGCCTTGGCAGTCTCGACCTCGGCGACGACCGCGTCCGCGGACACCGCGGCGCCGTCGTCGACCGTCCAGCCGACCAGGACGCAGCCCTCGTCGTTGTTGTTGAACTTCGGCAGCAGCAGTTCACGCATGCAACGCCTCCCAGATGGCGCGGTGGATGTCAGAAGCTTGGGGGAGCACGGTCTGTTCCAGGTGTGCGGCGGTCGGGATCACCTCGGCCTCGGCGCTGCACAGCACGACCGGGCGCCGCAGCCGGCCCCACAGCCGCTCATAGACGCGCGCGGCGACCTCCGACCCCCAGGTGCCGCCGGCGGCGCAGTCCTCGACCAGGCACACGACCTCGGCGCCGGCCAGGGCGGGCAGCAGTGGCTCCACGTCGAACGGGTACAACCGGGTCGGAACGATCACCTCGCAGGTGATCTCGTGCTCGGCGAACAGCGTCCCGGCCGCCGCCAGCGCCCGCCGGGCCACGCCGCCGGGCACGATGATCACGCAGTCGGCCGCGTCGTCGCCGTCCGACGCCCGCAGCCGCGCCGGGCCGCCGGCTCCGAACGGGAAATCGGCGACGAACGGCCCGTCCGTCCCCGGCTCGTGCATCGGCTGCGTGTAGAGCACCTTGTCCTCGAACAGGACGGCCGGCTCGCCATCGGCGAGCAGGCCGGCCAGCACCGCCGTACTGTCGTGGAACGGCGAGATCTCGTGCACCGACAGGTGCGGCACGCCGATGAAGTGCTTCTGCAGGCTCTGGCTGTGGGTCGGGCCGTACCCGCGCCGCCCGCCGGTGGGACAGCGCACGATCACCGGGACCTCGACGCGGCGGCCGTACATCGCGACCGATTTGGCCGCGAAGTTCACGATCTGGTCGAAGGCCAAGGTGGCGAAATCGCCGAACATGATCTCGACGATGGCGCGCCCGCCGGACAGCGCCAGCCCGTTGGCCACGCCCACCAGCGACTGCTCGCTGATGGGCGTGCTCAGGACCCGGTCGGGGTAGCCCGACGACAGCCCTTTGGTGATCTTGAAGGCGCCGCCGTACGGATCGGCGACGTCCTCCCCCAGCAGGAACAGGTCGGGGTCGGCGGCGAAGGCCGCGTGCAGCGCCCGGTTCAGGTTCTCAGCGACACGCTCCATGGCTCAGCCCCTCTCCCACACCGAGGCCGGACGGGCCAGGACCCGGTCCACGGCCTCGGCGATCCGCGTCCGCTGCTCGTCCTCGACCTTGGCGAACAGGTCGGGGTCCAGACGCCGATAGGCGTCGTGCCAGTCGTGCTCCCGCTCGGCGGCCACCTCGGCGGCGGAGCGCGTGTCGTCGCCCTTGCTGTGCGGGCCGAGGCGGTGGGTCGCGAACTCCACGACGGACGGCCCGCCGCCGGTGCGCGTCCGTTCGACCACGGGTGCCAGGCGCGCGCGGATCGCGGCGACGTCGCTGCCGGTCACGGACTCATGGGCGATTCCGAACGCCGCGGCCCGCCCGGCGATGTCGCCGGCCATGGCGCGCGCGGTCGGCGTGGTCTGCGCGATGCCGTTGTTCTCCACGACCACCAGCAGCGGCAGCCGCCACAGCGCGGCCAGGTTCAACGCCTCGTAAACGGCGCCCTCGCCCCAGGTGCCATCGCCGATGTAGGCCACGGCGATCCCGGGCCGGCCGGTCCGCTGGAACCACAAGGCCGTGCCCACGGCCACCGGCAGGCTCTCGCCCTGCACCCCGGTGGACAGGTAGGTGCCCCGGAAGATGTGCTGGCTGCCGCCGACGCCCGAACAGACGGCGCCCTCGCGGCCGGTCATCTCGGCCAGCAGGCCCTCGGGGTCGTCGAAGCGGGCCAGGTAGTGCCCGTGGCCGCGGTGGTTGCTGAACACGAAGTCGTCCGGGGCCAGCAGCGGCCCCAGGGCCACCGGCACGTACTCCTGGCCGAGGCAGGTGTGCGTGGTGCCGTTCAGCAGCCCGCGCGCGAACAGGTCAAGGACGGTCTGCTCGAAGTGCCTGATCATCAGCAGGCTGGAGAGGTCGTCGACGTCGATCCCGGCGTCGATCCCGGCGACGCTGATGTCAGTACCTTCTTTCACATTCATGTTCCCGCCCGTCGGAGTTTCGAAAAGATCAAGATGAGGTCGCATGAGTGTCTGGCGTGCAGCAGTCCGGGTCCGCAAAGGTGAACTCCCTGGTGACAGATGTGGCGGGATCACCCGGCCTGATGTGCAACTGACCGCTCCCCGGCAATGCGACGGCAGCAGCGACGGTGCGCTCGTATCGGATGTCACCGGTTCCGACAACTCGGATGGGAGGGACCGAGAGCAAAGCGAAATGCTCCTCCACCCCTGCGGCCGGCGCCATCGCGGCGAGACCGGCGCGGCACGCCTCCAGCCTTCGGCGTGAGGAGTTCCGCGCGAAGACGTTGATCTCGTCGAAGGGTTCGAACTCGGGGTGGAGGAAGTGGTTGGTGTGCTCGGCCTGTTGGGCTTCGAGGCACCGGAACCGGCCGTCCAGAGCCTCCACCCAGACCGCTTTGCCCGCGTCGCAGAGCATGAACGACCGTGAGCTGGCCAGCGGGAGACCGCGGAGGCACTCGACCGCCTCATCGACGGTGGCAGCGGAGTCCAACACGTGGCGAATGGCCAGGTACGGCGGGACTCCGGGTTTCCAGTCGCCGCCGAGGACCAGGTTGAGGCCCACGGCCAGGCCGTCGCTGTTGACCCCGAGATAGCCGAGCAGGCCCGCGAAACTGAGCACCAGGGCCCGGCGCGGGGAACCTGTGAGTCGGACGTCGAGGACGCTGATCTGATCGTCCAGGTCGCCGTTGAGGTCCACCGTCTGGGCCAGGACCGGATGGGAACCGGCCTTGGCGTAGGTGGTGCAGTCGCCTCGCGCCGGGATCTTCCGGTAGCCCAGGATCTCCCGGCGCAGTTGCAGCAGCAGCGCCTGGTCGCGGTGGATTCCGATCCCGTCGGCGAGACCCGTGATCTCCTCGGCCAGCCGTGGCAGCTCTGCCGTGATCACCTTGTCGAACGCGGACAGCACCGGTTCGAGCCCGGCCGTCGTGACCGGTTCGTCCAGAAGCAGGTTGAGGCGGCAGAGCGAGTCGTCGACGAAGCCGCGCAGCGGACCGGCGAGAGCTGCCCCGTGCTGTCGGCCGACCTCATATGGATCGCCGCAGAGATGCAGATGGGTGACGCCCGCTCCGCCGGTCACACCGCCATGCCCTGACGGGTCACCTTCGCGTTGGTGGCCAGCTCGCCCTTGAGCCACGACCACTCACCGCGCAACACGCTGTAGTAGACAGCGTCCCGGCGCCTGCCGTCCGGCATCGGGTTGAAGCTGCGAAGGACGCCCTCCTCCAGGGCGCCGATGTTGCGCAGGCCCGCTCGGGCCTGCGCGTTGAGCTGGTCCGTCTTGAACTCCACGCGCTCGGCGCCCAGGTTCTCGAAGGCGTGCTCGAGCAAGAGGTACTTGGCCCAGCGGTTGATGCCGCGGCCCTGGAAGTCGACGCCCAACCAGGACCAGCCGATCTCCAGGCGCGAGTCCGCCTCGGAGAGGTTGCCGAAGCTCATACTCCCCGCGCATCGCCCCGTCGTCTTGTCGGTGATGTGGAAGACCACACGCCTGCCTGCCGCTTGGTCAGCGACCATGCCCTGGAAAAAGGCGTCGAAGTCCTCCTCCGTCTCGACCAGGCTCACGAAGTAGCGCCAGATCACCGGGTCCATCGCGATGTCGTGGATCGACTCGCGGTCCTCGGGACTGATCGGACGCAGCCTCACGTGGTCGTTCTCCAGCGTGGCCGCGGCCAGCTCCGCCCAACTCACTCTAAGCAGCCTTTCCCGCGTAGCCCGACAGGGTGTCGACGACGTCGTGGAGGGTGCGCATCTCGGCGACGTCGCGCTCGGTCAGTTGCGCGAGGTCGACCGCGAGGTCCTCGCAGAGCCGGGTCAGGAACAGGACCTTCTGCAGCGAGGTCAGTCCGTAGTCGGTCAACGCGGCGTCCGGGTCGATCTCTTGCGGATCCGCGGCCGGCTGGAGCGCGGCCGACAGGTTCTCCCGCGCGATGGTCTCGATGTCACTGGGCATGGATACCGTCCTGGTTGTTCGTGATCTCCGCCTGGAAGGCGGCGAAGATGGCCTGTCGTTTCGGCTTGAACTGCGAAGTGAGCATTCCGTTGGCGATGCTGGGCCGGGGGCTCGCGACCACGACCTTGCGGATCTGTTCGTCACGGCCGAACGAGGCGTTGGTGCGGGCCAGTTGTTCGGCGATCGCCTCGAGGTCGGGCGTGTCGGAGGACGGCGAGACCACCGCGACCAGGGACGTCTGTGCGGGGCAGAACACCACGCACTCCTCGATCGCCGGACTCGTCCGCATGTGCTCCTCGATCGGCCGGACGATCACCTTCTTGCCGTTTCCGAGCACGATGACGTCGTCGGCGCGCCCCTGGATGAACAGGAAGCCGTCCTCGTCCACGTAGCCGAGGTCGCCGGTGCGCACCACCCCGTCCGCGACGAACATCCGCTCGGAGTCGCCGGGCTCGGCGAACTCGTAGCGCCGGTTCACCGGATGCTCGCTGCGGACCAGGATCACGCCGTCCTCGTCGAACAGCACCTGCTTCCCCGGCAGCACCCGCCCCGCGCTGCCCTCCTTGTGGGCACCGGGGTGGTTCTTGCTGACGATGCACGTCTCGTTCAGCCCGTAGCCCTCATAGATGGGAAGGCCCGCGTCGGTGAGGTAGCGCAGCACCTCCCGGTCCGCCGGTGCCGATCCCGTCCACAGGTAGCGGATCCGATCGCCGAACAGCCGCCGCGCGGCCGCGCGGCGCGCCGCGTCCGGCGTGACGCCGTCCGCGCGCGCGGCGTCCTGGCTGATCTGCTGCCTGGCGGCCTCGAAGAACGCCGGCACACCCATCACCACGGTCGGCCGGGCCGTCGCGAGCGCGGCGAAGGCCGCCTCGTACGTGGTGACGGTCGCGTCGTGGCCGAAGCAGAGGGCGGAGTAGACCCAGTACCGCTGCTGCAGCAGCGACAGCGGAAGGAAGACGAAGAGGTTGTCACCGCCCCGGTGCTCGAAGATCTCCTGCACGGCCTGCATCGACGCGTCGATGCTGCCGACGGTGGCCCCGAGCCCCTTCGGCACGCCGGTGCTGCCGGAGGTGAACTTGATCGTCGTCACCTCCTCGGGCTCGTACACGACGGGCTCGGGCAGCTCCGTCCATGTCCGTCCCGCGGCCTCGGCGACGTCGGCGAAGGCTCGGACCGCCGCCGGCGCGCCCGCCGGCACGTCCTGGTCGGTGAACAGAGCCTTGAGCCCGTAGCGCGCCACCAGCTCTCCGGCGTCGGCGAACTTGCCCGGCTCGAAACCCGCGACCACGGCCTTGAGCCGCAGCGCGGCAAGGTCCAGCAGGACCCATTCCAGGCTGTTGGCCGCCAGGATCCCGATGCGGTCCCCGGACTCGACGCCGAGGCTCCGAAGGTAGGCGGCGACACGGCCCGACTGTTCGTACAGTTCGATCAGGTCCAGCGTCCTGCGGCTGCCGAGCCGGAGGAACGAGATCCGGTGGCCGGGAGCCGGAGGCCCCGCCACCACGCGGTTGATCACAGAGTCCGTCATCGTGTGGTCTCCGCGGCGAGCGGCCAGTCCGACGGCAGAGCCGCGAAGTAGGACTGGTCCTCAAGCCTGATCACGGTCCCGGGCGCGACCAGCTCGACCTGGGAGGGCCAGGACGAAAGGTCGGCCGTCCCGAGCGCCTCGGCGAGTCGGGCGGCGAATCGCGGCATGACCGGCGCGGCCGCGCGCGCCAGCAGCTGTGCCGCGGCCAGTTCCAGCGCGAGGGCCGTTCGGGCCTCGTCGTTCCAGTCGGCGATCAGCGCGGTCCGTGCCTCTGCCTCGGCGAACCGCCGAGCGTCCACGACGATCCCGTCCAGCTCGGCGGCCGCACGGTTCAGCGAGAATCCCTCCTGTCCGAGGCTGTCGGCGACAGCGGCGAGCCGTATTCCCAGGCGGTTGAGGAACGCCGTGTGCTCGGGAGTCCAGACGCCGGCGTCGGGGGCGATCCCGCCGTACTGCCCGGCGATCCGTGCGCCCAGGTCGTTCAGCCAGCTCTGCCAGCCGTCCACCAGGACCCTCTGGACGGTCTCCGTGTACGCCTCGAGCTCGAAGTTCGTCCGTTGCTGCTCCGGACGTGTGAGCGACAGGTAGTAGCGCACCGCGTCCACGGTCTCCGGGCACAGGATCTGCTTGCCCCAGACGGCATGGCGTCGGCTGGTGGAGAACTTGCCGCCCTCCAGCAGGTAGAACTCGTTGACGTGGTAGTCGATGTCGGGATTCCACGCCGGGTACGCCGACCGGTAGAGCGCCGGGTAGAGCACAGCATGGTAGAAGCTGTTGTCGTAGCCGAAGAAGTGGACGAACTTCCAGTCCTGCTCGGGAGCGACGGCTCGCCAGTCGCGGCCCAGACGCCCGCCGAGGGCTTCGATGCCGTGGAGGAAGCCGTAGGACATCTCAGGCCAGACCCAGATCACCTGCCCGTGCACGGTCGTCTCCGCGGGTGCGACGCCCCAGTCCGAAGGGTGCGTCACGGGAATGTCGAGGCCGGTACGCGCGAACACCCGGTCCGCCAGTTCGCGGAGTCGGGCCGGGACCCGGCCGAGGCGGTGGTGATCGGTGACCTCCTTGCCGAACTCGTGGAGCGGCAGGACGAAGCGGGAGACCGGCTGCTGCTTCGACGGCGCCTCCGACCGGCTGCTCCGCGGGTCGACCAGGTCGACGCAGACGTTCGGCTCGCCGCATTCTTCGCAGATGTTGCCGCTGGTGCCGCCGCCGCATCCGGGACAACCGCCCGAGACGTCCACCTCGTAGAGGTAGGCGCCCGTCTCCGCGTCCACCAGGGCGGCCGTCTGCCGGACGGCGACCGCACCCGAGTCGACCAGCTTCGAGAAGTACCCACGCAGGCCGTCCCGGTAGCCGGGGTCCTCGTTGGTCACGGTGTACTGGTCGACCTCGATGTCCATCAGACGGAGCGTCGCGGCGATCTCGGCGCTGTAGTGCTCGGCGGTACGCGCCGGTTCGCGCTCCTCACGGCGGGCGCAGTCGACCACGTAGCTCTGGAAGTCGTCGCTCCCGGTGAGGTGCCATACCTCAGTGCCCTGCATGCGTTGGAACCGGACGTAGGCGTCCGCTCCCAGGTAGGGACCGGACAGGTGACCGAGGTGGAGGTCGCCGTTCGGAGTGGGCGGGGTCGAGAAGACGAAGACCGGCCTCTCGTGGAACCGGCGGCGCGTACCGCCTGCCGCTGCGGCCTGGGCGGCGCGCACCGGGTCGCGCCAGTACAGGTCGAAGAAGACCAGGTCGACGTCGCCGTCGTTCTCGATGACGTGCGTCTCGAAGGGCTCGAACTGGCACACCGTTCCCGGCTCCACCCGGATGCGGCGGCCGTCGAAAGCCACCCATCCGGTTCCGGCGACGACGACGAACATCTCGATCTCGTCGTGCTGGTGCGGATCGGAGGTGACGCCCGGAGCGACCCGGCCCCAGCCGGCTCCGGCACTCATCGACTCCACGGAGCTCATCTCGATGCCGAATGCCTGGTGCAGTTCCTCAGCGGAGAAGACGCTCACGTTCATTGCTGGCCCCCTTGGTGGGAAACGTTCTCAACGGCTCTACGGAGCAGGTGCGCTGCCTCTGCGGCGATGGCGGGTGCGAGCCTGTAGCCGGAGCCGTTGGCGGCACCCGCGAACACCAGTCGGCCTTCCTCGTCCAGTGCGCGTACCAGCGGCTCCCGATCCGCGCTGTACGCATCGCAGAACACCCTTCCGCTGCGGGCGGAGTCGGCCAGGCGGGGGGCGCGGCGGAGCAGCACCTCGCGGGCCTCGGCGAGGTCCGACGCGGAGACGCTGCCGGTGAGCCGGTCGGGGTCGACGTCCCAGACCTGGCTGGTGTAGCTGAAGAGCCAGCGCCGCTGCTCGTGGAGTGGGAGCAGGAACGCGTCCTCGTCATGGAAGACGACGACTCCGTCCTCGGCCGCGGGCGGCTGTTCGATGTGCAGCGCCACGACCTTCTTCACCCTGGCGCCCAAGGGCGCGAGCCGTTCCCGCCAGGCCGGTGCGGCCAGCCACGGGCCGGGTGCGAGCACGACCGCGTCGGCCGTGACGCGTTCTCCGGTGCCGAGCGCGAGTTCGTATCCGTTCCCGGCCTGGTCCAGAGCGGCGACGCAGACCCCGTCCCGGAAACTCGTCCCCGGCCGCAGCGACCGGGCCAGTGCTCGGGCCAGTGCGCCGACGTCGGCGTACTGGCAGCCCTCGCCCTTCCAGGCCGCCGTCTCGTCCGACAGTGGCGGCAGCCAGTCCGGCAGCGCGTCCACGCGGGACATCCGGGCCTCGTCGAGATAGGCCGCCTCCACCTGGCCCGCGCTCGCGCGGTCGGACACCACCAGCATGGGAACCGGGTGGATCGGCAGAGTCGGATCAGCGTCCAGCAGAGCCCGGTAGCAGGCCTGGCTGTAGCCGGACATGCGGCGGACACGCTCCGTCGCGCCACGGGGGAAGTGCAGACCGGCCGAGCGGCGGCTGGCTCCGGATCCGACGGCGTCTTGGTCGAGCACCAGCACGGAGGCGTTCGGAGCCCGAAGCACCAGCTCCCGTGCGATCGTGCACCCGATGATTCCGCCGCCCACGACTGCGAAGTCGACATGCGTCATGGCTCATCCCACGCTCTCGTCGGGGCTGAGCTTCGCCGACCATTCGATGAACGAAGGAACCGTGTCGTCGCTGCGTACACATCGAACGCGGTCGATGATCCGCTGGCTCCGCCAGGCAAGCAGGCTGAGGTTCTTGTCCGCCAGTCCGCGCTGTCGCAGAGCCGCGTTCTGGAGGAAGATGCTTCGGTTCGAAGGGCCGTCCCACATCACGGCGAAATCACTGTCGATGCGGTACTCGTCGCCCTCACGCTCGAGTCGGTTCGCGATCGGCGCGAGGAAGTCGGGCGCAACGGTGCGGAACCCGGTCGCCCAGACCACTACGTCGGCGTCGACCTGCCCGAGGACCGCCGGATGGTTGCTGTTGGACAGCTTCAACGACCACGCGTTGTCGGAGGCGGAGACCGCGATCACGTTCCGGTTCGGGTACAGCGAGACCAGGTCGGTGTTGCCGTGGATGAACCGCTCGGCATAGATGCGCTGATAGATCTCGCGGAGTGTGCCCTCGGAGATGCCGTCACTGGTGAGGACGTGCTCCCGGTTGAACGATTCGCGCGTCCCCTGGTCCAGCCTGGCGAAGTAGTCCGAGTAGCCGGGCATGTAGAAGTCGTTGGTGAAGGGCGAGTCGTCGATGGGGTAGAAGTTGCGGCGACGTGACACCCACGAGACCCGGCGCGGTCGCTCAGTGGACGGACGCGAGATGAGGTCGAGGAACGCCTCGGCGCCCGACTGGCCTCCGCCGACCACGCAGACTCTCTTCCCCGCCAAGTCGCGGCTGAGAGGCACGAATTCGCTGACGTGGAACTGAGTGAGGCCGAGGTGGTCACGGGCTTCCGCCGGCACCCAGGCATTGCTGCCGATGCCAATTGACACGTTGTTCGCCGTGACGGTGCGCCGGTTGGTGCGCAGGACGAATACGCCGTCGAAGTCGACGGAGACGACCTCCTCTCCGAATACCACGTTCTGGTTGCGCCGGCTGGCCCATTCCAGGTAGTTGCGGAACTCCTGCCGCGGCACCGCGCTGAACTGAGCATTGATGAAGTGGTAGACCCGCCCTTTGTCCTTCAGGTAGGACAGGAACGAAAAGGGACTGGTCGGGTCCGACAGACTCACCAGATCCTTGAAAATGGATACCTGGAGGGTCGCATCGGGGATCTGCTGTCCATCATGCCAACTGAACTCCTCACGCTTCTCAAGGAAGAGATTCGGCAGCCCCGGACAACCGTGCAACAGAGATGCAAGACTCAGGTTCGCAGGGCCGACGCCGACGCCGACACACTCGTAGTGCTGTTGGTCACTCATGGCTCTCCCCGTGTATGCATCAAATGTCTTTCCGTACCCGGCAGCCAGGGTGAGCCAGGATGTATGGATACGGATCTGCCCGTGTCATTGCTACGACAGGGGAGGACAAGTCAGCGCTCCACTCGACTTGCACTGCGTCCGGATGCTGCTCGGGATCGGCCCGCGTGCGGCCGTCGTCCCAGCGCGTCCGCGATGATCATCTTCTGGACCTCGGACGCTCCCTCGTAGATACGCAGGGACCTGACCTGCCGGTACAAGCGCTCGGGGACGCTGTCGGCAACCAGGCCGGCTGCCCCGTGGATCTGGACGGCAGCGTCGACGATCTCCTGTGCGGCCTCGGTGGCGGCCAACTTGGCGATACTCGAGTGCTTCGCGTAGCCGGGGTTCTTGTGGTCGAGTTCCCACGCAGCCCGCGCGACCAGCATCGCAGAGTAGTTCAGCTTTATTTCCATGTCGGCAAGCGCACCCTTCACCAGCTGAAGGTCCATCAGCTTGCCGCCGTGGATCCGCCGCTCACGGGCCCGCTGGACTGCCGAGTCGGCAGCGCGCCGCGCAAACCCCACCGCGGCCGCCCCCACCGTCATCCGGAATCGCTCCAGCAGGTCCGTCGCGACCACGAACCCCTGTCCGGGGCGTCCGAGTACGCTCGATTCGGGGACCAGGCAGTCTTCGAAGGCCAGGTGTCCGAACGAGCGCGGAGCAACCAACCGCACCTCCTCCAGCACCCGGACTCCAGGCGTACGCGCCGGCACCAGAAACGCCGTGAGCCCCAGCGCACCGGGTCCCCCACCCGTTCGCGCGATCACGCAGTGCAGATCCGCGATGCCGGCATTGGCGATCCAGGCCTTTCGGCCGTTCAACAGATAGCCGTCGGACACTCGGTCGGCAGTCAGACCGACTGCCGAGATGTCGGAGCCGGCCTCCTCCTCCGAGATCGCGAACGATCCCGTCACCTCGCCCGACGCCATTCGCGGCAGATACTCCAACTGCTGCTCACTGTTTCCGTATTGGACGATCGGGGTCGCCGACAGCGCTTGGATGGAGAAGGCGAAGTCCGCCAGATCGTCGGCGTACGCAAGGATCTCCCTGGCCAGACAGATCGAGCGGTGGTCACCGGCGGCGGACCCTTTCGCGGGATCGAGGAATCCCAGCCATCCGGCGGAGCCGAGCGCGCTCAGGATCTCCCTGCCGGCCTTCTCCGGGGTCTGCTCCAGAGGACGTGACCAAAGGCCGGAATGACCGGCGCACCAGTCGGCGAGCTCCACGGCCAACGTGCGGTGCTGCTCCTCGTAGAACGGCAACGCCAGGATGTCCTCATCGAGACCACTGAGCAGCGCGTAAGTCATGTCGCCCTTTCAGATCCGCAGGTCAGCATCGGTCGAGAAACGGCCGCGACCCCGGCGGCGCCTTGATCAGGCGATGCTCGATGAAAGTTACGCGGCCGAGGCGCAGCCCCGCCAGATCCGCCGCCTCTCGCGGCACCACGCCGATGTCGGCGCCGTGACGGGCCTCCTCCCATCAGGAAACGACGATGGTCGTGGACTCACGGGCATGACAGACGGCGAAATCGTGGATCACTGGGCGCGTCTTCAATTCACCGATATCGGTTGATCACCTTGTGGCGGGGATTCGGCAAGAAGGCACGGAACCTGATGATCGTCTGGTGTCGGAAACCGTACGACCGCAGCATCCGCGCTCCGCCTGCCGTCTTCGCCATGAGCCTGCTGCGACGTGTCGGCCGACGCATGTCTCGCCAGCGAGACAACGCCCCCCGCCGACCATTCCGAAGATGCCGGTTCGAGTGCTAGCGCGTCTGCTTGCGGAGCAGAACCCCGTACCGTACTCCAGGAACCGAGGCGGCCAGCAGGTAGTGGCCGTTGTCGCGAAGGCGACCGGCTGCTGCGAGGTCCGTCAGGTTGATGATCGGGTCAGCGGCGAAGCAGTGGCCCACCCGTGCGATGTTGTCTGTGTACAACTGCGCTGCGGCAAATCCCGCCTGAAGCTCTTTCATCACGATGATGGCTTCGAAGATATTGGCGTGCATGAGGATGTCGACCTGGTCGATTCCGATGGACGCACGTTTCATCAGCTGCGTGTTCACGCGGCGGGAGAGGTCCGGACTGATCTGGTTCGACCAGTCCAGGTCCTTCAGCTCGTGCGCTGCGGCACTTGCGACGATCTCGTACTCCCCGTCGGTGTCCGACACCAGCACACCGGCCGCGCCATCGCTGAACAGGGCGAACTTGGCCAGTCTTTCCGCCTCGACAGTGACTCGATCGGTGGTGATGACCAGGACCCGCCGATGGATTCCGGCAGCTACGAAGGCCTCGGCGACTCGCAGGCCCGCCAGCAGGTTCGTGCATCGGTCGAGCGTGATGCCGAGGAAGTCGGTCTCACACGTTCCCAACCCCTCCGAGATGGTCCGCACGAAACTGCCGTGGCTGTCCGGCCCCCCTGGAAAACTGGTGCAGCACAGCACCAGTGCGTCGACGGAGGAGGGGTCGACGCCGGCGGCGCGGAGAGTCGCCTTGCCCGCCTCGACCGCCAGGTCCTCCAGCGACTTGTGGCTCCGGTGCACATGGCCCCAGCCCCAGAGCTCCGGGGCATACGGCACCCCTAGTTCACCGGCCCGCGCCTCCAGATCCGGAGTCTCGGTATGGTGCGACGCGACCTCCCCCAGCACGTACTGCGGTCCGCTCAGGAAGACAGAGGAGGAACTCATCGAGGCTCCACAACGGGATGTGTATTTGGTCGGTCAAGCCACGGCGGTGGCCGGCTCGGCCTCGGGCCCGGCACCCGCCGCCGATTCGCCCGACCGGGCCTCCTCGATCATGTACAGGTCCCGCATCCTCCGGAGCGGCGAGAAGAACACCTACAACCCCGCACACCAGCAACCGATCACCGAGACCCAAACCGTCTCACGGCCCCCACCGCCGTGCCCAGCATGCCGCCGACGACCACGCCGACCGGCATCCGGCCCCATAGGTGACCTGCGCGACGTTGAAGACATGCCGCCGACCGCCGACCCCGAGAAGACGAGGCCGACGCCCGCGGGGGTGACGTGCAGCACCCGGACCAGGAAGACGATCTCCATTGCGCCGATCATCGAGCCGAAGACGTTGAACGTGCTCATGGAGCACACCACATTGCGCAGAATCGGGTACTTGACGACGAATCAGAACCCGTCGGCGATCTCCCGCTTCATCTTCCGGCCCTCGGCGCGCGGCTCGGGCGCCGGCTTGCGGATCAGGAACAGCGACAACGCTGACAACGCCTACGTGGCCGCATCCGCGCAGTTCGCGCGCGGCGCGAGCAGCCCGACGAGCCCGCCACCGATCGACGACACCGGCCGGGAGGGAGACCGACGAGCCGAGTTAACTGGCGGCCTGCCCACTCCACAAGAGCATGAAGTCTCGGTTGTACCAGAGGGACTTCTTGGGAATCGCGTCCTCGGCTTTGTCGATCACGTGCGTGTCGGGGAGGCCGAGCTCAGTCCGCGGGCGTTGTCTCGGATCCGGGTCCGAGTCCGGCCGCCAGGCGCTCCATCCCCGCGTCGTCCAGGCCGTCGAGGGTCGCCAGCAGCTGCGCGGCCGCCTCCGGAGAGGCGTCGTCGAGGTCTGCCCCGGCGGGTCCGCCGGCAACCGGTCCGGCAGCGAACGCGGCGACAGACCCACCTTCCGCCCGCACCCGCGCCGTCAGGCCATCCAGGGTGAGGTCCAGCAGCTCGCCAGCCGGGACGTCCACACCGAGGTCGGTCCGCAGCCGGCTCCACAGCTCGATGGCCGCGAGCGAGTCGAACCCGAGCGAGACCAACGGGACGTCCCAGCTGAACGGGTCGGTCAGTCGCGCCCGGATCAGCCCGTCGAGATAGCCGCGGACGGCCACGAGGCCGTCGCCGTTGCCGATCGTCACCTGCCCGCCGCCTCTCTGCCGTGACTCATCGGCCATCTCCCTGATCCTCGAACTGGGTTCGCCATGTCTCTCCTGTGCAAACAATCCGACACTCGACATCCGAACGGCGGCCGACACCACTTCGCCGCGGCACACGAATACCCTCGCAGGCCCTCCCCAGGCTGCGCCTGTCTCGCCGGCGAGACAACACCGCGCAGACCATTCCCGGCCCGCTCCGCATGCGGTGGTCCGCAAGCACGGCCGTTCCAACATCATGATGTAAGTCCGAGGATGCGGAACGGGTGTTCTGCCCGTCGTGCTGCCCGGCGGGTGGCTTCGGCGGTGTCGTCGCGTCCGTGCAGGTGAAGCGCCCCGATGGCGAGGTTCCGCAGCGCGGCCATGACACGCGGGCCGGAACTGGTGCGGACGCGGCCAGGCGCACCCGCACCCCGTCGAGCCCGCGACCTGCCGGCAGCCGCCGTCGAAACGCACCCGGTCGCCCACACGCAGCACCTTCATGCGCAGCTCACCACCGACAGTGCATCCAGTCGGACGGACAAGTCCGTGTGCAGCCGCCCGGTCCACAGCAGGTGGTACAGCGTCGGGAGCACCGCGATCGGATCGCCCACCGCCTTCGCGCCCGCGATCAGCGGACCCGGCTCGGCGAACTGCGCCAGCAGCAGTGCATCCCATGGCCGCTTGCGGCATCGGCTCCTCGGACGCCGAGGACATCGCGCTGTACCGGGAGAAGTTCCGGCGGCGCATGCCGAAGTCGCTGGACGAGTTGCGCGGCCCTGCCCGGGGAGTCGTGGAGCTGCCACCGCACATGGCCTGGTCCGGGATGACCTCGTACGATATGAGCAAACCTCACCAGCGCATGGGCCCGTAACGCACCGTCTTGCATGAGGGCGCCTGCGCGACGACCTGCCCACTACCTCAACCAGGATCTGCTCCTGCAGATGTGGCCCGTGTTGCGCACCCTCGTCGGTCGCACTGTCCGCGCCGTATGGGAAGACGACCTCCCCCAGCTCACCTCCCGCCACCGGGCAGCCCGCCACCACGGCACCCGCACCCACCTCTACACCAGCCGCGGCACCGGCTTCTGGGGCCCGCCCTTCCGCATCTTCGCCCCCAGCGAGATCACCCTGCTCATACTCCGCTCCCCGCAGCGGCCCCCCACGCCGTAGCGCTGGGCGGGCGGGCCGGCGGTTCCGCCTGGAGATGTTGCAGTGCGCCGGCACCCCGAAGAAGGGCATCGCACCCCAGACCGTCCGGCCGAACGCCGCCGCGGACTCCCCCACCGGCCACGGCCCCAGCGACCTGCAGTCGGCCTACGGCCTGGCCTCCGCCGCCTCCGCCAGCGGCTCCGGCAGGACCATCGCCATCGTCGACGCAGACGCCCCGAGCGCCCAGTCGGACCTGGCCAACACCCACGACAGTCAGGCTCTGATGCCCCTGTCCGGAGCGTGCCGCGATCCGCTCCACCGCGGGCCGCACCGACGCCGACCGGCCAAGCTCCACGGGGCAAGGGCTCTCACAGATCAGGGTTGTGTGAACTACGTATCTACAGCGGCCGACCTCGATCGTGTATGGAGCGAGCTGAGGTGTACGCGATTTCGATGGCCCTGGGAGTGCCGGAGGCGAGGGAGTCGCCGGGAGAGGCCGCCGGCGCAGACGATCCCCCCCGCCAGGGCAAAGACGACGGCACACACGGAGCGCGCGGCGTCCAGCGGCTCCTGCATGCCAGCCACCATGCAGGCGAAGGCGGTGCCCTGCGAACCGGTACACCGCATCATTCCGAAGGAATGCGAAACTCGAATTTGGGACGGTCCCACGGCACGGCGGGCGGGTTCGCGAGTGCGGTCCCGGTCCGCACTGCGCCGACGCGGTGGTAGAAGTCCTCGGCGGGAACGTGCGACACGACCTCGACACGTTCGAGCCCGGCGGCACGAGCCTCGGACTGCATGTGCGCGACGAGCAGCCGTCCAATACCACGTCCTTGCGCTTCGTCGGCGACGAACAGCAGGTCGAGCTCCGGTGGAGCGAGGACGAGCGAGTAGAACCCGATGACCCGGCCTCCATGCTCGTCGGCGCCGACGGCTACGAAGGCACGGTGGGCCTCGATGTAGTCAGGACCGACCCGGTAGCCCGCCACTGCGGCTGCGTACTTACCCTCGTAGGCGCCTGAGCCACGCACGAGCCGCGTGAGCCGTTTGGCATCCCGCGCGACTGCCCTTCGTATCGTGATCGGCTGGCTGATCGGGGAAGTGCGTGAACTCATCGGGAGAGTATTTCGCATCGGGGAGTGCCTTCCTGCGGCCGGCCGGTCGGCGAGCGCCGTTTCCGCACGAAGTTCGACACGGAGTACGAGCCCGGCGAACTCCTCGCCATCGCCTGCCGCGACGGCGTCGAAACCGGCCGCCACACCCTGCGCTCCGCCACCGGCCCGGTGCGGCTGCGCGCAGAGACCGACCGCCCGGTCATCACGGCGAACGGCAGCGACCTCGCATACATCACCCTCACCCTGACCGACCCGGACGGCACCCTCCACACCACGGCCGACCGCCCGGTGCGCCTCGAAGTCTCCGCCACGGGCGTCCTGGCGGGCTTCGGCAGCGCCGATCCGGCCTCCGAGGAACGCTTCGACGCCACCGAACGCCGTACCTACGAAGGCCGCTCCCTCGCCGCCCTGCGCCCGACCGGCCCCGGCAAGATCCACCTGATCGCCTCGGCTCCGGAGTGCACCCCGGTCGAAGTGCTTGTCACCGTCGAGTAGCCCCCCGGTTATGTTTTCGACGATGAACAGCGTGGCGCACGCGGTGAGGAGACGGCGGTTGCGGGACCGCTCGGCGAGGGTGAACAGGGCAGCGAACGGGGCGAACACGATGTCCTGCATCAGGGTGGCGGGCAGCGTGCACACGAACACCGCGAGCGGAAAGCGCCGACGGGCGGCGAGTGCGGCGCAGCCCGCGATGGCCAGCGCCTTCACCGGCTCGCTGTGCGAGCAGCGCCGCCTGGACCCGGCTGGTGACGCGCAGTTTGGTGAGGATCGCACTCACGTGGTCCTTGACGGTGCCCGCGCTGAGGTGGATCCGCGTACCGACGTCCGCGTCGACAACCCCTCCGCGATCAGCACGAGCCCCTCGCGCTCACGCTCGGTGAGCCGCCCGACGCGGGCGGTCTCGGCGTCCTCGGCCGCCCCGGGATGGCTCTGCCACACAGCGCACGATGCCTTAGGTGACATGACAACCCCGCCTGCGGCCAACGTACGGACCAGCTGGGCGAGTTGATCGGGCTCGGTGTCCTTGAGCAGGAAACCGGCCGCACCGGACCCCAGCGCGGTCAGGCCGTCGACGTCCGGCATGCGCGCTCGTGGCGCATCCGCGGGAATCCGCCCGCGTGGAAGAGCAGCGGGGTCTCGGGGCCGTGCCCGACCTGGTGGATCCGGAAGGTGATGACGGTGTGGTCGCCCGCGGGGAGTTCCCCGGCGATCTCGCAGTCCATCCAGGAGCTCGCGCCCTCGACGAAGAGCGAGCCGTGTGGGGTGGGGTGGGTGCCGAGGCCGGCGAACCTGTCCGCGTCCTTCGCCGCGAGCTGGCGGCACGCCGCGCCCTGGTGCTCGGCGAGCACCGAGGCGCCTATCCGCCCGGCCGTCTTCAGGACGGGCCAGGTCGAGGAGTCGTTCCGCACCGAGAACAGGGCCATGGGTGGGTCGAAGGAGACTCCCACCGCCAGCGATGTGGCGACCATCCCATATGGCGACCCGTCGACCGTCGCGCAGAGGGCCACGACCGCCGCGGGGAAGCCGCCGAAGACGGCGCGCACCTGGTCGGAATGGGCGACCGCGGGTGCGAGGACCGCGGCATCGGTGCCGAAGCGCCTGTCGAGGCCCGTGAACGTCATATCGCGCCGACCGTGAATCCGGCGGTGGAGGAGGGCCGGGCGGAGATCTCCGCCGCGTGCTCGGCCGGGTCCGTCATCGTGGTCTCGCCGCCAGGCTCGGCGATGACGATGGCGATGGCGATGGCGATTGCGTTCGCACGTGCCTGGACCGGGCCGGGAGCCCGCGAACCTGCCTTGGGGTTCCCCGCTGCAACGCAGGTCCTCACGACAGCCTCCAATCGTCATCACGATGTCCGGGTCGCCGCCCGGTCGACACTTCAACCGTGGAGCACATCAGCTCATGTCGCCGATGCCCATGGGGTCTTGTCCGTGCGCAGGGCGACGCCCTGCGATGCGCGGCTTCGACTTCGACTTCGGTTAGCTTCGGCCTCGGCTTCGGCTTCACAGGCTTCGACCTGCTTGGCGGACCGAGATCTTCAGCCACGCCAAGCAGGTCGAGCATTCACCCTGCCCCGTACCTACGCGGTACTGCGGGTCTACGCAGAGGTCGCCTGCCCAGGGGGCTGTGTTCCAGGAGCAGGAGCGGGGGCGGGAGCAGGAGCAGGGGCGGCGGCGGGGGCGGGAGCCATCTTCACCAGGCCGAACAGCCCGATGAGCAGGAGGACGGCGATGAACACCGCGCCGCCGCCCAGGGCCTCCCCCGCGGCGGTCGCGACCGCGTCCTGCGAGGTCATGCCGGTCTTGAGCGCGTCCTCGAGCCCGGAGATGTAGATCGTGCCGAGGACGGCGATGCCGAGCGCACCGCCGACCTGCTGCATGGTCTGCAGCATGCCCGCCGCGGCGCCGGCATTCTGCGGCGGCAGGCCCGCGAGGACGGTGAAGTTCAGCCCGGTGAAGGCGATGCCGACGCCGACGCCGCAGAGGATTGTCGGGACCACGATGAAGGCGTAGCCGGTGGACGGGGTCATCTGGCTGAGCCAGAGCAGGCCGATGATGATCAGCGCCGCCGCGGCGACCACGAGGTTCTTCGGGCCGAACTTCTTCACCAGCGGCGGGAAGGTCCACCGTGAGGAGAGGACGCCCAGGGTCAGCGGAACGACCGCGAAGCCGGCCTCGACCGGGGTGTATCCCAGGGAGTCCTGGGCGTACACCATCAGGAAGTAGAGGCCGGCGAACATGGCCGCGGGCAGCATCAGCATGCCGGCGTAGGCGACGGCCCGGTTCCGGCTGGCGAACAGGGACAACGGGATGATCGGCTGGGCCACCCGCTGCTCGCCGATCAGGAACACGATGAGCAGCACGGCTCCCGCGACGAAGGCGGTGATCGTCTGCGTACTGCCCCAGCCCCCGTCAGCGGCGTGGGTGAACCCGTAGACGATGCCGATCAGACCGGCCGTGCCGGTGACCGCGCCGAACACGTCGAGCTTGCCCTTGACCTGCGGCGGCTGCGGGATGAACCGGAGGGCGAGCACGATGATCATGATGCCGATCGGCACGTTCACCAGCATCACCCAGCGCCAGTTGACCCACGAGGTGAGCATGCCGCCGGCCAGCAGGCCGAGGGAGCCGCCCGCCGAGGACGCGGCGGTGTAGTAGCTCAGGGCCCGGGCCCGGGCGGGCGGTGCGGTGAAGGTGGTGGCGATCAGCGACAGCGCGCTCGGCGCGGCGACCGCCGCCCCGATCCCCTGGATCACCCGGGTGGTGAGCAGCCAGGTGGGGTTCTGGGCGAGACCTCCCACGAGGGAGGCGATCGTGAACACCGCCACGCCGACGATGAGGACCGTGCGGCGACCGTATGCGTCACCGAGCCTGCCGCCGAACAGCAGCAGGCCGCCGAAGGCCACCGCGTAGGCGTTGATGACCCAGGTGAGGTTGGCCGAGGAGAAGCCCAGCTCGCGCTGGATGGTCGGCAGGGCGGTGTTCACGATCGTCAGGTCCAGCATGATCATGAGCTGGCAGGTCACGATCACGACGAGGGCCATCGTCAGCCGGCGCTCGGCTGACCGGGCGGCTACCTGGGGCGGTGCAGCCGAGGTGTTCGACATTGCCTTCCTTAAGACGGAGGGAACGGAGATGGTGCGACGGCCCGCCTGGCGGGGCCGATCACCAGTCGGGAGCGGCGGCCAGGGGGCCCTGTGTCGATGTCAGACGGCCCAGGGGATGGGGTTGGCCCCTTCGGTGCCCGGAATGCTCACCAGCGCTCCGGCCTGCATGGCGACCAGTGCCTCCAGCGGCTGACCGGTGCTGCGGAACTGGCGCACGGAGCCTGCCGGTACCACCAGCGCCTGACCGGCGGAGACCTGCTCGGTCTCGCCGTCGACCGTGAACTCGAAGGAGCCGGCGATCGGCATCCAGATCTGATCCTTGTCGATCACGTGGACGGGGGACTCGCCGCCGTCGATCACCGAGACCTTCCAGGTCGCCACCTGGTCGCTGCCCTGGCTCGGCGCGGCGAGGCCGTACATCACGGCGGACGCGGTCTTGATCGTCCGGTCTTCAGAGGGGTTGATGATGTTCACGGTGCTCCTCCTGTGTCAAGTTGCTTGACACACTCTAATGGGGACGGCCGAGCGTGTGTCAACATGGATCCATGAAAAACGCGGATGACCTGACTGACTACGAGCTCATCTACCTTGTCGGGATGACGTTCCAGCTGTTGCTCGGGGAGTTCGTGGGTCGGCTTAACGAACGCGGCTATGAAGACGTCAGACCAATTGACGGCATGGCCCTTCAGGTACTCAAGGGCGGTGGCGCCACCGGTACCGAACTGGCCGCCGCACTGGGAATTACCAAGCAGGCCGTGAGCGGGATGATCACGCACCTTGAGGAACACGGGTATGTGGTTCGCGTGCAGCACCCGTCCGGTGGTCGCCGCCAATTGATTCAGCTGACCGAAAGGGCTTATGAGCACCTGGAGGTCGCCGGCGCCGTACTGCGTGACCTCGAAGCCGAGGTCATCGGCCAGACCGGGAGGATTCCCATGTACACCCTGCGGATGACGCTGGCGGAGATGATTGTGTCGCTGAGCGGGGGCAATATTCCGCCGCTGCGGCCGACGTGGTGAGGCCCTTCTCCGGAAAGGCGAACGGAAAACACTCATCGCGAGCTCATCGCGAGTAGACCGGGGCCGATCTCGCGGGTGGGACGAATTCTCCGTTCTCATCGTCAGTGGTAGGACGTGACCGTTCCGACTTCCATGTCTCGATTGCTTCGATGACTGCGGGGCGCAGCTGCGCCGCGCTGATGATCCTGTCGACGGAGCCGACCTCGACGGCCCGCTGGATGGTGTGGATCCCGTCGAACTCGGCGGCGACCTCGCTGAGTTTCTCCGCCCGTACGGCCTCGGTGACCTCGGCCAGTTCGGCGTCGAGCGTGGCGCGGTCGGCCGTCCCGGCCCCGGCCACCTTCGCGTGGAGGCCGGCGACCCTTGGGTCGGCGGCGGTGCGCTTGCGGACCTCGCCGGAGAACACGACCGCGGCGGCGGGGGCGCCCCCGAGGACGGAGGCGAACGAGCCCTCGACGGCGAGGAGCGTCATGTTCGGGTTGAGCGCCTTGGAGAACACGGCGAAGGTGCCGCCGTGGCAGCGGGAGACGACGCAGAACACGATCGGGCCTTCGAAGTTGACGACCGCCCGGCCGATCTCGGCGCCGTACTCCAGCTGGAGCTTGCGCATCGACTCCGGGGAGCCGTCGAATCCGGACATGTTCGCCACGACCACGAGCGGCCGGTTGCCGGAGGCGGCGTTGATCGCCCGCGCCGTCTTCTTCGACGACATGGGGAACAGCGTGCCGGCGGTGTAGGTGTCCGGTCCGTCGTTGGGCGGGAAGCCGCGCCGGGGCACCGAGTGGGACTCGACGCCGAGCAGGCAGACCGGGTGTCCGCCGATGTGGGCGTCCTGGACCACGGAGGTCTCGGCGTCGGCCATGCCCGCCCACCGCTCCAGGACGGGGTGGTCCTGGTCGGACAGGGCCCGCATCACGGTCCGGATGTCGAACGGCTTCTTGCGGTCCGGGTTGGACGCGGCGGAGAAGATCTCCCCGACGGTGGAGAACCCGCTGCCGTCGGCAGGGTGCGGGTGGCCGCAGATGTCCCGGTCACTCGGGTCAGTCGTCGGGGACGGGCGCGGCGCCTTCTCGCCGGGCGCGATGTAGGCGTGGTCGTAGTGGGTCATGAGGAGCGCGGCCGCGGCGGTGAGGTCCGGTGCCCAGTACTGGGCCTGGCCGTTGGGGCCCATGATCCGGTCGTGGCCGCCGATGCCGAAGTTGTCCTCGGCGGACACGCCGCCGGAGAAGTCGAGGGACTGCTTGCCGGTGAGGACCATCGCCGAGTCCGGGGTCATGACCAGGATGCCCTTGGTGTGCATGAGCATCGTCGCCTCGGCGTTCCAGTACGGCTGGCCGCCGACGGTGATCCCGGCGATGACGATGTTGATCTCGCCGCCGGCCTGGGTGAACTCGACGATCCGTTTGAGCGCGGCGGCGACCCAGTCCATGTTCTCCGAGCCTGAGGTCATGGAGATCTGCGCCCCGGCGGAAAGGGCGAACCACTCGACCGGGACCCGCATCTCCTCGGCCAGGTCGAGGGCGGCGATGACGCGGGCGCACTCGGGCTCGGACAGGGAACCCAGAGACTTCGTCGGGTCTCCGAGCAGCGCCACCCGGGTGACGCCCTCGGGGTACACGGCTGTGGGCGTGGTGACGACGCCGACGACGATGCCCGCGGTGTTGTTCCCCCTCGGCCGGTCCGCCGGGACCAGGCACCTGCGCCCGGTGCCGGGCCCGACGGCGCTGCCGGCCTCGCCGGGTTCGAGGTCGTACTCGGTGAACGTGCCCTTGTCCCCGGCGAGCAGGCCGGTGAGCTCGTAGGGGTAGACGGTGCCGCGGCGGGCCGCTGACAGGACCTTCCGCCGGTAGTCGTCCAGCGGCGGGATGACGTCGGTGGGCGGCGGACCGGCGTGCAGCACCGGAGCGCCCTGCGTGTCGCCGGTGATCCTCAGGGACGTCTCCGCCGGTTCCCCGCTCGCCTGGCGCCGCCGGACGACGAGCTCGACCTCTTCCAGGCCGGCGCCCGACACGGACGGGCGGAGCCGGCGGACGAGCGGGGCCAGTTCCCGCACGCCGACGTCGCTTGGGGGCCACACGTACATCAGGATCCGGTTGGTCCCCGGGCCCACGCTGTCCGGCCGCTGTGACCGGGCGGTGCGGATCGCGTCGAGGCAGGCGGCGAGGGTGTTCTCCACCTCGGGCAGGGCGACAAGCCGGCCCTCGGCGTCGCGCAGCGGGGTCAGTTTCCGGACCTGGCCCATCGCGATCAGCCGCTCGTCTCTGCCGTCGGTCTTCGCGACGGCCCGGAGCAGGCACAGGTCCTCGTCCGCGGACGGCAGCCGGGTGAGACCGAACGCGCGGAGCCGGCCGAGCCGCAGGCGCTCGGCGATCCGCGGGTGCAGGCCGCGAATCAGCCGGCCCTCGGCCAGGCGATTGCCGTCGCCGGGTCCGAAGGTGAAGTGGTGCGGCATGACGGTGGCCGCGGTGCCGACGACCGTGACGGTGATCCGGACGACCCCGGCGGGCGCCAGCCGCGCCGAGACGGCGCCGGTGACCGCCGCGGCGATCTCGTCGGCGGCGGGCCGGCCGGCCCAGGCGACGTAGATGTCGGCGGCCAGGCCGCCGCCAGCCGTCTGGCCGGACAGGGCCCCGGTGGCCGCGACCGCGCCCGGCAGGCCGGCGATGTCCGTGGTGGTGGCAGCGACGCGGGTCACGGCGCCGGCCTGGCCGGCGGCGAGGGTGCCGGTGTGCTCCGCGGTGACGAACCGGTACCCGGCGACGTCGGCGACGGTGACGTTCGCCAGGCGGCGGTTGCCGTAGTAGCGGCGGGTGAGGACCTCCAGCAGCGGCGTGTGATCCAGGCCGGGCCGGTCGGCACCCGCTCCGCCCGCCAGGCGCGCGGAGCGGGTGAGCCGCTGCCCGAGCAGCCGGACGAGGGGCTCGGGGGCGGCGGCCATCGCCCGGATGCGGTCGCCTCGGTCGGCGGCGAGCGGCTGCGCGTCGAGGTGGCGCAGGTCCGCGCGGACCGCGGCGTACACGCGGGCCCTGTCGCGGCGCAGCGGCGGCCGGGTGAACCAGCGGAACAGGACGCCGCGGGCGAGGTCGGACACGGCGGGGAACTGCTCCCGGGTCGCCTCGATGAGGTGTTCCAGGGCCGGGCCCACCCGCGCGCGGACGGGCTCGGCGGGCGGTGCGCTCGTCTGCCACCGCCGCAGCAGCTCGCGGATGATCACGGCACCGTCGGCCATCCGCTGCTGGGCGAGGAAGATCCGGAAGACCGCCGTCTCCAGCTCCGGCGTCCGGTCCGGCCCGGTGACGCCGTAGTGGGCCAAGACCCGACGCAGTTGGGTCCGGACCGGCTCGGGAAGCCCGGCGCGGTCGGCGTCGAGGCTGCGCAGGTAGACGTGGAAGTGCTCGCGCGGGCTGTGCACGAAGCTCACGGTGCCGCCGGTCCCGGCCAGGTCCACGTCCGCGGCCCCGGCATGGCGGACCGGCCTGCTCCGGCTCAGCTCCGACAGGTCGGCGAAGACGGTGAGCAGGTCCCCTTCCGCGGGGACGAGCTCGTCGCCCAGCTCGGCGCGGGCGCCCAGGTACGCGGCGAGCAGGAACGTACGGTCGTCAGCGTCGCCGTCGAAGCCGAGCAGCAGGCCACGCAGGTCCCGCAGGCACGCGGAGGCCAGGTCCGCGGCCGACCCGTGGTCCGCGACCGCGGGCAGGTCGATGGCCTGCTCCCCCGGGGTCATGCCTTCGCCGACGGCCGTGCCGTCGCCGGCCGCACCGTCCTCGTCGGGCAACGGCTCCAGGCGCAGCAGCGGCGTACCGGTCTCGACCTGGGTGCCGACCGGGAGCGGGCACTCGCGGACCAGGGCACGGAACGGGGCCCGCAGCACCGTCTCCATCTTCATCGATTCCAGCACCAGGACCGGGGCGCCCTCCGCGACCTCGTCCCCGGCGGCGACCGGGGTCGCGACCACCAGGGCCGGGGCGGGAGAGCGGACCACGCCGCCCTCGTCACGGCTGATCCGGTGCGCGACCGAGTCGACCTCGACCAGGTGCACGGGCCCGTGCACGGAGGCCGTCAGCCGGAATCGCCGCCCGTTGACCGTGAGGGCGCCGCTGTGACCGTCGAACCGCTCCAGCACGGCATCGGCCACGGCGACGTCGCCGCCGGCCGCGATCTCGACCCGGAAGCGGTCCGGGCCCTGGCGCGCGACGCGCACCCGGTAGGAGACGTCGCGGAGCTTGTAGTCGCGGGCCTGCCCGGGGTCGTGACGGACGTGGGGTCGCCCGCCGCGGGCGGCGGCCAGCAGCGACTGCCGTCCGGCCTCCTCCTCGTCCTCGTACGTTCCGACAGCCGCGGCGACGAGGGCGACGCCGGAGTGCTCGTGGGCCGCAAGGCGGCCCTGCTCACGGACCCGGTCGATCCAGCCGGTGTCGGCCCAGCCGGCCGCGGTGCCGCCGTCGGTGACCTCGGGCTGGTCCAGCAGGTCCAGGACGAAGCTCTTGTTGGTGGCGCCGCCCTCGATGACGACGCTGGTCTCGGTCATGGCGCGCCGCAGCCGGGCCAGGGCCTCGTCCCTGTCGCGGCCGTAGGCGATGACCTTGGCGATCATCGAGTCGAAGTCCGCGGGGATCGTGTCGCCCTCGCCGACGCCGGTGTCGACGCGTATCCCCGGCCCGGCCGGCAGGACCAGGCGGGTGATGCGGCCGGGCGCGGGCGCGAAGTCGCGGTCCGGGTCCTCGGCGTTCAGCCGTGCCTCGACGGCGTGCCCGGACTCGGCCGGCCGGTCCCCGACGAGGCGCCCGCCGGACGCCACGTGCAGCTGCATCCGCACCAGGTCGAGGCCCGTGGTCAGTTCGGTGACCGGGTGCTCGACCTGCAGGCGTGTGTTCACCTCGAGGAACGCGAACTGCTTGTCATCCGGGTGGTAGAGGAACTCCACGGTCGCGGCGCCCCGATAACCGACCGAGAGGGCGAGCCGCTCCGCGGACGCCTTCAGGTCCGTGACCTGCTGCGCGGACAGCAGCGGGGAGGCGGACTCCTCGATGACCTTCTGGTTGCGGCGCTGCACCGAGCAGTCCCGCACGCCCAGCGCCCAGGCCGTGCCCTGCCCGTCCGCGATCACCTGGACCTCGACGTGCCGCGCACCGGTCACGAGCCGTTCGAGGAAGACCGTGCCGTTGCCGAACGCCCGCACCGCCTCCGAACTGGTCCGCTCAAAGGCCTCGGTGAGGTCGGTGGCCGAGGTGATGACCCGGATGCCGCGCCCGCCGCCGCCGGCGGTGGCCTTCAGCATCAGCGGGTAGCCGATCCGCTCCGCCGCCTGGTGTGCCTCCTCCAGGGTGGCGACCGGGCCGCGGCTCCACGGGGCGACCGGTACGCCGACCCGCTCGGCGATCAGTTTCGCGCCGATCTTGTCGCCCAGATTGCGCATCGCCTCCGCGGACGGGCCGACGAACGTGACCCCGACCTTCTCGCACAGCTCCGCGAACGCCGGGTCCTCCGCGACGAAACCCCAGCCCGGCCACGCCGCGTCCGCGCCCGACTCCGCCAGGGCGCTCTCCAGCACCGCCAAGTCGAGATAGGGGCGGTCCGCCGCCGCGCCGAGGAAGACCCTTCGGTCGGCCTCCCGCACGAACGTGGCACCGCGATCGGCGCCGGTGTACAGCGCTACCGTCTCGATGACCGTCCCGGTCTGCGCGGACAGGTCACGGACAGCGTGGATCAGCCGCATCGCGGCTTCCCCCCGGTTGACAATGGCAATACGCCTGAACACCGGCCAGGCCTCCTTACGAAGATTCGTGCAGCGCCGGAGAGTGCTTTTGGAAAGTCACAGTGAAAGGAATTCCTAGAGGCGCTCGAATACGCCGAACTTCCACTCGATGTTGTAGCCGAGACCCGTTCCGGCCGGCCCCTTCGAGAGTTCCGGGAAGACACGTTCGCGCATGATGAAGCGAATGACTTCCTCTCGGGTCGCCCGGTCGGATATCTCGGCGAGGTATTCCGCCTGATTCGACGGGACGAGGGCGGTCGCCAGGTTTTCCTCGGCCAGCAACTCGAAAGTCTGACCGAATGACGTTCCGGTCATGAAGGGCGCGAGAGCAGCGACCACGCTTTCGATGGACTGCGGCGTGGGCAGAATCCGGCGATCCGCACGCTTCTGGGCGTTGGCTCTTTCGCTCGGACGCACGCGGGCGACGGCCTCGCGCAGCGGCGCGGGGCAATGGGACGGGTCGGCCGCGTCCAGCGCGTTCAGCCAGTGCTTTCTGAGCAGGCGGTTGGGGTCGTGGAAATGAACGGAGTTCCTGGTGGCGGGTCCGAGGTCGGGCGCGTTGAAGACCAGCTTTCCGCCGGGCGCCAGCACCTCCGCGATCGAGGCGGCCGCGTGCCGCATAGGGCCTTCACGAAGCAGGTGGAACACCATGTTCGCCATCACCACGTCGACGCGATCGCCTGACATGACGTCGAGCAGCCCACGGAATTGACCGTCCTCTCCTCGCAGAGAATGGAACCTGACCCACGGGACGTCCTTCAGGAGTTCATAGCCCTGGGCGAACCATCCGGTCGGCAGGTCGACCAGGTGGACTTCGAAGCCGATACCGAGACCGGCGAGACGTTCGGGAAGGTCCTGCGCGATGCAGACCTTGGAGAGTTCTATCGATGCCAGGCCGGTACCCGCCCCGTAATCCAGAACCCGGATGACCTCGCCCCTGCGGGCCTGCTCGGCACGCGCGTTGATCGCGGCCATGACTTCGCGGACCACGACTCCGGTCGCTCCGGCGGACCACCTGCGGGGCTGGGACAAGTCGCCGTCGAAGTAGAGCAGTTCGTGCAGGCCGCGACCGTCGTCCAGGTCGCATCCCGGTTCCGGGCGCCAGTCGCCCGCCCGCGCGGTCGTCACGAGGTGCTGTCCCGCGACCGCGGGCGCCCCGGGCCTGCCGTCTCGGTCGCGTCGCTGGATCACTTCCAGGGGATTGGGCTGCGCGCACACGAACCGGTTGACCGAGACCGCGACGAAAGGCCGCGTGGCCGGGTGACGGCGCTCAAGGTGGCTGCTCGCGGTCAGACCGGCCCTCCGGCAGCAGGTCATGAACGTCGAGTACTCGACCGGATACTGGTGCGCCAGGCCGCGGTAGACCTCGAAGGCGGCCGCGTGCAGCGTGCCGAGATGCTGGGACGCGACGTGCGGCGGCACGCTGTGCGCCTCGACGAGCACCATGCCGTGCTTGCCGATGTACGGCTTCCAGCGCTCGAGATGCGCGACGAGATCCGCCTCGACCGCGGCGGCCGACAGCGGCGTGCCGTCGGGCGCCACGTACGCGCCGGACGCCGTGCCAGGGACGTCGGACGGCGATCCGCCCCGGTAGACCCGGCCGTGATCGGCGAACGAGCGGATGTGCAGGCCGTCCTCGATCGACAGCCCGTGCTCGGCCAGTCGCGCCCGCAGTTCCTGTGGCGACGCGACGTCTCCCGACAGGAGCAGCGGGTCGCGTACGCCGGCGGCGCGCAACGTCCGCCGTGCCGCGTCGAGAGCGACGGGGCTGGCGTCGATTCCGACGTACCGGACACCGTCCCCGAGCATGGCATGCAGGTGGGCGAGCCAACTGCCGTCACCGCACCCCATGTCGGCGATGAACGCCGGCCGCCGGCCGTACGCGAACATCTCCTGGAAGATCGGGTCCGCGTCGGCGAAGTACCGGCGACGGGCGGCCGAGCCGGCCCACACCTGGAGCTCGCGCTCTCCCTGCCATGCGTCGTCGCCGGGATCCACCACGAGCTCGCCGCGCAGCAGCTCTTCCAGGCGTGCCAGCAGGGGAAGATGCGAGCCCGCCAGGCCGAAGTGGTCGCCGAACTCCCGGAAGGCCCGGCCTTTCCGGGTCCAACGGGACTCGGCGTCGACCCAGCCGATCAGGGCCAGGAAACGTTCGGCGTCCCGCGGGAGCCGGTCGCCGCCCTCGTCGGCCCGCAGTGCCAGCATGACCGGTACCAGCAGCGCGCCTTCCAGGCATGCCCCTACCAACTCGTCCTGCTCGGCGCCCGCGTGCCATTCCTCGAAGCGCCCCACCGCGGCTGAGAAGGCGTCCGCGGTCTCGGCATCCCACGGGGTCTGCCACGCGTCGGGCGCGCTGCCGGCGAACCGGGCGAGGAGCCGGCCCGCCGCCACGAGGTGATCGCGATGGCGCAGGGCCGCTCGCCCGGACGGCGTCCACGTCGCCGGCTCGGCGTCACCGTCGAACCAGCCGACGCTCGCGAGGCAGCGCCGGACGACGCTCAGGTAACCGGTCTCGGGCAGGCCGCACTGCTGACCGGGTCCGGTGTCCAGCAGGCCGAGCGAGTCGAGTGCGCGGAGGACTGAGGAGACGACCACGCCGTCCTGGTGGAGGAAATTGCGGCGGCGCGCGTCGGCCTGATGGTCCGCCGGCACCTCACTGTCGGTCGATCGACACGTGCTGGTTGTCGTCCCAGAAAGCACTGAGTACCCCCGTAGTCAGCTGATGACGCGAGCCTGGTAGCCGCGGGTGTTCGTCTTGGTACGTCGGCGGGAAGGGCAGGTGCGCGGATGCGCACCGGTATCGGCGCGGGGTGCCGGGCGGGACCGGGTCACGGACGCGGCCGTGAACGCTCCGGGGCGTGCCGTCGACGTCCCGCGTGGCCGCCGGTCGCGGCCGGTGGCCGCGACCGGGGCGGCCTCGTCAGACCCTGCCGTTCGCCGCGGCCTGGGCCGCCTCGCGGACCTGCGCGGAGAAGTCGTGGCGGTGCGACGCGTCCCAGGCCTGCGAGTCGCGCAGGCCCCGCACCGAGCCGGTGAAGTGCGGCGCGACCTCCGAGGCGAACAACTCGAAGCTCTCCATGGTCTGCCGGCGGTTGGCCCAGTTCTGCACGGTCAGCAGCAGGCTGCCGAGGCCGCCGCTCTGCTCGGTCAGGTGCTCGATCGCCTCTATCGCATCCTGCGGGGACCCGATGATCGCGGTGCGCGTCTCCACCATGTGCTCCACCTCGCGGCCCTCCGGCAGGTCACCGACGGCGCCGAGGGTGCCCTTGACGTAGTCGCGGAACCACTCCGCCGCCCCCTCGCGCACCTGCCGGTACGCCTCCTCGCGGGTCTCCGCGATGTGGGTGCAGATCGCCACGCGCCACTTGCCGCGGTCCACCGTGGTGCCGTTCTTGGCGGCCTCGTCCTCGGCGGCCTCCCACAGCTTGCCCAGCGGCGGGGCCTCCCGTCCGGCCAGTCCGGCGAAGGTCAGCGGGTTGATGCCGTACTTGCCGGCCAGCCGCATGCTGCGCTCGGTACCCACGCCCGCCGCCATCATCTCGAAGCAGGGCTGGGTGTACGGCCGCAGCTGCAGCCGGGCCTCGCGCAGCTCGAACCAGTCGGTCTTGCGGGTCAGCGGCTCGGTGCTGGTGAGCAGGTGGTGGATCGCGTCCAGCGACTCGGCCATCATCCGACGCTGGTCACCGGCGGAGATGCCCATCATGTACGCGTCCGCGGGGTGCACCCCGGCGCCCATGCCGAACATGACCCGGCCTCGGGTCTGGTGGTCGAGCTGGACCATCCGGTCGGCCGCGGTGAGCGGGTGGTGGTAGGGCAGGCTGACGACGCCGGTGCCCAGCATGATGCGCCGGGTGCGCTCGGCCGCGGCGGCCAGGAACAGCTCCGGCGAGGCGATGGTGGACCAGCCGCCGGAGTGGTGCTCGCCGACCCAGGCCTCGTCGAAGCCCAACTCGTCGGCGCGGCTGATCAGCTCCAGGTCGTGCTGGAAGTTCGCGGTCGGGTCCTGGCCGAGCCGGTGGAAGGGAGGGAGAAACGCTCCGAATCGCATGCTTGGGTGTCCTCTCGAATTTCTTCTGGGATTTCGCTCGCCGGGTTCGGTCAGGAATGCAGGGCTCGCCGGATCGCGTCCGCCACGACGTCCACGGCGGGCGGCGCGACGACGGAGTAGTGGTCGCCGGGCACGGCTTCGACGCTGGTGACGTCGCCGCCCAGGTGTTCCGTCCAGGCCGCGGCCGTCTTCTCGTCCGCGCCGCCGTCCGCCGCGCGCAGCAGCAGGGTGCGGACTCCGGACGGGGCGGGACGGTGGGCCTCCAGCAGGCGCGAGTTGGCCATGAAGCGCTCGATGATCCGCTGGAAGGCCTCGGCGCCGATGTCCGCCGGCAGCACGCCGGCGCTCACCAGGGACTGGCGCAGGGACTGGATGCGGTCGGTATCGGACACCGCCTCGTCGTCGTCCGCCGCGGGGCGCGGGGTCCAGTCGAGGCCCGACAGTCCGGCCAGGTCGCGGGCGAACCAGTCGAGCAGCTCGTCGTCGCCGAGCGGCCCGCCGGCGGCCGGACCCGGCTGTTCGAGCAGGTCCACGGCGACGACCAGCTCCGCCGTGCGGCCCGAAGCGGCCATCAGCCGGGACATCTCGATCGCGACCACGCCGCCCATCGACCAGCCGCCGAGCACCCAGGGGCCGTCCGGCCGTACCGCGAGGACTTCCTCGACGTAGTGGGCGGCCAGTTCCGTCAGCGTCGGCGCGCCCAGGTCGTCCGGGGTCTGGAGCGCGTAGAACGGGCGGTCGCCGTCGACCCGCGCGGCCAGTTCCGCGTAGCAGAGCACGTCGCCGCCGACCGGGTGCACGAAGAACAGCGGCGGCAGCGCGCCTTCCGTACGCACCGGCACCAGGGCTTCGCGGCGGGCCGTGCCGCCTGCGTCGGCCAGCGCCTCGGCCAGCTGGGCGATGGTCGGCCGGGCGAACAGCAGGGACACGGGCAGCACCCGCTCCCACTCGGCCTCGATGCGGGCCATCAGCCGCACCGCGGTGAGCGAGTCGCCGCCCAGGGCGAAGAAGCCGGCCTCCGCGGTGACCAGCGCCGGGTCGAAGAACTCGGCCCAGATCGCGGCAAGCCGGGTCTCGGTCTCGCCTTGGGGCGCCCGGCCGGCGGCGTCGCCGAGGGCCAGGGACGGGTCGGGCAGCGCGCCGCGGTTCACCTTGCCGTTGGCGGTGAGCGGCAGCTCGTCGAGCAGCACGAACTGCCTGGGGATCATGTACTCCGGCAGCACGGCGCGCAGCGCCGACTCCAGCTTGCCGGTGTCCGGGTCGGCGTCGGGCTGGTGGACCACGTAGGCGACCAGACGCTTGGGACCCTGCCGGGAGCCGAGCGCCTGCACCACGGTGGCGCGCACGCCCTCGCAGTGCGCGATCGCCGCTTCGATCTCACCGAGTTCGATGCGGTATCCCTGCACCTTGACCTGGTTGTCCTCGCGGCCGAGGAACTCGATCACGCCGTCGGGCCGGTAGCGGCCCAGGTCGCCGGTGCGGTAGAGCCGCTCACCGGTGGCCGGGTGCCGGACGAACGAGGCGCGCGTCTTCTCCCCGTCGGCGTGGTAACCGCGGGCCAGGCCCTCGCCGCCGATGTAGAGCTGGCCGGGCACCCAGGCCGGGCGCGGGCGCAGTTGCTCGTCGAGCACGTGGAACTGCTGATTGCGCATCGGCGTGCCGTACGGGACGCTCGTCCACTGCGGGTCGACGCTCTCGATCGGGTGCCAGATCGACCAGATCGCCGCCTCGGTCGCGCCGCCCAGGCTCCACGTCGCCGCGCCGGGCAGCACGCGCCGGATCAGTTCCGGCAGGGTCACCGGGATCCAGTCGCCGCTCATCATCACGATGCGGACCTGGTCCGTCGGCCGCGCGGCCGGCGAGGCGAGGTGCTGGGCGAACAGCTCCATCAGGGCGGGGACGGTGTTCCAGATCGTCACGCCGTGTTCGCGGACGAGTTCGGCCCACCGGGACGGTTCGTGCGCGGCGTCCGGCTCGGGCAGCACGATCGCGCCGCCGGCGGCGAGCATGCCGAACACGTCGTAGACGGACAGGTCGAAGTTGAACGCGGACAGGGCCAGCACGCGGTCCCGGTCGGTGACGGCGAAGCGGTCGTTGACGTCCGCGATGGTGTTGCAGGCCGCCCGGTGCTCGATCATCACCCCCTTGGGGGTTCCGGTGCTGCCGGAGGTGAAGATGACGTACGCCAGGTCTCCCGGGTCCGCGGGGGACGGCGGGGTCGGCGCGTCGGAGAGCGCGGCGAGCGTCTCGTCGTCGATCACGAGCCGTTCCACGCCTTCGGGCCAGGACTCGTCGGCCGGCCCGCCGGGCTGGGTGAGCGCCAGGGTGATGCCGGAGGTCTCGCAGAGCGTGCGGAGCCGTTCGGCCGGGACCGAGGCGTCGATCGGCACGTAGGCGGCGCCCGCCTTGAGGATGCCGAGTGCGCCGGCGACCTGCTCCCAGCCCTTGTGCATCACCACGCCGATCAGCTGCTCGGGGGTGGTGCCGCGGTCGAGCAGCCAGTGCCCGATCCGGTTCGACAGGGTGTCGAGTTCACCGTAGGTGAGGCTGCGGTCGGGCGTGATCACGGCGACCCGCTCGGGCCGTTCGGCCGCGCCTGCGAGGAACCCCGCGTGCAGCAGCCCTTCGGGCCGGGGGCCGGCGGTGGCGTTGACGCGGTGGCGCACGGCGAGGTCCGGCTGGCCCAGGAGGGGGGCGATCGGACCGTGCCAGGCCGCGGGCGAGGCGGCCAGCTCGTTGAGGAGGCTGACGTAGGCGGCGTGCATCGCGTCGATCAGACCGGCCGGGAAGAGCTCTTCCACCACGTCCCAGTTGACGATCAGCTCGCCGTCGTCCTCGATCACCTGGTGGTCGAGCCACACCTGCGGGGTGCGGATGGCGCTGGAGACCTCGTGTCCGCCGTCGCCGAGGGAGAGCAGGTGCTGGACCAGGCCGACACCCGCGGCGCGCGTGTCACGGGCGGCGAAGTTCACCGTGCTGGCGAACACGACCGGTACGGACGCGCGCACCGACTCGCCGCGCCGCTGGTTCAGCTCGCGCAGCACCCGGACACCGCTCACCCGGCTGTGCCCGAGGTCCTGCCACAGCTGCTGCTGCACGTTGACGGCGCGTTCGGCGAACGGCGTGCCGCCGCCCGCGTGCACCTCCAGCAGGATCGTCGAGCTGAAGTTGCCCACGATCGAGTCCACCTGCGGGTGCAGCGGCATCCGGTTGAAGAAGAGCACGTTCAGGGTGAAGTCGGGGTTCGTGCTCCACTGCGCGATCACCTCGGTGTACGCGGCGCAGATGGCCGCGGACGCGGTGACCCCGGCCGCCTTCGCGTGCTCCCGGAACGCCGTCCAGGCCTCGCCGTCGAGCCGGTGCGAGCGGTGCACGAAGTGCGGCCGGCGCACGGTGGCGGGGTCGCGTGCCAGCGGCAGTTCGGGCGCGGGCGGCATGTGGGCGACCCGGCCGCGCCAGTAGTCGAGGGAGGCCTCGTACTCGGGGCCCTGCTCCAGTTCCTTCACCGCGGTGACGTAGTCGCGGAAGGTGATCTCCGCGGGCTCGCCCAGGTCCTCGCCGTTGACGGACGCCGCCCACTCGCGGAACACCGTCGAGGCGCCCCACGCGTCGCTGATCAGCGCCTCGTGCGCGACGTGCAGACGGATGCGCCCCTCGCCGAGGACGGTGGCGCGGACGTCGAACAGGGGCCATTCGGCCGGGTCGAAGACCTGGTCGCGCATCTCGTCGTGGACGGCGGTCAGCTCCCGCTCACGCGCCTCGGCGTCGAGCCCGGACACGTCGTAGGTACGGATCTCGTAGCGCGGCACCTCGGGCAGCACCCGCTGGGTGCTGTCGCCGTTCATCACCGCCCTGAGCATGTCGTGGCGGTCGATCAGCTCGTTGAGCTTGTCGGTCAGGAGGCCGAGGTCGGCGCCTTCGAGGTCGACCTCGGTGAAGAAGTAGGTCGAGACGTTGCCGAGCTCGAAGGCGTCCGTGCGGCCCAGTATGTAGGCCTGCTGGAGGTCGGTGAGCGGGAAGGGTTCGAACCGCGCGGCCGGGTCGGGCACGATCCGCGGCGGCTCGTCCGCCACGGGTTCGAGGCTGGTATCCGCGCCCGGAGCGGCGTCCTGCACGGCGTCGGCGCCGGTCGGCTCGCCGAGCGCGTCGAGGACCAGCTCCGTCAGGCCCTTGATGTCACAGCCCTCGATGAAGGCGACCAGCGGCAGCGAGACGGACAGCCGGCGGGTCAGCTGGTCGTTGGCCTGCAGCGCCATCAGCGAGTCGAGCCCCAGGGCCGGGAGCGGCTCGTCGAGGTCGAGGTCCTCGGCGCGGGCTCCGAGGACACCCGCGATGGTTCCGGCGACCAGCTTCAGGGTCTCGGCCGCGCGCTCGTTCGCGGGCAGGGCGAGGATACGGGCGCGTGCCGCACCGCTCGCTCCGGCCGGCTGGGCGGACGCCGCCGCGCCGGGGCGCGCCGCGTTCGTCTTCGCGGTCTGCTGCCGCGTGACCGCGTCCTTGTCGGCGCGCTTCATGTACACGCCCTGGGCCGACACCACCGGGTTGCCCTCGGCGTCCCGCACGTCGAGCGTCGCGGTGAGGACGTCGCCGGCGTAGCCGGACCGGGTCACGGTGGCGCGGCAGTAGATCGCGCCGCCGTCGTGGCCGTGGAAGGTGAGGCGGTCGATGCCGAGGAGCATGTACGCCTCGTCCGGCGCACCGCCTTCGGGCATGCAGCTGATCAGCATCTGCAGCAGCGAGTCGGTCACGCCCGGGTGCAGCAGATACGGGTCGGCCTCGCCCGCAGCGGCGGGCCGGAGCCGGGCGACGGCCTCGCCGGGCCGGTGCCAGAGGTGGTCGATCCAGCGGGCCGCCCCACCCAGGTAGATCTGGCGCTTCCAGAGCTGTGTGTAGTGCTCCTCGCCGGTGGTCTGCTGGGCGAACTCGGCGGCCAGCCGCGCCTCGTCGATGGCCTCGGAGGCCGTACCGGGCGTGCCGGGGCCGACGCGTCCCTGGGCGTGCAGCACCCAGGGGGCGGAGTCTCCGGCGCTCTCGGGGCGGGCGAAGAAGCGGTAGGCGTGGCGCGTCTCGTCGAGGGGTTCGAGCGCGATCTGTCCGGCACACACCTCACTGGCGATGAGGCTCTGGGGAACCGAGTAGTCCTCGACGGCGATCGGCCCGGTGACGCCTTCGCGCCGCGCGGCCGACATGGCCAGGTCGAGGTAGACACCGGCGTTGACCACCGGCATGCCGTCCATGACGCAGTCGCGCAGGACCGCGTGCGCCGCGGGGTCGATCCGCGCGTCGTAGAGACGGCTGTCCAGGGCGCACGGGATGGACGCGCCGAGCAGCGCGCCGCCCGCGGCGCCAGCGGAGGCGCCCGTCGGGGCCGGGGAGCCCGGCGTCGCCGCGACATCGGTGCGCGTGCTCGGGGTGTACCAGTGCCGGTCGGTCCGGAACGGGTACGTGGGTACGCCGACCTTGCGCCGGCCCCGTCCCGCGTCGACCTTCTCCCAGTCGACCGGAACGCCGCGGGTGTGCAGCGCGGCCAGGCTGTTGAGCATCACCCGGTTGTCGTCCTGCCGCTGCCGCAGCGAGGGCAGGAAGAGCAGGTCGGGGCCGGAGTCGGACTGCGGGGCGAACCGCGAGGCCATGCCGCAGAGCACGGGGCTCGGCCCGACCTCGATGAACACGGTGCAGCCGGAGTCGAACACGGCCTGCATCCCGCGGAGGAAGTCCACCGGGGCAAGCGCGTGGCGGCGCCAGTACCCGGCGCCGATACAGCCGTCGCCGCCCAGGGACTTGCCGGTGACGTTCGAGAACAACGGGATCTGCGGAGCCCGGTACACGATCTTCTCGGCCTCGGCCTCGAACGCGTCGAGCATCGGCTCCATGAGCGGCGAGTGGAAGGCCTTGGCGGTGTTGATCGGCCGTGAGCTGATGCCCGCCTCGGCGAGGACGGGCAGGAAGGGCTCCATCGCCTCGGGCGCGCCGGCCACCACGATGCTCTGCGGGCCGTTGACGGCGCTGAGCGAGAGCCCCGGCCCGGCCTGCGCGAGCAGTTCGCGCACCCGCTGGGCGTCGGCGAACACGTTGAGCATCGCGCCCTCGGGGGTCAGCTCCTGCATCAGCCGGCCGCGGTGGGCGGCGAGCAGCGCGCCCTCGGTCCAGTCCATCGCCCCGGCCACACAGGCCGCGGCGAGCTCGCCGATGCTGTGGCCGAGCAGGGCGGCCGGCTCCACGCCCCAGGAGCGCCACAGCCGGGCGACGGCGTACTCGAGGACGAACAGGGCCGGCTGGGTGTAACGGGTCTCGTCGATGAGCCCGGTGTCGAGCGAGCCGTCGAGCATCAGCGGCAGCAGGCGGCGGCCGAGCACGGGCTCGAGGAGCTCGTCGGCCTGGTCGAACAGTTCGCGCACCAGCGGCTCGGTGCGGTAGAGCGTGGCGGCCATCGGCGCGTACTGCGAGCCCTGGCCGGTGAACAGGAAGGCGACGCGGGGCCGCCCGGAGGCGCTCACCCGGCCCGTGTGCACATACGGCGACGCGTCCTCGTCCGGCTCGATCACCTCGGCGAGCCGCTCGCTCAGCACCTCGGCGGTCGAGCCGACCACGGTGGCCCGGTGGGGCAGCACGGCGCGGCCCACGGTCGAGGTGTGGCACAGGTCGGGCAGCTCGCGCTCGTCCACGGCCACCAGCCGCTCCTGGTAGGCGTGCACCAGCTCGCCGAGGGCCGCGGAGCTCTTCGCGGACAGGGTCAGGACGTGGTCCTTGCGCGGCTCGGGCAGGTCCGCGCTCGCTTCCGGCGCCGGCGGCTCGCCGACGACCACGTGCGCGTTGGTGCCGCTGACGCCGAACCCGCTGACTCCGGCGACGCGGGTTCCGCTCCCGGCGGGGAACGCTGTCGGCTCGACCGGGATGCGCAGGTGCAGCTGGTCCAGGTCGATCGCCGGGTTGACGGTGTTCAGGTTCAGGTGCGGCGGTACGGTGCCGTGCCGCACGGTCATCAGGGCCTTGATGAGGCCCACGACGCCGGCCGCGGCCTCCAGGTGGCCGAAGTTGGTCTTGGCGGAACCGACCAGCGGCGGCTCCGCACCGGCCGGCGTGCCGAGTGCGGCGCGCAGCGCCCGCAGTTCGATCGGGTCGCCGAGCGGGGTGCCGGTGCCGTGCGCCTCGATGTACCCGACGCGGCTGCCGTCGACCCGGGCCGCGCGCAGCGCCGCCCGCACCACGTCGGTCTGGGCCGCCGGGTTGGGCACGGTGATGCCGCTGCTGCGGCCGTCCTGGTTGACGGCGGAGCCGAGGATCAGCCCCTCGATCCGGTCGTTGTCCGCGAGCGCGTCGGACAGCCGCTTGAGCACCACCACGCCGCAGCCCTCGCCGCGGCCGTACCCGTCGGCGGACGCGTCGAAGGTCTTGCATCGGCCGTC
This sequence comes from Streptomyces sp. NPDC051738, assembly GCF_044453205.1. Lineage (NCBI taxonomy): Bacteria > Bacillati > Actinomycetota > Actinomycetes > Kitasatosporales > Streptomycetaceae > Streptomyces > Streptomyces sp. NPDC051738. The sequence continues at coordinate 421,972 of NZ_JBITCM010000006.1, read as the reverse complement.
CTCGGCGAGCATGCCGGCCTGGGTCATCAGCAGGAACCACTCGGGGCTCAGCAGGACGTTGACGCCCCCGGCCAGGGCCATCGAGGTCTCGCCGGAGCGCAGGCTCTGGCAGGCCAGGTGCACCGCGACCAGCGAGGAGGAGCAGGCGGTGTCCACGGACAGGCTCGGGCCGCTCAGGCCGAGCCAGTAGGAGAGCCGGCCGGCCGCGAACGTGGAGGCGTTGCTGGTGGTGCAGTACATCTCCAGCTCGTCCGGGACGACGTGCTGCATCTGGTTCTGGGTGTAGTCGTACGTGGTGACGCCCAGGTAGACGCCGGTGGGGCTGCCGGACAGGCGGTCCGGGGACTGGCCCGCGTGCTCCAGGGCCTCCCAGGCCACTTCGAGGAACATCCGCTGCTGCGGGTCGAGTGCGGCGGCCTCGCGCGGGGAGATGCCGAAGAACCCGGCGTCGAAGCGGTCGACCTCGTCGAGGAAGCCGCCGCCCTTCACGCCGCCCCAGCGCTGCGGGTCCCAGCGGTCCGAGGGGACCGGCCCGGTTCCGCTCTGGCTCCGGAGCAGGAAATCCCAGTACTGCTCCGGGCTGCGCACTCCGCCGGGCAGCCGGCAGCCCATGCCGATCACCGCGATGGGCTCGGTCTTCGCCTGCTCCGCCTCGTCGAGGCGTTCGCGCAGCTTGCGGATCTGCACCAGGCTCCGGGCCAGTACCTCGCGGGCCTGGCTGGACTCAGCTGTGTCGATGGTCATAGCCCTTCGCCTAATCCTCACTGTCGATTTCCGCGTTGAGCAGAGCGATGAGGTCTTCTTCCGAGAGGCCTTCGGCCTCGGCGAGATCCAGTGCCTCCACCTCCCGGGCGTCGGCCTCGGGGGCGGGCACCGTGACGGCCTCGGGAACGGCCCCGTCCTGGCCCTCGTCCTCGGGAGAGGCCACCTCGGTCAGGTGCCGGGCGAGCGCGTTGACGGATCCGTGCTCGAACATGACCGTCGCCGGGATCGGGATGCCGAGGGCGGCGACGATCCGCTTGTGCACGTTCGTCGCCATGAGCGAGTCCATGCCTAGCTGGAAGAAGCCCGCGTCCGGGTCGAGTTCCCGGGGGTCGAACTCCAGGGCCGTGGCCACCAGGCCGAGGACGAAGTCCGCGGCGGCCGGCACCCGTTCGGCCGGCGGCAGGGTACGCAGTCGCCCGCCGAGCTCGGCATCGGCGGAGGCGCGGCGCCGTTGCGGCGCGGCCGGTTTCGGCGCCTGCGCCACGGCCCGGGTGTCGCGCTCGCGGTACCAGAGCCGCTCGTGCTGCCACTGCTGGGGCACCAGCGGCACCGCCTGCGCGACCGGACCGAGCAGGGTGTCGAAACGTATCGGCATGCCTGCGCAGTGCAGCGCCGCGGCGCCCAGCAGCAGGGGTTCCCCGGCCGCGGCGCCCGAGTTCGGCGCGGGCACGGCCAGCCCCTCGACCTCGGCGTCGGCGAGGGCCCGTTGAAGACTGCTGGCGAGCGGCTGGCCCGGGCTCAGGTCGACGAACAGGCCGGCGCCGAGGCCGAGCGCGGTCTGCGCCGCGTCCCAGAAGCGGACCGTGCGCCGCATGTTCTCGAACCAGTGCTCGGGCCCGAAGTCGGTGCCTTCGCGGACCTGTCCGGTCACCGTGGAGACGATCTGCGGACCGGCCGGCCGCGGCGTCAGCCCGGACAGCGCGTCGAGGAGTTGCTCGCGCATCGCGTCCATGGCCGAGCTGTGGGTCGCGACCGCCTGGCTGACCAGCCGTGACGGGACGTTCTCCGCCTTCAGCTCGGCCGCCGCCTTCTCCAGCGCGTCCTGCGGGCCGGAGAGCGCGGCGGACAGCGGGCCTTCCGACGAGGCCACCACGAGACCGTCGTGGCGCCGCACCAGATCGGCGAGCCGGTCGGCCGACGCGGCGACCGCGAGCATCCCGCCGTGGCCCCGCCGCGCCTCGACGGCGGCGCTCTGCGCGTAGATCACCCGGGCGCCGTCGACTCGGTCCAGCGCCCCGGCGAACCGGGCCGCGGCCACCTCGCCGAACCCGTGCCCGATGACGGCCTGCGGGCTGACCCCCAGCTCCGTCCACCAGGCGGCCAGGCCGAGGGTGATCGCGTACCGCACCGGCTGGACCAGGTCGATCCGCCGCTCGTCGTCGATGCCCTCGATCAGGTCGTGGATGCTCCGGCCGAGCCACGGGCGCAGAGCGTCGTCGCAGTCGTCGAGCGTCTCCCGGAAGGCGCGGCTCTCCTGCGACAGCCGCCGCGCGGTCTGGGCCCAGCCGCCCTGCGCGTGCGCCGAGAAGGCGAACACCACGCCGTTCGGCGCGTCGGCGGCCCGCCCGCCGGTCACCCCGGCGGCGAAGCCGGACTCCGACCAGTCGCCGAGCCGCTCCGCCGCCTCGCGCGCGGTGCGGGCCACCACGGCGAGGCGGTGCTCCTGGTGGGTACGCCGGACGGTCGCCGTGTGCGCGATGGCCCGGTACTCCGTGTCACCGTCCGGGGCCCCGTGCAGGAAGTCCCGGTGCGCCGCCGCGGTGGCGGCGAGGAGCTCCTCGGTGCGGGCGGACATCGCCACGACGTACGGGGGCGGCGGGGCGGGCGCGGCCTCGGGTGCGGGCTCCGGTGCCGGTGCCGGGCCGAGGATCGCGTGCGCGTTCGTCCCGCCGGCGCCGAAGGAGCTGACCGCCGCGTGCCGGAAGTGGTCGGGCACCGTCCAGTCCTGGGCCTTCTCGGCAAGGGCCAGCCGCGTGCCGTCCAGGTCGATGTTCGGGTTGAGGCTCTCGAAGTTCAGATTGCCGATGATCCGGCCGTGCTTGATGCACAGTGCGGCCTTCACCAGCCCGGCGAGTCCCGCGGCCGACTCCAGGTGGCCGATGTTGGTCTTCACCGAACCGAGCAGGCAGGGCGGCGCCTCGTCCGCGCGCCCGTAGGTCGCCGCAAGCGCCTCGACCTCGATCGGGTCGCCGAGGACCGTGCCCGTGCCGTGCGCCTCGACGAGGGTGATCCGGTCCGGCTGGAGGGCGGCGGACTTGAGCGCCTGGCGGATCACCTTCTGCTGGGCCCGGCCGTTCGGGGCGGTCTGACCGTTGCTCAGGCCGTCCTGGTTCACCGCGGTGCCGTTGATCACCGCGATGACCGGGTCGCCCGCGGCCACCGCGTCGCTGAGCCGGCGGAGCGCGACCGCGAGCACGCCCTCGCCGCGCGTGTATCCGCTCGCTGCGGCGTCGAAGGTGCGACATCGGCCGTCCGGGGCGAGCGGCATGCCCTTCGCGTGGGCGACCGCCACCGAGGGGGACAGGATCAGGTTCACACCGCCGACCACGGCCAGGTCGCTCTCGCCGCTACGCAGGCTCTGGCAGGCCAGGTGCACCGCGACGAGCGAGGAGGAGCAGGCGGTGTCCACGGTCAGGCTCGGGCCGTTGAGGTCGAGCAGGTAGGAGAGCCGGTTCGCGATCAGCGAGTTGGTGCCGCCGGTGATCGTGTAGGTGTCCGCCCAGGACGGGTCGGCGACCTGGAGCTGGAGGTAGTCGGCGGAGTTCACCCCGACGAACACTCCGGTCGAGGTGCCGGCGAGCGTCTCCCGGGAGAGTCCGGCCCGGTCCAGTGCCTCCCAGGCGACCTCCAGGAACAGCCGCTGCTGCGGGTCCATCCGGGAGGCCTCGCGCGGCGAGATGCCGAAGAAGTACGGGTCGAACTCGTCGACCCCGTCGACGAAGGCGCCGTACCGCATCCGCATCCGGCCGGGCGTCTCGGGGTCGGGGTCGTAGTAGGAGTCCCCGTCCCACCGCGAGGCGGGGATGGGCGTGATGGCGTCCACGCCGCCGGAGAGCAGGTCCCAGTAGTCCTCCATGGACCGGACGCCGCCCGGCAGGCGGCAGCCGATGCCGATCAGCGCGATCGGCTCGCTGCGGGTGCGCTCCAGCTTCTCGATACGTTCCCGGAGGCGTGCGACGATGCGCGCAGCGTCGGGCGCCGACGCGGGCCGAGCCGCGACGGTGGGGGAATCGGTCATGTCAGAGGTCCTCTATGCGTGCTTCGAGGAGTTCGAGCTCCCGAAGCAGGCTGTCTGCGTCGTCCGCACCGGGCTGGAGCGCGGATCCGTCGGGTGAGCCGGGCGGCAGCGGCTCGGGCGGCCGCTGCGCGAGGGCGTCGTGCTGCGGCGTGCTCAGCCCGGCCTTGTCGATGAGGTACGGCACGAGCTCCTGGACCGTCGGGTAGTTGAAGGCGAGGCTGGCCGACAGCTTCACGCCGAACTTCCGTTCCAGCCGCTTGCGGAGCTCGACCGCCATGAGCGAGTCCATGCCGAACTCGCTGAACGGCTGGTCGGCGCGGAGGCGCTCGGGGCTCGTGTCCACGATCCGTGCGACGGCCGTCCGCACGATGGACTCGACCTCGGCCGCCGTGAGCGGCTCCGGCCCCCTCTCGTCGGCCGCCTCGGGCCGCGCGGACTCCGGGGCCTGCGCGAAGCCGCCCGGTTCCGCGGCGGGTGAGGCGATCCGCAAGGTGTCGGACCGGCGCACGCGCAGCCCGCGGAGCTCCATCAGGTCGCCGCCTGCGGCGTCGAGCATCCGCACGTCGGCCCGGGTGCCTCCGGCGCCGTCCGCTTCGAGGCGCACGTGGACGCAGACCGTGTCGGACGGCTTGCCGGCGAAGGAGATCGAGTCGGCTCCCTCGACCAGCACCAGGCCCGTCCTGTCCGGGGCCGCGCCGCCGAGCACGGCGGCGGTGACGGTCTGGAAGGCCGCGTCGTACGCGGCGCGCGGCAGTCGCGTACCCGCCATCGCGAGGTCCTGTGCCGTGAGCGTGGCCAGCGCGACCGCGCCGCCGTCGACGGCCCGGAAGGCGGTCACCCGCTGGTACTCCGGACCGCACTCGACGCCGTGCTCGGCCAGCAGCCGGTAGAAGCCGTCCTCCGTGAGGGCGTCCGGCGCGGAGAGCTCCGTGTCGTGGCGCAGGGGACCGTGGCACAGGAGGCCGTGGCGCAGCGGACCGTGCTCGTCCGGCATGCGGTCCTCGGCCCGGAACACGGCCTCGGCGAGCAGGACCGGGGTCGCGCCTGTGCGGTCGAAGACCCGGAAGCAGGCGCCGCCGCCCTCCTCGGACAGCACCGACTGCACGAGCCGCGGCCGTCCGGCCTCCGGCGCGAGCGCGGAGGCGAACAGGAGGTCACAGACGCCGAGTTCCGCCCCCGGCATCACCTCGTCGACGGCGGCCGCCGCCAGCGCGAGGAAGGCCGATCCCGGCACCACCCCGGTGCCCCGGACCTGGTGGTCCGCGACCTCCGGGAGCTCCGCGGACAGTCGCGTCTGCCAGTAGTGCACCCCGGGTTCGACCGCGGAGTCGAGCCGGGCGCCGAGCACCAGACCCGTACCGGCCGCGTACCCGGAGCGCGCCTCGCGATCGGCACCGGACAGGCCGGGGATCGGGAAGTGCTCCCGCTGCCAGGGGTACGCCGGAAGGTCCGCCTGGCGGCGCGCGCCGGGGCGCAGCGCCGCGCTTGCTTCGACCTCGACACCGGCGAGATGGGCGGCGCCGAGCGACCGCAGCATGACCGCGCGCCCGTCCTCGTCGCGGCGCAGCGACGGGACGACCGTCACCCGCCGCCCGGCGTGCGCGGCGGCCTGGTCGATCGCGCCGGTGAGGACCGGGTCCGGGCTGATCTCGACGAAGAGGGAGTTGCCGTCGTCGAGCAGCGGCCGGACACCGTCCGGGAACGCCGCGGGCTCGCGCAGGGTGCCGCACCAGTACGCGGCGTCCATGCCGGAGCCGTCGACGCGCTGGTTCAGCACGGTCGAGTGGATCGGGACCCGGCCGGCGGCCGGCCGGAGCGCGCTCAGCTCCGCCCGCAGCTCCTCCAGCGGGCCGTCCGACAGAACATTGCCCAGGCAGGTGATCCGCAGGCCGTCGTCCAGGGTGAGTGCCCCGCTCGTACACGCCGCCGCCACCTCGCCGATGCCGTGGCCGATCACCACGTCCGGCTCCACTCCCCAGGACCGCCACAGCTCGGCGAGTGCCACCTGGACGGAGAAGAGCAGCGGCTGGACGGGACCGTTCGGCTGCCCGTCCGCAGCGGTGGAGTTCAGCTCCTCCAGGAGCGAGCGGCCGAGCAGCGGCGCCGCCTTCGCGTCGCACTCGCGCAGCACCGCCGCGAACACCGGCTCCTCTGCGAGCAGGCTCCGGGCCGTGCCGGGCCACTGCGAGCCGGGACCGGGGAACACGAACGCGGTCCGGGGCCGGCCGGCCGCGGGCTGCTCGCAGGCCCATGCGGCCTCCGCGTCGCCGCCCTGGGCGAGCCGCTCCAAGTCCGCGGCCAGGCCGGGCAGATCGCGCCCGACCGCGGCGAGCCGATACGGGAAGGCGGTGCGCCGTGCGGTGGCCTGGCAGACGTCCGCGACGGTGGTCTCCGGCGTGGCCGTGCGCAGCGCACGGGCCGTCTCCCCGGCGTACTGGAGCAGCGCCTGCGGACTCCGCGCGGAGAGGGCCAGCAGCTGCGCCGTCCGCTCGTCCCGCGCCTGAGGCTGCCAGCCGAACGCCCGCAGCGCCGCGAGCGCGTCGGAGAGTCCGCCGCGCGGGTCGCCGCGCCGCATGGTGCCGAGTGCGACAGGGCTGCGGTCATCGCCGGTGGCGCCGGCTGCGGCCTCCTCGGTGAGCTGCGTCAGCGCGTGCAGCAGCACGGCATGGGCGGTGATCTCCAGGAGTACCGAGGCGCCGTCGGTCATCGCCCGGCGTACGGCGTCGTCGAACCGGACGAGGCAGCGGAGGTTCTGCGCGAAGTAGGCGCCGTTGACCTCACGCCAGTCGAGCGGCTCCGCGGTGACCGAGGAGATCATCGGGATCCGCCCCGGGCGCGGGCGCAGCTCGCCGATGTCGCGCACCAGGTCCTCGATGACCTGCTCGATCGCCGGTCCGTGTCCGGCCACGTCGACGTCGATCATGCCGGCCTGGGCGCCGGCGGCCCTGGTCTCGGCGACCAGCTCTTCGAGCCGGGCGCGGTCGCCGGAGATCACGGTGGAACGCGGCCCGTTGCACGCGGCCACGGTCACCCGGTCGTCGTCGCCGACGAGTTCGTACGCCTCGGCCGCCGTGTACTCCAGCGCGGCCATGCCGTGGTCGGGGCGGGCCATCTGGTACTGGTACCGGCTGTAGTGGTAGACGAGCGCCGTCCCCTGCTCCACGTCGAGGATTCCGGCGATCACGGCCGCCGGGATCTCGCCGATGCAGTGTCCGACCACCGAGGCCGGGCGCACGCCGTGGTGCTCCAGCAGGCGGGCCAGGCCGACCTGGACTGCGTACAGCAGCGGCAGGACCACGTCCAGGCGCTTCCTGGACTCCGAGCCCGTGGCGAGCTTCTCGGCCAGGGACCAGCCGGCCAGCGGGACGAAGGAGCGGTCGCACTCCTCGACCGCGGCGCGGAAGACCGGCTCCGCGCGCATCAGCTCGACGCCCATCTCCGCGTACTGGTGCCCGTGCGGGGAGCAGACGAAGAGGATGTCCGGGTTCGGCCCGTCCACGGGTGGGGCGGTGGACCTCCCGACCGGCTCCGGGGTGCCCGCCGGGGGCAGTTCACGGAGCGGGGGCTCGTCGCGTCCTTCAAGAACGACGTGCACGTTCGTGCCGCCCCAGCCGAAGGCGCTGACGCCGGCGAGCGGGCGCGCGTTCTCCGGCCAGGCCTCGTTCTCGCGCGGGACGCGCAGGCGCATTCCCTCGAAGTCGATGTGCGCGTTCGGGGTTTCGAAGTGCGGGTTCGACGGGATACGGCGGTGCCACAGGCACAGCGCCGCCTTCATCAGCCCCGCGATGCCCGCGGCGCCTTCGAGGTGGCCGATGTTCGCCTTCACCGAACCGAGGACCAGGTCGGGCGCATCCTCCTGCCGCCCCACGGTGAGCACGGCGCCGAGGGCGGAGGCCTCGATCGGATCGCCGAGCGCGGTTCCCGTGCCGTGCGTCTCGACGAACGCGACCTCGCGCGCGTCGACCGCCGCCGTCTCGTAGGCCCGGCTGAGGACTTCCTGCTGGGCGACGGGGTTCGGCGCGGTCAGGCCGTTGCTCTGCCCGTCGTTGTTGGCGGCCGATCCCCGGATCACGCACCAGATCCGGTCGTTGTCGGCGAGCGCGCGCGACAGGGGCTTGAGGACGACGACGCCGCAGCCCTCGCCCCGGCCGAAGCCGTCGGCGCTCTCGTCGAAGACCTTGCACCGGCCGTCCGGCGCGAGAGCGCCGAAGCCCTGCAGCGCCTCCGTGGTCCGCGGGTCGAGGAGCAGGTTGACCCCGCCGGCGACGGCGACCTTCGACTCCCCGGTGGCCAGGCTCTGACAGGCGAGGTGCACGGCCAGCAGCGAGGACGAGCACGCGGTGTCGACGACCAGGCTCGGACCACGCAGCCCGAGGGCGTACGAGAAGCGGTTGGCGATCATGTTCAGGGAGCGCCCGCTCGCCAGGTAGGCCGAGGCCGGGCCGTCCGGCGCCGCACCCAGGTCGGCGTAGTCGTGCCAGATGGCGCCGACGAAGACGCCGGTGCGGCTGCCGGCGAGGCTGCCGTCGCCGAGCCCGGCGGCGTCCAGCGCCTCCCAGGCCACTTCGAGGAAGAGGGACTGCTGCGGATCCATCTCCTGCGCCTCGCGCGGGGAGATGCCGAAGAACAGCGGGTCGAACCGGTCGACAGGGCCGCGCAGATAGCCCGCTTCACGCGGCCCCGACGTGGGCGTTCGCCGCCCCGGCGGTACCGGTCCGGTCAGGTCGGCGCCGTCACTCAGCAGCCGCCAGAACTGATCGATGTCGTCCGCGCCCGGAAAGCGGCAGGCCATGCCCACGACGGCGACGGGCTCGCCGCTCGCGGGCGCCCCCGGACCCTCCATCGCGCTTGTCGCCGCCGGCGCCGGTCCGCCGAGCAGCCGCGCGACCAGCCGCTCGACCGTCGGGCATTCCCACGGGAGCGTGGCCGAAAGCTTACGGCCCATCAGTTCGCCGAGCGCCTCGACGAATCCGACGGCTTTGAGCGAGTCGAGTCCATAGGCGGAGAACACGACGTCGTCGCGCAGAGCAGCGGGATCCATGCCGAGCTGGGCGGATAATTCGGAGCGCACTGCGGCGGCCAGGTCGGCAGAAGAATTATTGGCAGGCTTTTGCGCTTCCATTAAAGCCACCCCCGTGAGCTTCCTGGAATTTCAATAAGTGTCTTGTGCGCCCTCAGTCGACCCATTCAGAGCGAGAGTCAATATAATATTACTTAAAAGGAGGGCGTGTAATACTGCCGTTACAAATGAGGTCGCACTTCCCCCGGTTCGCCTGAATCGAATCGCCTTTACGGCCCCCGACCCACGGCGACTGACCCTGGCAGGCGCCGCGCGATGTTGTCAAGCGGGTTGACACCGTCTGGAGATGGCCCAGCCGCCCCCTGACGCCGAGGCCGAATTCCGCTTGCGCGGGCCGACGGACGGGCCCAGGCAGTGGCTGGCAGGAGCTTGATCGCGAGTGGCCCGTGGTGGCGACGGCGTGGCGGCATTCCGCTTGATCGCGTTCCCCGGTCCCACGCCGGGCTTCCTGGCGTGGCGGCTCGTGACGAGACCACTCAGGGGGCAACCGCATGACCACTGGACCACGGTCTACCAGTCGCTCGGCGACTAACACGACCTGGATGCCGAGTGGCCGGTCCGCCAGCGCCGCCGGCGCACCCGGGAGCGTGGTGGGCAGCGCGTCGTCGGCGGCGCGGGGCAGTTCGCTCTCGAAAAGCGCCTGAGCCAGCGCCTCGCTCTGCCCCGCCCGGGAGGCGTACTCCCGGGCCATGACGCCCGCGAGGCTCGACGGCTCCGTGACCCTCCGGGACCCGAGGTCGAACTTGGTGAGGGTCGCCGCCCGCTCCAGGTGTCGCGATCCGCTCTGCAGACGCCGAGCACGTCCGCGAGTCGGCGGGCCACCGCCGTGATGCGGTCCGTGCGGTCCGTCATGGGGCCCAGCCGCTCCTCGAACGGGAGCAGGCGGATCGTCTCCTTCATCTCGCCCAGCGGCGTCCGCAGGCCCGCCTCTCAGAAGGAGGCGTCCTCGTACCGGGCGCGCAGCACAGCCTCGTTGCCGCGCCGGACGGCGTCGTGGCCGTACGTTCCGTTGGCCACCGCCACGAAGTACGGCAGCGTCTCCCCCTGCGCGTCCACGACCGGACGGTAGCGCTGGTGCTTGCGCATGACCGTGACGAGGATGTCGGCGGGCAGCGCGAGGTACTTCGCGTCGAAGCCGCCCAGGATCGGGGTCGCGGACTCGACCAGGTTCGTGATCTCGTCGATCAATGCCGCGTGCCGCTCCACGTCGATGCGTCCGCCCACCTCCGCGGCGGGCCGGGTCGCGCCCTCCACCTCGAAAGGGCAACCAGCGTTGCGAGCCATTCCGGGCACATGACCGGTGACGCGAAGATCAGCTCCATGCTCTGAAGCTCATGCTTGACCTCTGCGATGGACGCCTTGTTCTCTGTTTCCGTCTCGGCGTCCTCATTTCATCGGCGGCCAGAACTTCGGCGAGGGCGACTGCGCTTCACCCGGCACATCTCCAAGCCACTCGCACTCTGTTGCGCTCCAACTGCGATGCGGACGCCCCGTGTTCCGCCCGCGCACAGCCGGCGGGACACAGGGCGGGTCAGAACCCTGTCAGGACCACCGCTGGTATTCGCCGTCGTTGCAGTCGTTGAGGCGGATGCCCTGGGAGATGCTGGCGTCCAGGTACAACGTGCTCTGCGCATGCCTGATGAACGGAATCACCGCGGTGTCTGCGGACGCCTGCGGGATGAAGGCCAGGCTCGCGGCGAGTGCCACCGAGGCGACGGCCGAGGTGCGGATGACGTTTCGAACGCTCACAGAAGCCCTCCGGTGTACGGGTGTTGTGCTCTGTTGCATGGGAAACGTCTTTGCATTCGCGTCTTGGCGCAGACGCGTCACAGTGATGATGCACGGACCCGTAACGGGAGTCGGCCTATAACTCTCCAGGGTCGGGAGCAGAGGCCGCGCAGGGCGGCACCGCGTCGGCTGCGGTGAGTGGCGAGGTGCCGTCGACGCCATGGCAGCCCCACGAGTCCGAGCAGGGCCAATGCGGGCGCACCGGCGATAGCGACACCCAGAGCAAAGATCAGCAAGACGGCGGCGAACAGCGCGTAGACCACAACCGCTGCGAGTACCGGCGCCGGGGGCCTGCGCACCTCATCGGAAGTCATCCGCGGAGGGTAGAACTGTCGGCCCGGGACCCGTCCCGCCCCGTCCCGCCCCGTCCCGCCGCACAGCGCTGTCACAAACAGGGAGGCAGACCTGTCCTTACTGGGGACAGTCTCTGTTTGGAGGAATACATGAGTGCTGAGCACGCACACCTGCCCCCAGGCGTCGAGGTGATCACGACCCTGCCGGACGCGGTGGCCAGGATCCCGGCCGGCGCCGAGGCCAGGACCATCCGGGTCACCCTGGCGCCCGGTGACCCCGGCGCGCCGCCGCACCGGCACCCCGGGCCGCTCTTCGGCTATGTGACTCAGGGCGAGATCGTCTTCGAGTTGGAAGGGCAGCCGCCCCGGGTACTCAAGGCCGGTGACGCCCTGTTCGAGCCCGGGGGCGACGTGATCCATTACCAGGGCGCCAACAACCTTCCGGACGCGCAGTCCCAGCTGGTGGTGACCATGTTCGCGCCGCCCGGCACCCCCGTTCTGACCGTGGTCGGCGCGGAGGAACTGGCCGAGCGACAGCACCTACGGGTTTCCCAGCCATGATGACCAGCAGGTATTCCAAATCTCTCCGGTGACGCGCAGCCGTTGACGCAAAGTGCCCCACCTCACAGCGGGACCCTGGCGGCGCAGGGAACAACCCGAGGCGGTGGACCGTTCACCTATATGTGGCCAGCGGAGGGAACAGTGTCCCCGGGCCCCACCTATAGCCCATGGGGACGATCGTCCGGCTGAAGCCCCATGGAGCCTTTCGCCGAGAGGCGACCGCCCTCCGCTCGTCACCACTCACGGCCCCGGCTGGTCTCCCCCGTCCAGCCGGGGCTTTCCCATGGGCAGGGCGGGCCCCGTCGTAGACGCCTGACCGACGTGCCGCCCGCCTCGCTCAACCTCCCGGTTCCTCCCGCGGTTCCTCCCGCACCGCAGGCGGCTCCGTGGGGGTCGGCGCGGGCGGGCGGAAGAGGACGGCCCGGGCCACGGGCGGGGCGAACAGGGCGGTGACGGGCGCGGAGAGGGTCAGTACGGAGCGGAAGGCGCGCCCGACGACGGGGTCGCCGGGGGAACAGTCCTGCACGCGCTGCAGGTACCAGTCGGCAACACGGTCCGCAGGCCCGCCGTCGACCGCGTTGCCGACCGCGCCCGGCATCTTGCGGTCCGCCCCGGCGGAGATGTCCCACGCCTGCCGGGACGCCGTGAGCACTGCCCGCTGCACGCGCCGCGTCGTGGGAGTCCGGCGTGGATCGGCGAGCGCGTCGCGCAGGGCGACCGCGCTCATCGCGGCGACGGCCATGCCCTGTCCGTAGATCGGGTTGAAGGTGCACAGGGCGTCGCCGGTGGCGAGGAAACCGGCCGGGCTGCGGCCGGGCAGGTCGTAGCGGCGGCGGACGTTGGCGGTCCGTCGGTAGCCGAACGCCGGCGAGAGCGGTTCGGCCTCGTCCAGCCACCGGTGCAGGAGGGGATGCGGCAGCCTCTTGGCGTACGTCACGAACTCGTCGTCGCCCGTGGGCGGTTCGTCGCCGCGCAGTCCCGACACGATGACCAGGTGACTGCCGTCCTCCAGCGGCAACGCGCCGCCGGCGTGGACCTGGTCGGGGCTCGGGTAGACGTAGTAGCCGGCGGTGTCACCGTCGAGGACGTCGCTCGTGCCGCGGTAGATGCGCGAGGCGTACGCGAGCCCCGTGTCGATGGTCTCCTCGTGCGGGGACTCGGCGCCGATCGCCGCGAGCCACTGCGAGGCCTTGGTGCCGCTGCCGGAGGCGTCGACGACCAGGTCGGCCTCGACGGCCCGCTGTTCCCCGCGGTCGTCACCGGAGCGGTCCCGCAGCAGCACGCCCCGCACACGCGAGGCGTCACCGAGGAGACCGACGACGTCGGTGCCCTCCACCACGCTGATCACCGGGTTGGCCAGAACCCGCCGCCGCACCAGCTCCTCGAGCTGCGCGCGCGAACCGGTGTAGATGTGCGTCGTCGCGGGCAGCCGGCGGAACCAGCGGCCGTTCTGCCACAGCACCAGGTCCGACGGCATGCCCACCCGCGGTGCTCCGGACGCCCGTAACTCGGCCAGGAAGCCCGGCAGCAGCGACTCCAGGGCCGACTGACCGCCCTCCAGCAGCACATGCGGATGCCGGCCCTGCGGTACGCCGGGGCGCGGCCGCGTCCCGTCCGGGAACCGATCGCGCTCCACGACGGTCACCCGGTCGGCGTGGCCGGCCAGGACATGCGCCGCGAGCAGCCCCGCGAGGCTCCCGCCCACGACGACCGCGTGCCGCCCCTCCCTACCGTCGCCTACGCCCCAACGACCCGCTTCTCCGACCGAGTTCACCAATTCGCTCCCCTGATCGCCACGTCGCGAGAAGGCACCAGTATCCCGCTCCGCAGGGCGGGTTGACCTCGTTCCAGCCCTTTTGCGCTCCCCAAGTGCACCCGATCCCCCACAGGTGCCGGGGGATCGAGTCGAGCTCCACGACCGGGTTCTTACCTCCCCCACACCTCCGTGCTCGCCAGGGCGCACGCATATCGACGCAACAAAGGCGGCATGACCGAGGGAACGCTCAGTCGCTCCCGTACGCGCGCAGGAAGGCGTCCACGGCCGCATCCGCGATGTCACGCAGTTCGGCGGCGGGCACTCGACGGGTACCCAGTCGGGAGCGGAACTCCAAGGGGCCGGTGAGCAGGGCGAGGAAGTGTTCGGCGGCCTGGTCCGGGTCGCACGGGCGCAGACGGCTGGCGAGCGAGAGGCGGGCCAGCCGATCGGCGAGCGCGGCGCGGGGGCGGTGAGCGGTGCGCTCCTGCACGGTCTCGATCAGGTCGGGGAACTGCGCCACCTGGGCGTAGGTCAACCACCGCAGCGCGCGGGCGCGTTCGCCGCAGCAGATCCGCAGCAGCCGCTGGGACAGGTCCGTCAGCGCCGCACGCAGGTCATGGTCCGGGGCTCGATCGCGCAGCCGCTCGACTGCCGCGAGGTTCTCCGCCATCAGGGTGTCGGCCGCCGCCTCGACGGTGGAGCGGAAGAGCGTCTCCTTGTCGTTCAGGTGGCTGTAGACGGTCGGCTTGGCGACGCCTGCCTCCTTCGCGATCTCCTGGACGCATGCCTGCGCGTAGCCGCGCCGCGCGAAGACGGCGAACGCGGCGTCGAGGATCGCCTGCCGCTTGTCGACACGCCCGCGCGAGACGCCGCCGGCGCCGGCGCCAGTTGACGCTCCTGAACCCATGGGTTCATTCTAGGTGCGTTACCGACCAGGAAGATTTACTGAACCAACTGGTTCAGTCGACGATTCAATCGAGGGGCGGGAACCCATGATCGTTCACACGCTGCGCTTCGCCTTCAAGGACGGGACGACCGAGGAGCAGAAGGCCCAAGTACTCGCCCTGATGCGGCGAACGGCGTCCGTCGAGTCGGTCTCGTTCGCCACCGTCGGACAGAGCCTGGGCGATCCCGCCGAGGGGCTCACCCACGCCTACTGCGTGGGCATCGAGGACCTGGCGGCCCTGGAGCGGTACATGCACGACCCGGTTCACCTGGCGGGAGATCCCGAGATCCTCCCGCACCTGGCCAAGATCTCCATCGGCCCCGACCTCTCCGACGACATGGCCCCGGAGCTGGCCGGCGCGATCATGGCACTGCACGAGCGGAAGGCGGCCATGCACCCGGAGTGGGCCGCCCAGCTCGAACCACTCCTGGAGCTACAGCTCGCCTCGGGGGCGTCCGACAGGACATGACCGGATCCGCCGTGAATGACCTACGCCGGCATGATCTACGCATCCGCCCCGCCACGGAGGCCGATCTGACCACGCTCGTCCGCCTCCGCGACGACGCGGCCCGCTGGATGCTCGCCCGTGGCATCACCGGGCAGTGGCGGCCGGGGGAACTGGACGAGGAGCACTTCCGCCGGGTCATGGCGGGTGGCGAGGTCTGGCTCGCGGAGGCCGACGGGCGCGTCACCGGTGCCTGGGAGCTGTGGTGGGAGGACGAGGCCGCCTGGGGTCCGCAGCCGCCGGTGGCCGGGTATGTGCACCGACTCATGGTGGACCGGAGCATCGCCACGCGCGGGACGGGGCGCCTGCTGCTGAGGGCCGCGGAACGCCGAGTGGCCGCGGTGGGCCGGACCTGGGTACGCCTGGACTGCCTGGCCGGCAACGCGCCCCTCAACGCCTACTACCAGGAGGCCGGTTACCGCGTCGTGGGCCATAAGGAGGGCAAGCCGCAGCCGGGCGGGGTGCCCAAGTCCTTCACCCTGCTGGAGAAGGAGCTCCGTCAGGCATACGCCCCCGGGACCAGGGCTCGCGACGGCGCGGCGCGCTGAAGCCGCGTCTCACGTCGCATCGGCCCCAGCCACGGGACCGGCCCAAACCCGCGGGCAGGGCTAGGCCCAGACGGAGGTGAAGGCGTCCACTCCGGCCCCCTCGTTCAGTTCCGCCCAGACCGTCTTGCCGTGTCTGGCGTGCCGGGTGCCCCAGTGTTCGGCGAGTTGGGCGACCAGGAGGAGGCCGCGGCCGCCCTCGTCGTAGGTGCGGGCGCGGCGCTGGTGCGGAGTGGTGCCGCTGGCGTCGGAGACCTCGCACAGGAGGCTGCCGTTGGGGGCATCGCCCGGCCCGCCAGGGAGCCGGGGGAGGATGAGGCGCAGCCGGATGGGGGGACGGCCGTAGCGGATGGCGTTGGTGACGAGTTCGCTGACCACCAGTTCGGTGGTGAAGTCGAGGTCGTCCAGACCCCAGGTGCTCAGCTGCCGGGCGACGTTCGAGCGGGCTCCGGCGACCGCCGCCGGTTCGGGCTCCAGATCCCAGGTGGCGACCTGGCGGTCCCCGAGGGCGTGGGTGCGGGCCAGCAGGAGGGCGACGTCGTCGTCCGGGCGGGCCGGCAGCAGGGCTTCGAGCACGGCGTCGGCGGTGGACTCCAGGGAGGGGGCGGACCGGGCGAGAACCTGGTGGAGCAGGGTGAGGCCCGTCTCGACGTCGTGGTCGCGGGCCTCGATCAGGCCGTCCGTATAGAGGGCGAGGAGGCTGCCTTCCGGCAGGTCGACCTCCACCGCCTCGAAGGGCAGGCCGCCCAGGCCGAGCGGTGGGCCCGGTGGCAGATCGAGGGTCCCGACCGCGCCGGCGCCGGTCGTCACCGCGGGCAGCACATGCCCGGCTCGGGCGAGGGTGCAGCTGCCCCCGACCGGGTCGTAGACGGCGTACAGACAGGTGGCGCCCAGCTCCGCGGAGGCGGTCTCGGCGTCCGGGTCGGTGGCGGCCTCGGCGGAAAGGCGGATGACGACGTCGTCGAGGTGGGTGAGCAGTTCGTCGGGCGGCAGGTCGATGTCGGCCAGGGTGCGTACCGCGGTCCGTAGCCGGCCCATCGTGGCGGCGGCGTGGATGCCGTGGCCGACGACATCGCCGACCACGAGGGCGACTCGGGCTCCGGACAGCGGGATGACGTCGTACCAGTCGCCGCCCACCCCGACCCGGCCTCCGGCGGGCAGGTAGCGGCAGGCGACCTCGACGGCGGACTGCGGTGGGGTGCGCGTCGGGAGCAGGCTGCGCTGGAGGCTGAGGGCGGTGGTGCGGGCGTGGGTGTAGCGGCAGGCGTTGTCGACGGCCACGGCCGCCTTCGCGGCGATCTCCTGGGCGAGGAGCAGGTCCTCGTCGTCGTAGCGGTCGACGTTGCGGTGGCGGGAGAACTGGGCCACGCCCAGGGTGGTGCCGCGGGCGCGCAGGGGCACGACCAGGATCGAGTGCACCGGGTGGGTCCCGGGTGCGTCGGCCGGCCCGTCCGGGTGGTGCCGTGAGGACTGTCCGGTGGCCAGGGCGAGGTCCGGCGGCGATCCGTCCGGGAAGATGTGGAGCTGTTGCGGTGCGATCGTCGGGTCGGGGTCGCCGGTCACCGAGCGCCGGGCGACCCGGCGCAGTACGGGTGGTTCGTCAGCCTGGGTGTCGTTGCCGTGGAGCGCGGCATCGAGCATGTCGACGGTGACGACGTCGGCGAACCGCTCGGTGGCGAGATCCGCCAACTCCTCGGTGGTGCGGGCGATGTCCAGGGTGGTGCCGATGCGCATGCCGGCCTCGTTCACCATCGAGAAGCGCCCCCTGAGCCGACGGTGCCGCTCCTCCTGGTACGCCACGACGCCCTGCTCGGACGTGCGGTCGACGTACCCGGTCGTGACCGCGATCACCTTGCGCGCCGCCGCCCCGATCAGCTCGGGGTCGCTCGTCAGCCGGGGCAGTTCGGCCAGCAGCCGGTCGAGGGCGATGCCCTGGGCGAGCCGGTGGCCGCGCAGCATCGCGCTGACGGGTGTCCCGTGCCGGGCCAGCCGACGGACGCGGGCGATGTCGGCGGCGGGCGGATCGATCCGGGTCGGCTCGATGCCGTGTTCCAGGCCGGCCATGGCGACGAGGACGTGCTCGGTGATGTTGTCCGTCGTCATGCGGGCGATGTCCGCGTCCTCCCACAGCTCGGGCAGCTCGCGTCGCAGGCACTCCTCCACGTCGGCGATCAGGCTCTCCACGCGCAGGCCGATTTCATGTGCGGCACGGGAGACGAGGCTGTCCGCGGTGACGTCCACAGTGTCGACGTTACGCCGCACGGGCGGATACGGATCGTCGGGATGCGGGCGCCGACCGGGCACCTCGGAACGCCCGCGGCCCGGACTCGTCGGGGCGAGGCCGGGCAGGCTGCGGGGGTTCGGGCGGTCAGGCGGTCGAGCCCGCGTCACCGTACGGAGGCTGCGCAGTCCTCGTCCCGGGCGGCCTCCGCCGTCGCCGACTCCCCCTGGGTGGAGTAGCAGTTCGCTCCGAAGGTGCCGAAGAAGAACAGCACCGCCAGCATCGACCCGCTGAAGGGGCGCTCCCTGAACTTGCGCACATTCAGCATCGGGTGGGGATGACGCAGCTCCCAGGCGACGAAGGCCGGCCGAGCCACGCCCGCGACCACGGCCGCGGCGATCGGGCCGACGCCCCAGCCGAAGTGCTGGCCCTCGATGGTCGCGTACACCAGTGAGCCGACGGAGACGATCGAGAGCAGACCGCCGACGTAGTCGATCCGGCCCATCTTCTCCGCCTTCGACGACGGCACGAGCAGCAGTGCGCCGACGACGCCGAGGACCGCGATCGGCACGTTCATCAGGAAGGTCGAGCCCCAGGCGTGGTCCTCTAGGAGCCAGCCGGCGGCCGGCGGGCCGGCGGCGATGGCGAGGCCGGAGGTGGCGGTCCAGGCCGTGATGGCCTTGGCGCGCTCCGCCTTCGGGAAGATCGCGACCGGCAGCGACAGCGTGGCCGGCATGACGACGGCGGCACCCACGCCCGTGACCGCTCGGGCGAGGATCACCAGGCTCGTCTCGTCGACCAGGCCGCCCATCACCGAACCGCCCACGAAGATCAGCAGGCCCAGGACGAGCGCGCCCCGGCGGCTGTACTTGTCGCCGATCGAGCCCAGCACCAGCACCAGCACCAGCACCAGCACCAGCGCGGCGTACGGGACGGTGTAGCCGTCGATGCCCCTCCCCCACTGCCTCAAGGGCGTGGGAGGTGCCCCCCAGCGGTCACTGCTGCTCAGGCCCAGGTCACGGTCATGTCGGGCGCGGCCACGATCAGCGACGTGTTCGCCATGGATCTCTGAATCGATGGATCGATGGATCGGCGGGAGCAGCGCCGGCATGGCCGCGTCCCCGACCGGACACAGTTAATTACCCAACAATGCGCAGACTAGTTAATTGCTCGCCGTTGTGCAAGTATCGAGGTGCCCGCCCCGTCGATTGGAGGTCGTACATGCCCAACCCGCAGGTCACAGGCGGTGGACGCCGCCAGACAGAGCTCACCCGGGCCCGCATCCTCGAAGCGGCACGACAGCAACTCGGCCGCGCCCCCGAGAGCAGCCTCGGTGACATCGCCGAGGTCGCCGGTGTGGTGCGCCGTACCGTCTACGACCACTTCGCCGGACGGTCCGCGCTGGTCGAGGGGCTTGTCACGGACGCCGCGGAGGCACTGCGGCGGGCCCTGACAGGCGCGCCGGACCCCGGCCCCGAGGCCATCGACGCGATGGCGGGCTTCGTGCTGGCCCTCTGGCCCGTCGGCGACCGCTATCGCACGCTGCTGCGGCTCGCGCCCCAGGATCTGGGGGAGGAACGCGTCAACGAGATCCTCGGCCCCGCCCGCGACACCGCGAGGGCGATCATCACGCGGGGGCAGCAGCAGGGCGTCTTCCACACCAGCGTCCCGCCGGAACCGCTCAGCAGGGCCCTGGAACGGCTGATCCTGGCGCTCCTCGAATGCGTGAACGCCGGCACCTGGAGCGACGACGGCAGCGGCAGCGCGACGGCCGTACTGATCGCGCTCGGGGTGGACGGCGACCTCGCCGCGGCGCGGGTCCGCGGGCTCGATCGCCCCGAACTCGTCTGCGCCCGGTAACCCCACGCCGCGCCCGAGTCCGGCTCCGGCTCCGGCTCCGGCCCCGGCCCCGGCTACTCACGCACGGCCGGAGACCACAGCCCGAACAGCACCACCAGCACCACCAGCACCACCAGTTCGAGAGGAACGCCATGCACCAGCCCCCGTACAACGAGAAAACCGTGGGTGAGCCGTACTACTACGGCGACACGCACTACGGCGACGCCCACTACACCGACGCCCACGCCTACTACACCGACACAGCCACCTACGTGAGCTCCCCGACCCCTGGGCGACGCCGCAAGATCATCGCCATCGCCTCCCTCACGGCCCTGCTCCTCGGCGCCGTCGCCGTCGACCGGGTCGCCGCGGCCGGCGTGGAGAGCCGTACGGCCAAGGCGTTCCAGGACGGCATGGGGACAGCGAAGCGACCTTCGGTGCACGTCAGCGGCTTTCCCGTGCTGACGCAGCTGGCGGACGGCAGCCTGCGGCATGTCGACATCACCGCCCACGACATACCCGCCCGCGGGGCAACCCGACCGCTGCCGGTGACGAAGCTGTCCATCGGCCTCGACGGACTCAAGACCTCGGGGAGCGCCGACGAGGCGCATGCCCGCGACGTCGAGGCGACCGCCTTCCTGTCGTACGAGGACCTGTCGAACGCGCTCGGCCTGCACGTCTCGCAGGGCGACGGGCCCGGCCGGGCGAACCTGACGGTCAGCCTGCCGCTCGCCGGGGACGTGACCGTGAGCACGGCCGTCTCGGCGGCCTCCGGCAACCGCATCGCCTTCAGGGACGTCCGGGTCGCCGAGGGCGAACTGATCCCGCCCGCCGAGGCGTTGCTCGACAAGGCCCTGGAAGCGCCCGTCCCGCTGCACAACATCCCCGCCGGGCTGCACCTGCGGTCGGTCACCACCACGGAGAGCGGGATCGAGGCCCGCTTCACCGGCAAGTCGGTGACCTTCCGCCCGAGTTCGACGTCCGCGTGACCCCGCGGACCTTCGTCAGCCGAGGTCGGGCAGGGGGCGCCGGGCGACGTCGCGGGCGTCCTCGGGCGGTACGCCCAGCATCCGCAGCAGCATCTCGGCCAGGTTGGACGCGGCCTCGTCCCCGTCGAGTTCCGGCCGCGCGAACCGCAGTTCCAGCAGTGCCAGCAGCGAGCCGCCGACGGCGGTCAGCGCGGCCACCGGGTCGACGATGACGAAGCGGCCGGAGGCGACGCCGACCTCAAGGTCGCGCAGGGCGCGCGGCGCCAGGCCCGAGTCGGAGTGGATGTGGCCGAGTCCGCGGTGGCGCAGCACCTGCATCAACTCCGGGCGGGACTCCGCCATGCGCGCGCTGAGCCGGAAGCCCGCCGCGACGAGTTCCGCGGGGTCGTCGATGCCCTCCAGATGCTCGTCGAAGGTCTGGCCGAGCTCTTCGAGGGCGTCCTTCACCGCCGCGTCGAACAGCTCCGTCTTCGACTCGAAGTGGTTGTAGAAGGAGCCGAAGCCGACGTCGGCGCGTTCGGCGATCGCCTGGATGCTGGCGCTGGTGTCCCCGGTCTCGGCGAGGATCTGCCGGGCGGCACGGACAAGTGCCTGCCGGGTCTCGGCACGGCGCCGTTCGAATCGGTTGCGGGGCAGGGCTGACGTCGACATATGCGCGAGTCTAGCAACGGGCCATCTGATGCCACAGTTCTGATGACTCCATCACTTTCAGCGGGTTCAGCTATTGACGATTGAGAAGTCAATGCTGATGATTTCCTCATTACGGCAATGTTGCTTGGAGGACGCCATGTCCAGAACAGCCCATCAGGACCTCCACAGTGAGCAGGGCGCCCTGCTCGGCGAGCATCCAGGTCGGTCCCGGAACCCCGTGATCAAGGTCGCCGACCTGGCGTGGCTGGAGTTCGAGAAGCCCGACCTGGACCGGGCCGAGGTCTTCGCCCGCGACTTCGGCTTCGGCATCGCCGCACGCACCGAGCGGGAGCTGTGGCTGCGGGGCACCTTCGCCGGCTCCCCGTGCATGGTGATCCGACAGGGCCGTACGTCCCGTTTCATCGGCCCGGCGTTCCGCGCGGCCGAGCGGGCCGACCTGGACCGGCTGGCGCGGGCGACGGGGACGGTCGTACGGGACGCGGACGTGCCCGGCGGCGGCAAGGCCGTGCACCTGCTCGACCCGTCGGGCTTCCCGGTGCGGGTCGTGCACTGCGGCGAGGAGCTGCCGGCCCTGCCGGAGCAGCGGCCCCTGCTGCTCAACTTCGGCACCGAGCACCGCCGTACGAACGTCACGCAGCGTCCGCCCCGCGAGCCGTCCCGCATCCAGCGGCTGGGTCATGTGGTGCTGGAGACACGGGTGTTCGGCCGGGCCCTGGACTGGTATCTGGACACGCTCGGCATGATCGTGTCCGACTTCCTGTTCCTGGACGGGCAGCGCGGGCGCGGCCCGACGATGGCGTTCATCCGCTGCGATCTGGGCAGCGTGCCGGCCGACCACCACACGCTGGCCATGCACCTGGGGCCGGGGACGGGTTATGTCCATTCCGCCTACCAGGTCACCGACCTCGACTCGATCGCGGCCGGTGGCGAGTACCTGAACGAGCGTGGCTACAAGCGCAGTTGGGGCATCGGCCGGCACATCCAGGGCAGCCAGCTCTTCGACTACTGGCGCGATCCCGATCACTTCATGCTGGAGCACTTCGCCGACGGCGACCTGTTCTCCTGCGACCTGGAGCCCGGCTGGGCGCCCATGTCGACCAGCGGTCTCGCCCAGTGGGGCCCGCCCGCCACCCGCGACTTCCTCGGCGCGAGCCCCTCCCCGCAGCGGGTCCGCGACGTCATCGAGGCCCTGCGCGGCGACAACGAGATGGACCCGGCCCGTCTCCTCGGCCTGCTCAAGGCCGCCAACACCTGACCCCCTCCCCCTCCCCCTCCCCTCCCCTCCCCAAGATGAAGGCCCTGACATGAGTACGAACGTCCTACGCACCGCCGACGGCTGGTGGGTGGTCCTCGGCGACCGCGCCGTCCCCGTCGACACCAAGGCGGCGACCACCGCGGACCTGCTCGCCGACCGCGCCGCCGTGCGAGAGGCGGCCCATTCGGGTGAGCCGGGCACTCCCGTCGCCGACCTGGTAGCGCTCTCCCCGGTCACCACCCCCTGCCGGGTGGTCGCCCAGATGGTCAACTACCGTAGCCACGCCCGCGATTCGGGCTTCACCGGCGACATCCCGCCCGCCTTCTTCCGCAAGGCGTCCGGCTCGGTCAGCGGCCCGGGCGAGGCCATCGTCCGGCCCCCGCACGTGAAGTTCCTCGACTACGAGGTCGAGCTCGGCCTGGTGATGGGGGCGCCGCTGCCCATCGGCACCGTCGTCGAGGAGCGGGACCTGCCCTCGTACGTGGCCGGGCTCGTCATCACCAACGACGTCAGTGCCCGCGAGGTACAGCTGACCAAGACGCAGTTCTACGAGAGCAAGTCGTACCCCACCTTCACGCCGACCGGCCCCCACCTGGCCCTGCTGGACCCGGAGGACTTCGCCCATCTCCTGGACCTGCGGCTGAGGTTGAGCGTCAACGGCGACCTGCGCCAGGACCGCACCCTCGCCGACATGATCGTCCGCCCGGCGCAGGCCCTCACGCTGCTGGCCCGGTTCCAGACCCTCGACCCCGGCGACCTGCTGCTGACCGGCACCCCCGGCGGCACGGCGCTGAAGGCCCCACCCAAGGCCGTCGAGAAGATCGGCGCGCTGCTCCCGCCCGCCGTGAAGTGGAAGGCGTTCTTCAAGACCCAGGCCAAGAACCCCCACTACCTGCACCAGGGCGACGTCGTCACCGCCACCATCGCCACCCCGGACGGGCGCATCGACCTCGGCGAGCAGCGCACCCCCGTCAGCGACGCGAACTGACCCGAAACGAGCCGCACATGACCGTCGAGCACACCTCGGCCGACGTACCCGTGGTGATCGTCGGAGCCGGGCCCGTGGGCGTGACCGCCGCCCTCCTGCTCGCCCGACGTGGGGTGAGGACCGTCGTCCTCGAACGCCACCACGACATCTATCCCCTCCCCCGCGCCGTCGCCACCGACGACGAGGTCCGCCGTATCCTCCAGGCGGCCGGGGTCCAGGAGGAGTTCGCCGCGATCGCCCGCCCCGCGCGGGGACTGCGGCTGCTGGACGCCCGGCACCGGGTGCTGGCCGAGTTCCCGCGCGCCGCGCAGGGTACGCACGGCTTTCCGCAGACCAGCATGTTCGACCAGCCCGAGCTGGAACGGGTGCTGCGCGACGCCCTGGCCCGCACCCCGCAGTGCGAGCTTCGCGACGGCGTGGAGGTCGTCGGCGTCGAGCAGGGCGGCGACGGCCCGGTCCGGGTGACCTACCGCGACGACGCGGGCGACCACCTGCTGCGGGCCGACGCCGTCCTCGGCTGCGACGGCGCCAACAGCCTGACCCGCGCTGCCATCGGCGCCACCTGGGAAGACCTGCGCTTCGAGGAGCGCTGGACGGTCATCGACGTGCGCACCACCCTCCCGGTCCGCTGCTGGGAAGGCGTCGAGCAGGTCTGCGATCCGCGGCGCCCGGCCACCTTCATGCGGATAGGCGAGGACCGCTACCGCTGGGAGTTCCGGCTGTACGACGACGCGGAGCCGGATCTCGATCGGCTGCGGGAGCTGGTCGCCCCGTGGGTGGAGCTCACGTACGGCGCCGACTTCGAGGTGGTCCGCAAGGCGCAGTACACCTTCCGGGCGCGGATCGCCGACCGATGGCAGCGGGGACGTGTCTTCCTCCTCGGCGACGCGGCCCACCTCACCCCGCCGTTCATCGGGCAGGGCCTGTGCGCGGGGCTGCGCGACGCCTACAACCTCACCTGGAAGCTCGCCCGCGTCCTCCAACAGGGCGCGCAGGAACGGTTGTTGGAGACGTACGAGAGCGAGCGCCGGCCGCACGCCCGCCATGTGATCCGGCTCGCGGTGGCCATGGGCTGGGCCATGACGGGCGGCCAGGACGGCGCCGCCGCCGTCCGGCGCGGACTCCTGGGCGCGGCCGTCCGGGTCCCCGGGCTGAGTACGGCGGTCGCCCGCGACCTCAGTCCGGGACTGACCGCCGGGCCGCTCGTCCGCCGCCGCACCGGGAGAGGCGGCGGTCTCGCGGGCCGCTTCTGCCCGCAGCCCTGGGTGAGCGCCGACGGGCGGCGCGCCCGCCTCGACGACCTGCTCGGCGACTCCTTCGCCGTCCTGACCGCCGTACCGCTCTCCCCCTCCCTGCGCGCGGTCGCCGACGGCCTCGGCGCCCGGATCCTCCCCGTGGCCGGCCTCGGTGACGACGGCCGCCTCGCCGACTGGCTGCGCGCGGGCCGGGCGGACGCCGCGCTGCTGCGACCGGACCGGGTCGTGATGGACGTCGTCCCGGCGGGCGGCGGCGCGTTCACGGGCACGGCCGGCTGGGCGTCCCTGCTGCACACCACACGAAGCCCCCTTCCTTCCCAACGGACCGTTGAGAAAAGCCTGTTGAGGAGCACCACACGATGAACACCCCGACCCCGACCCCCTTCTTCACGCCCGATCCGGAGGCGGCGGCCGCCAGCCGCATCGTCGACTTCGCCCGCTGGGCCGCCCGGCACCGAGGCGTCGAGGCCGATGCCGATTACGCCGCCCTGCACCGCTGGTCGGTGACCGACCTGGAGGGCTTCTGGGGTGCGGTGTGGGAGTACTTCGGCGTCGACGCCGAGACGCCGTACGAGCAGGTGCTGGCCGAGGAAAGGATGCCGGGCGCCCGCTGGTTCCCCGGCGCCACGCTCAACTACGCCCACCACGCGCTGCGCAATCTCACGGACGACGAGGCGGCGATCGTCGCCCTCGACGAGACGGGCGCCGGGTACGAGGTGACCGGGAAGCGGCTGCGCGCACAGGTCGCCTCCGTCGCCGCCACCCTGCGCGAGTTGGGGGTGGGACCCGGCGACCGGGTTGTCGGCTATCTGCCCAACACCCCGCACGCGATCGTCGCGTTCCTGGCCGCGGCGAGCCTGGGTGCCGTGTGGTCGGTGTGCGGACAGGACTACGCCCCCAAGGCCGCCGCCGACCGCTTCGCCCAGCTCGAACCCACCGTCCTGATCGCCGCCGACGGCTACCTCTTCAACGGCACCACCCACGACCGCCGAGACGCCGCCCTCGAACTGGCCCACGCGCTGCCGACGCTGAAGGCCACCGTACTGGTGGACCACGCGGGCCTCCCGGGCCTCTCGGAGAACTACCCGTCGCTGGTCCTCCCGTGGGAGGACGCCTCCACCCGCTCCGAGGAACTCGCCTGCGAGCCGGTGCCGTTCGACCACCCCCTCTGGGTCGTCTTCTCCTCCGGCACCACCGGACTACCCAAGGGCATCGTCCACAGCCACGGCGGCGTCCTCCTCGAACACCTCAAGACCCTGAGCCTGCACTCCGACCTCGGCCCTGGCGATCGCCTCCTGTGGTACACCACCACGCACTGGATGATGTGGAACCTGGTCGCCTCGACCCTCCTGACCGGCGCCACGGCCTGCACGTACGACGGCAGCCCGGCCCCCCTGAGCCACCCCGACGTGCTGTGGGAACTGGCAGCCCGCCACCGCGTCACGGTCTTCGGCACCAGCCCTCAATACCTGCTGGGCATGGCCAAGTTCGGCATCGACCCGTCCGTGCACGACCTGTCGTCGATCCGTGTCATCGGCTGCACCGGGTCCGCGCTGCCCGCCTCCGCGTACCCCTGGGTCCGCGACCACGTCGGCGACGGCGTCCTGCTCGCCTCCATCAGCGGCGGCACCGACATCGTCTCCGGCTTCGCCGGCAGCGCGCCCACGACCCCCGTCTGGGCGGGCGAGCTGTCGGCTCCCCACCTGGGCGTGGCCCTGGCCGCGTACGACGCCGAGGGCTTCCCGGTCTTCGACCAGGTCGGCGAGCTGGTCGTCACCCGCCCGATGCCGTCCATGCCGCTGTACTTCTGGAACGACCCCGATGGCAGCCGCTACCGCGCCGCCTACTTCTCGGCGTACCCGGACGTATGGCGGCACGGCGACTGGATCACGGTCACCGGACACGGCTCGGTGATCGTGCACGGCCGCTCCGACTCCACCCTCAACCGCAACGGCGTGCGGCTGGGCAGCGCCGACATCCACGACGTCGTCGAACGGCTCCCCGAGATCGCCGAGGCGCTGGTCATCGGCGCGGAGGAGCCGGACGGCGGCTACTGGATGCCGCTGTTCGTGGTCCTCGCGGCCGGGGCGAGCCTCGACGACGCCCTGCGCGACCGCATCCGCGACGCCATCCGCACCGGCGCCTCACCCCGCCACGTCCCCGACGAGATCCTCGAAGTGCCGGCCATCCCGCACACCCGCACCGGGAAGAAGCTCGAGGTCCCGGTCAAACGCCTCCTCCAGGGCGCCCCCGCCGAGCAGGTCGTCAACGCCGCGGCGGTGGACGCGCCGGATCTCATCGAGTACTACGCCCGTCTGGGGGCCGAACGCCGCAGCCGCTGAGGGCGGGAGCTGCGGGCGGGAGCTGCTGCCGGGAGCTGCGGGGCGCGCTACCGCCGCCGCCAGGGCAGCGCCTCCGGTTCGGCCTCGGTACCGTCGTCGGCGCGCTGCAGTGCCGTGCCGATCGCCTCACCGATCTCGGCGAACTGGCGGACCTGGTCGGGGGTCAGGACGTCGAACACCGCACGGCGCACGGCCTCGACATGGCCCGGGGCCGTCCGCTCCAGCAGCTCCTGCCCCTGGTCGGTGAGGGTGGCGAGCTGGTTGCGCCGGTTGGCGGGGTCGTCACGGCGGTCCACGTGGCCGGCCTGCTGGAGGCGGGTCACGGCGTGGGTGAGGCGGCTGCGGGTGATCTTCAGCCGGTGGGCCAGCTCGGACATGCCGAGGGTGCGGTCGGGGACCGAGGAGAGGTGGCTCAGCAGGGTGTAGTCGGCGTGGGTCAGTCCCGCGTCCCGCCGGAGCTGCCGGTTCAGGTGATCGCTCAGCAGGGTGGAGAAATCGATGTAGGCCAGCCAGGCCTGTTGTTCCTCGGAGGTGAGCCAGCGCGGCGTCGTGGACATGGGGGCAGCCTACCGACGTTTCGTTTGAACCTTCAATCCAGCGATGTTTGAACTTTCAATCCATGCGATGTAGCGTACGAGCGAGAGTTCGTTTGAAGTATCAAACGCTTTGCGGGCGGCCCAGGATTCGCGAGCCCAGGAAAGGCAGCACATCGCCATGAAGCTCAGCAAGAAGAACAAGCTCGGTGCGGCCGTCGCGACGGGCGTCGCGCTCGCCGCGGTCGCCACCACCGCGATCGCCCAGACGCCCCAGGCCGACCGGGCCGACCGCCCTGCCGCCGCGAGCGAGCAGGATCAGCTGGCGGCGCTCTACAAGGCGGCGGAGGCCGAGGGCGGGAAGGTCACCGTCTACATGGGCGGTGACGCGCCGGGCCAGTGGGACTCGCTGGCCAAGGCATTCACCCAGCAGTTCCCGGACGTGAAGCTCAACCTGGTCACCGACCTGAGCAAGTACCACGACGCCCGCATCGACAACCAGCTCGCCACCGGCAAGCTCGTCGCCGACGCCGCCATCCTGCAGACCAGCCAGGACTTCGACCGCTGGAAGAAGCACGGCGACCTGCTCAAGTACAAGCCGGTCGGCTGGGACAAGGTGTTCACCAACGCCAAGGACAAGGACGGCTACTACACCGGCGTCTTCTACGGCGCCTTCTCCTACATCGTCAACGCCAAGCAACTCCCGACGAAGGCAAGCGACTTCAAGGGCACGGACCTGCTCAAGCCCGAGTACAAGAACAAGCTGATCCTGACCTACCCGAACGACGACGACGCCGTGCTCTTCGGCTACAAGCAGATCGTCGACGAGTACGGCTGGAACTACCTCGCCGAGCTGGCCGCGCAGAACCCCAAGTTGATCCGCGGCGTCCCCGGTTCCGCGGCCGGCGTTGCGAGCGGCGACTACCGCGCCTCCATCGCCGTAGGCGGCGACGCCCGCCCCAACGGCACCCAGGTCTTCTCGAACACCGAGCGCTTCAACTCCTGGGCCCAGCGCGGCGCCATCTTCAAGCAGGCCCCGCACAAGGCCGGCGCCAAGCTCTTCATGAGCTGGCTGAACTCCCAGGCCGTCCAGAAGAACGCCATCGCCACCTGGACCTGGTCCACCCGCAAGGACGTCGCCCCGCCGACCGGCCTCAAGCCCCTGGCGTCGTACAAGAACACCGACCCCAAGGCCTTCGCCAAGTTCATGTCCAACCGCGACGCCGTCGAACGCTTCCGCTCCCAGGTCGAGCTCTACTTCGGCCAGGTCAAGGGAACCGACCCCGGCGACCCCACGGACACCCTCGGCCGCACCCCCGGCGCCTTCTGAGAACCACCTGACAAGCACCGTCAGGGAGATCCACACCATGAAGACACAGGGCGTCACCTGGAACGCGACGACATCGAGGCCGCCTCCGCCGAACTGTCGGCCGCCGGCGTCGAATTCCTCGGCGATGCGGCGGGGGCACGTCACGCGCGGATGACGGGCACGGCTCGCTCCACCGTGTAGGCGTGTACGGCCGTCAGGACCGTGTGCTGGTCGGCGAGGAGTCCGGCGACCTGCTCGGAGTGGAGCAGGTCGTCCAGGGCGGCGCGGCTGTCGGTTCCGATGACGACGCTCGCGTGGTAGCGGCGGAAGACTGGGGTGTCGTGACCGACACCGGGCGTGGTGGCTTTATCGAGCAGCAGACCATCGCGGTGGTAAGTCGATGCGGGAGCTTGAACGCAAGTTCAGCTACGTGGAACTGGACCGCCACGGCGCCGAGCTCCTCTTCCAGGTGCGGACTGAGCGCGAGGGGAGGAACAGCGTCGCCATCGCATCCAACGAGTCTTTCGGCGGCTGGACCAAGACCTTCACCGACCCCGCCTCTGCGCGGCCATCGTCGACCGGCTCATGGAGAACAACTCAGCGAGGTCGGCGATCGTGTGCTCGCCACTCCCTTCCACTGTGTCAACGACGCTTGAGAGCCATGTCCAGCCGTCGCCGGAACGGCTTGTAGTCGTGGTCGGGAAACCACTTGGGAAACAGTTCGAGCATCGTGCGGAGCCTGGCGACCGTGCTGTCGCTGCCCTTGAGCGAGGACTCGGTGAACAGGTACTGCCAGCCGAAGGTGCCCTTCGTGACGCGCAGGGCGTCGAGATAGCCCTGGTAGTCCAGGTCCAGCGTGTAATAGTGGTCGCTGGTCTTGTCGAACCAGATCTCGGGCTGCTCAACACCCGGCTGCACCCTGAGCGCGGCGAGATGGCCTGTGCCCCACTCGGGCGTTCCGTCGATGCACCGGAGTTCGGACTGAAGCCGTTCTTGCTCGGGCGTCATGTTCGCCCACAGTTCGAGCGGCCGCTGATTCAGCACGGCAGTCTCCAGGGCCTCCAGGCAGAACTCCCCGGTGATGAAGTGATCCTCGCCCTCGGCGCTCTGCCAGGCGCTGCCGAGATACTCGAACCGGAAGTGACTGTCCCGGAAGGACGGGCCCAACGGCATGCCCGTGGCGACGGAGACGGTGTCGACGCTGGTCTCGGCATCCTCGATCTCGGGGTCGATCTCCCGGTACTCGTTGAGGACTTCGATCCCGGGACAGTTCTTCAGCTCGTCCAGGACGTCGATCCAGGTCTGCTCGTAAGGGGCCAAATTAACCATGGGGCGAGCTTAGGAGGCCGCCCCGCCATCCTTCAGCAGCAGGGGCAAGCCGCGCAGTGAGTCCTGGTGAGGCTCTCGACGGGCTCTCTGAGCGGCATCGTCCCAGATCAGCGATATCCGTTGTCTTTGCGCCCGTTACTTCATCAACTGCCTCCGCAAGCCATCGACATGCGCTGTCCTTAGACAGACGTCGACGAAGCCCGGCGTGAGGTGCATGAAGCGGGACCAGGGCAGGAAGGTGTACGTCCGCAGGCCCGCGCTCCGGCAGTGTGCAGCGCGGGACCCATGCGGTCGTGGACGTACGTCCGGAACGCCCGGCCGCGTACCCCGCGGCGCCGGCGCAGCAGGAGGACCGTGCGGTGGCCCACGGCGTCGTCGTGACCGTCGGTCCACCAACGGCCGCCGCTCGGGGCGGTGACCTGCCCGAGAACCCACTCGAAGATGTTCTGCTCGTCGACGTAGACCTCCCGCATGCGCAGCGGCCAGTAGCCGTGATCGTTGGTCGGCGGGGATCGCTACCGCAAGAGGGCGATCAGGTAGCCCACCACGACCAGGGCCGAGACGATCGCCGGTACCACCGCGGACAGTCGGTCCCCGGCACGCAGGTGCGCCGCGACCGCCCCGGTGAGCAGCAGCAGGAACCCGGCCGCCGCCAGGGCGCCCAGCGCCGGCAGCATCAGCCCGAGGAGCAGCCCGATCACGCCGGCGAGTTCGAGAGCGCCGATGACCCGGTACACGCCGAGCCCGAATCCCACGTGAGCGGCACGTTCCACCATCGGGGCGGCGCCGATGGCCTTACCGACGCCCAGGAACGCGAACCAGACGGCCAGGACGGAGGTGAGGACGGTCAGCGGGACCACTTCGGCTGTCTCCTTGGTGCAGTGATCGGTTGAGGAAAGCTTCACTTTCGAGACTGATGTCAGTCAATAGAACTGATGAAACATTCAGATAACCCCGCCGACCGAGGCAGGGTGGCGGCGGGGGCGGGGAGTGTCGCGGTGGACGTGATGTCCGCGAAGTTCGCGCTACGCCCGGGGGCCGTGGGTCAGGGGCGGGCCAGCCGGAGCGAGGCGACGGACGGCGTCACCAAGGCGCTTGTCGACGCGCGCCGAAAGCCCGATGGGTCGGGCCCGTGGGCGACCTGACGGTCCGTCGGATGTGCGTACCGGCGGCGCAGGCGTGTCGTGTGGTGCAACTGCCCTGCCGCATCGCCGCCCTGCCACCACCCGGGCCAATCGGTGACCGCGTGCGCTACCCCATCCGGTGGCTTATGACCGTCGCAGCGTTATTCATATCAGCCGATTTCCTATTCATTCCACTGTCCGGCTCTTGGTGCTGACCAGCCGTCACGAGGCCCTGAACCAAGTCGAGGAGAGTGGAAGCAAATGACGACATCGCCGAAATGGCGATCTGTTCTGGCGCCGGCCATGGCGGCCGCGCTCGCCGCAGCCGCCCTGGCGAGCGCGAGTGCCGCCAACGCACAGGACCACACCACCCCGCACCCGCCGTATCCGGCGAAGCCCGCCCACCCTGGGCATGGGGCGCAGCCGGCCTATCCAGGGCATCCGGTGAAGCCGGACCACCCGGTCAAGCCGGAGCATCCGGTGAAGCCGGCCTATCCGATCAAGCCGGAGCATCCGGTGAAGCCGGTGTACCCGATCAAGCCGGAACATCCGGTCAAGCCGGCCTACCCGATCAAGCCCGACCACCCGGTGAAGCCGGTGTACCCGATCAAGCCGGAACATCCGGTCAAGCCGGCCTACCCGATCAAGCCCGACCACCCGGTGAAGCCGGCCTACCCGATCAAGCCGGAACACCCGGTCAAGCCGGTGTACCCGGTCCACCCGGTCAAGCCCGCGCTCCCGGTCAAGCCCGAACTGCCGGCCAAGCCCGAACTGCCGGTCAAGCCAGTGCACCCGGTCAAGCCCGCGCTGCCGGTCAAGCCGGTACTCCCGGCGAAGCCCGAACTGCCGGCCAAGCCCGCACTTCCCGAGAAGCCTGCGCTGCCGGTCAAGCCCGCGCTGCCGGCGAAGCCGGTACTCCCGGCGAAGCCTGAGCTTCCCGCCAAGCCCGCGCTGCCGGTCAAGCCCGCGCTCCCAGCCAAGCCTGAGCTGCCGGCCAAGCCCGCACTCCCGGCGAAGCCCGCACTGCCCGCCAAGCCCGTGCTTCCCGCGAAGCCCACTCTCCCCGAGAAGCCCGCACTCCCGGCCAAGCCTGAGCTTCCCGCCAAGCCCGCACTCCCGGCGAAGCCCGCACTGCCCGAGAAGCCCGCACTCCCGGCCAAGCCCGCACTGCCCGCCAAGCCTGAGCCTCCGGCGAAG
>NZ_JBITCM010000006.1:0-389367 GCF_044453205.1 Streptomyces sp. NPDC051738 | reverse complement strand
CGAAGCCCGCTCTCCCCGAAAAGCCCGCGCTTCCCGCCAAGCCCGCACTCCCGGCGAAGCCCGCACTGCCCGAGAAGCCCGCGCTCCCGGCCAAGCCCGCACTGCCCGCCAAGCCTGAGCTTCCGGCGAAGCCCGCTCTCCCCGAAAAGCCCGCGCTTCCCGCCAAGCCCGCACTCCCGGCGAAGCCCGCACTGCCCGAGAAGCCTGCGCTCCCGGCCAAGCCCTCCATTCCTCAGAAGCCCGCGCTCCCCTCCAAGCCCGAACTCCCGTCCAAGCCCTCCATCCCGCACAAGCCCGCAATCCCCTCCAAGCCCGAACTCCCCTCCAAGCCATCCATCCCCCACAAGCCCGCGCTGCCCTCCAAGCCCTCCATCCCCGAGAAGCCCTCCAAGCCCTCACTCCCGTCCAAGCCGGACCACCCCAAGAAGTCCGACCACCACGAGCACTCGAAGAAGCAGGGCTGGTGACAACGGCAAGGAGAAGCTGATCCTCGGTCCCTCAGGGGACGGCACAGGTCGGCCGTAATGCCGGGCCCGGGTATCCGGGCCCGGCACTCCGTTGTCCGGGGGTCCGGGGAACCCGGGGCCAGGTGCGTGGGTGCGCGCGCCTCAGGAGCCGACGCTGGCTGTCGGGGCGGAGGCGGAAGACCCGCGGCGCAGGGGTAGGGGTCGGTGCCGGGCGGGCAGGCCTGCCGGTTGCGGCAAACTTCGGCGGCATCGTCGTCGTGATCGCCTCGTCGTGAGCCGGACCGGCGTTTCAGAGGTCATCCACCGCGTGGATGAGCCGGATCCGGGATTCGGATCGCGTGGAGGATGGCGGCGGGGAGTTGGACGGCTCATAGTCGTCCTACCCGCACGCCGCTGTCCGGACCAGCCGCCGGCGTACGGCCGTCCACCGCATCCGCCGTGTGGGCATCCACAGCATGCCGTGCGCCGTCGGCGCCCGTAGAAGGCATGCCCGCTCCCGTACACGCCCCCTGGAGTCGCCATGCCCGGTTCCGTGTCCCCGCCCCCGTCTCCCGCCGCGGTCGACGACGCCGCTCCGTCGCCCGTCGCCGTGTCGGGCCCCGCCCATCTGGTGCGCGTGGCCCTGCTGATGGCGGGCAGCTGTCTGCCGATCCTGGGGGCCGTGCTGATCGCCCCGGTGCTGCCCAAGATGCAGGACCACTTCGCCTCGACGCCGGGCGCCAAGGCGCTCGTCCCCCTCGCGCTGACCGTCCCGGCGCTGTCGCTGGCGCTGCTGGCCCCGTTCGCCGGGGTGATCGTGGACCGGCTGGGCCGTAAGCGGCTGCTGGTCGTCATGACCGTCCTGTACGCCGTGTTCGGCACGGCACCGCTCTGGCTGGACTCGCTCGGCGCGATCATCGCCAGCCGGGCCCTGGTCGGTGTCGCCGAGGCCGCCATCATGACGTGCTGCACCACCCTGATCGGCGACTACTACTCCGGTCACCGCCGGGTGAAGTACCTCGCGCTGCAGACGATGTGCGCCTCCGCGTCGGCCACCGTCTTCTTCGTGCTCGGCGGCGCCGTGGGCGCGGCGGGCTGGAAGGTGCCCTTCTGGGTCTACGCCGTGAGCCTGGTCCTCGCCCCGCTGATGGCCTCCTCCCTGCCCAGCCCGGCGGCCCGCCCGGCCACCGAAGAGGCCATTGAAGAGGCCATCGAAGAGGACTCCGTCGCGTCGGCGCCCCGACGTCCCTTCCCCTGGCGGCAGTTGGCGGGCATCTGCGCCCTCACCTTCTTCGGGGCGATGGTCTTCTACACCGTCCCGGTGGAGATGGCGTATCTGCTCGATGACCTCGGCGTGGCGGACTCCGGCGTCATCGGCCTCGCCACCGCGATCGCCAGTGCCGCCACCGTGGGCGGGGCCGTCGTCTTCGCCCGGCTGAAGCGCTCCCCCGATCCGATGCTGCCCGCCGTGTTCGCGCTCTGCGCGGCCGGATTCGCAGTGATGTTCCTGGCGGGCAGCACGCCGCTGCTGGTCGTCGGAGCGGTGATCAACTGCCTGGGTACGGGCATGTTGTTGCCCGCCTTGCTGACGAGCGCCATGTCGCGGCTGGCGTTCGAGGACCGTGGCCGGGGGACGGGGCTGTGGATGGCGGCCTTCTTCGGTGGGGAGTTCGTGTGCCCGCTCGTGCTGCTCGCCGTGGAGTCGGGGGTGGGCTCGCTCGCGGGGGCCGTGGGTGTGTTGGGTGTGGCTGCGGCGCTGGTTGCGATGGGGTTGTGGGTGGCCGCCCGGCGGCGGGCGGGTGCCGTCGATCCGCGGCCGTTGCCGGAGCAACTGGTGTGACGGCCAATGTGATGGCTGCGCTGTGTCATTGACCGTCTGCGGCACCATCGTGGCTGGCCGCGCCCACGCGGCGGAGCCGCACATCGATACGGTCCCGCGCCCCTTAGGGCACTGCCGGCCCGTTGCCCCCAGCCGTGAGCGTCGCCCCTACCTCCGCCGCCTTCTGCCGCAGCCAGATATGCGCCGCATCCTGCGCATGCACCGGATGCCACCACAACGCCACCTGCACCGGCACCGCCTCGAAGGGACACGGCAGCACACGCACCCCCGCCGACCGCACCGCCCTGCGTGCCAGGCGCTCCTGGATCATCGCGACCCTGCGGGTGCCCTCGACCATGTACGGCAGCAGCTGGAACGTCTGGACGGAGACCTCCACCTGGGGACTGATGCCGAGCATGCTCAGCTGGCGCGCGGCGGGGGCGTCGTAGGGGCGCTGGTAGACGGCCCAGGGGAGGCGGGCCAGGTGGTCGAGGGTGAGGGCGTCACCGACCTCGGGGTGGTCGTCGGCGATCATGCACAGCCAGCGGTCCTGGAAGAGGTCGATGGCGGGGAAGCCGTCGATGACGCCGTGCGGCATCAGCAGTCCGTCGACCGTGCTCAGCAGGACGGCGGTGTTCTCCTCGACCGAGGGGGCCGGGTGCTGGAAGACGAGCCGGATGCCGGGGGCCTCGTGGTGGACGGCGCGGGCGAGTGCGGAGCCGAACACGGACGCGCTGTAGTCGGAGGCGAGCAGCGTGAACTCGCGTGACTCGGCGGCCGGGTCGAAGTCGGCCTGGCTGGCGAAGACGCGCTCCAGCAGGTCGCAGGCGGTGGCGCTGCGGTCCCGCAACGCGACGCCGAGCGGCGTCAGTTCGTAGGCGTTGCCGGTCCGGGCGAGCAATTCGTCGTCGAAATGGCGGCGCAGCCGGGACAGGGCCGCGCTCATCGCCGGCTGGCTCAGTCCGATGCGCTCGCCGGCCCGGGTGACGTTGCGTTCCTCCAGCAGGGCGCGCAGGGCTACGACCAGGTTGAGGTCGAGTCGGGACAGGTTCACCGGGCACCACCTAGCGAGCGAAAGCCATCCATGTCGTGGATTCGGCGCATTCACAGGATTGATTTCCGTGATCCGCCGATCGGGGTCAGAGTAGACCGCAACCCAGCGGGAGGACATCTCATGGCAACACTCGTGCAACCTGCCGGCCCGTTCGCGCTCGGCACGTTCTCCGCCCCGGACGGCGAGCCGTTCCCCGGTCTCCTGGCCGAGGGCCGGGTGCTCGACCTGGGCCGGGCCCTGGACTCGGCGCCGGCCGGGCTGCGTGCCGTACTGGAACGGTGGGAGGACACGCTCCCCCTGCTGCGCGCCCTCGCCGATGACGACGCCGGGGAGTGGCAGCCGCTGGAGGGCCTGCGGGTGCACGCCCCCGTCGAGCCTCGGCAGATCTTCCAGTCCGGCGCCAACTACCGGCAGCACGTCATCGACCTGGAGGTCGCCCACCGCTCCCCCGACGACCCGCGCACGGTCGAGGAGGCGCGGGCCGAGATCGCCGCGGTCATGGACCGGCGGGCCGCCGAGGACCTGCCGTACGTGTTCATCGGTCTGCCCAGCACCGTCGCCGGTCCGTATGACGATGTCGTCCTGCCCGCAGGGGCCGAACAGCCGGACTGGGAGCTGGAGTTGGCGGCCGTGATCGCCAAGCCCGCTTATCGGGTGTCCGTCGAGGAGGCCCTTGAGTACGTCGCCGGGTACACGATCGCCAACGACCTCACCGACCGGGCCACCGTCTTCCGCCGGGACATGAAGGCCATCGGCACCGACTGGCTGCGCTGCAAGAACGCCCCGGGGTTCACGCCGCTCGGGCCGTGGCTCGTGCCGGCCGAGTCGATCGCGGATCCCGGTGATCTGCGGGTCACTCTCAAGCTGAACGGCGAGACCATGCAGGACGAGTCCACCAAGGACATGCTCTTCGGTGTCGCCCGGCTGGTGTCGTACATCTCGCAGACCGCGCGGCTCCTGCCGGGTGATCTGGTGCTGACCGGCAGCCCGGCCGGTAACGGCATCCACTGGGGGCGGCTGCTGCGCGACGGCGACGTCATGGAGGGGTCGATCACCGGGCTCGGCGTCCAGCGCACGCGGTGTGTGGAGGAGACGGCGTCATGAGCCCGGACCGGAACGATCCCGAGGGCGCGATCGCCGAGGCCGCCAAGGCGTACTCCAACTGGGGGCGCTGGGGCGCGGACGACGTGCTCGGCACCCTGAACTTCCTCGACGAGGCCAAGCGCCGGGAGGGTGCCGCGCTGGTGCGGCGGGGCGTGAGCTTCTCGCTGTCGCAGCGGTTCGACATGAACGGCCCGCAGAAGGGCTGGCGCCGGCGCACCAACCCCGTGCACACGATGCTCGACACCGGCACCGACGCGGCGCTGGGCAACCAGGGCTTCCCGCACGGCATCGGTGGCGCCGACGACGTGATCGCGATGCCGCTCCAGTGCTCCACGCAGTGGGACGGGCTCGGGCACATCTTCGACCACGGCCACGCCTGGAACGGGCGGGCGGCGGAGAAGGTCGTCACCTCCGACGGCGACCTCGTCACCGGCATCGAGCACATGGCGCCGTACGTCGCCGGGCGGGGCGTGCTGCTGGACGTGGGCCGGGTGATCGGCCGGGGTGGGGGCCCCTCCCGCTCGAGCGCAGTCGAGAGTGGGGGAGAGCTGCCCGACGGGTTCGCCGTCACCGAGGAGCACCTCGCCGCGACCGCCGAGGCGCACGGGGTGAGCGTGGGCCGCGGTGACCTCGTCGTCGTGCGGACCGGGCAGCTGGCCCGGGTGCGCCGGGACGGCTGGGGCGACTACGCGGGCGGGTCCGCGCCGGGGTTGTCGTTCACCACGGCCGGCTGGCTGCACCGTACCGAGATCGCCGCGATCGCCACGGACACCTGGGGCTTCGAGGTTCGGCCGAACGAGTTCGACAACGCCTTCCAGCCGTTGCACCAGGTCGTCATCCCGAACATGGGACTGCTGATCGGCGAGATGTGGGACCTGGAGACGCTCGCCGGGGACTGTGCGACGGACGGCGTGTACGAGTTCTGGCTGACCGCCGCTCCGCTGCCGATCACCGGGGCCGTGGGCTCCCCCGTCAACCCCATCGCCGTCAAGTAGGCCCCGCACCGTCAAGCAGCCCCGCCGGCGGCCTGCTGGGTGTGCCCTTCGCCGCCGCCACGGCGGCCATCCGGCCCCTGGCCACCCGTCAGTCCGCTCACTGACGGGTGGCCGCTCACACCACCGCCACCCACTATCCGCCGGAATCGTCCGGCTCGCATGCGGAGCGTGGCGAGCCGCAACCCCGCACCCCGGCCGCCCGACGCCGCGCGGCCCCACCTCGGGAGGGACCCCGACATGACCGACAGCCGTACCCTCCCCCAGCCGCCGGCTGGGGATACGCCCACCGTCCTCGTCATCGGCGGTGGCGCCGCCGGCAACGCCGTCACCATCCTGCTCCGCCGCGCGGGCATCGCCGTCGACCTGATCGAGGCCAAGCCCGACTGGAACGCCACCACCGGCTCCGGCATCACCCTCCAGGGCAATGCCCTGCGGGTGCTGCGCGAACTGGGTGTGTGGGAGCGGGTCGCCGCCTCCGGATATCCGTACGGCTCCTTGGGTGTCACCGCCCCGGACGGCACCGTTCTCTTCGTCGCCGAGGACATCCAGACCGGCGGGGAGGACCTGCCCGCCACCCTCGGCATGCAGCGTCCGCGGCTCCAGCAGATCCTCATCGACGCGGTCCGCGCCTGTGGCGCCCGCGTCCGGCTCGGCACCACCGCCGAGTCCCTGGAACAGGACGCCGACGGTGTCTCGGTGCGCTTCAGCGACGGCGACACGGGCCGCTACGACCTGGTGATCGCCGCCGACGGGCTCAACTCCGCCACCCGTGCCGCGATCGGCATCATCGAGAAACCCGAGCCGACCGGCATGGCCATCTGGCGCGTCGCCGCCCCACGGCCCGCGAGCGTGACGCGCACCGACCTTGCCTACGGCGGCCCCGCCTACATCGCCGGCTACTGCCCGACCAGCGAGAACACCATCTACGCCTACGTCGTCGAGGCGTGCCGCGACCGCGCCGCCATCGACCCCGCCGCCTACGCCGACGAGATGCGCCGTCTGGCGCGGGCCTACGGCGGGGCCTGGCCGGAGATCACCGAGCACATCACCGACCCGAGGAAGGTCAACTACACCTGGTTCGACCGGCTGCTCGTCGAGGGCTCCTGGCACCGGGGCCGGGTCGTGCTCGTCGGCGACGCCGCGCACTGCTGCCCGCCCACCATCGCGCAGGGCGCGGCCATGTCGCTGGAGGACGCCTCCGTGCTCGCCGAGCTGCTGACCAGCGGCCGGAAGTGGGACGAGGCGCTGTTCCAGGCGTACTACGACCGCCGTGTCCCCCGGGTGCGCACCGTCGTCGAGGCGTCGGTGCAGATCGGCCAGTGGCAGCTGGACGGTGTGCGCGACGCCGACATGGCCGGGCTGATCGGCCGCACGATGACGCTCCTGAAGGAGCTGCCGTGACGACGCCCACCATCGACGTGCACGCGCACGTCCTGCTCCCCGAGGTCGACGCCCTGGTGGCCGGCCTGCCCGGTCTCGCCGAGGCGAGGGCGCTGGACGCCCGCCGCAACGGCCCGGCCGCGCTCGCCGTGAACGGCCCCATGGTGGGCCAGCGCATCCCGGCCCTGACCGACGTCGCCGTACGCCTGGCCGCGATGGACGCGCAGGGCGTGGACGTGCAGCTGGTCAGCCCCTCCCCGTCGCACTACCACTACTGGGCGGACGAGGAGACGGCCGAGAATCTCTGTCTGCTGGCGGGCGAGGCGACGGCCGCGCACTGCGCCCTGGCCCCCGGCCGGCTCCACGGCCTCGGCCTCGCACCCCTGCAGCACCCGGAGTTGGCGGTGCGCGCCCTCGAACACGCCATGGGGCTGGGCCTGTTGGGGGTCGAGATCTCCTCGCACGCTCCCTCCTTGCCCGCC
Organism: Streptomyces sp. NPDC051738; assembly: GCF_044453205.1. NCBI lineage: Bacteria > Bacillati > Actinomycetota > Actinomycetes > Kitasatosporales > Streptomycetaceae > Streptomyces > Streptomyces sp. NPDC051738. The sequence continues at coordinate 382,087 of NZ_JBITCM010000006.1, read as the reverse complement.
ATCGGGCAGGAGGGGCCCAGCCGCGAGCTGTCGGATCCGGCGTACGAACCCTTCTGGGCGCGGGCCGAGGAGACGGGCGCGATCCTCTTCCTGCACCCCTTCGGCTGCACGCTCGACGAGCGTCTGGACCGGTGGTACCTGTCCAACACCGTCGGGCAGCCCACGGAGAACGCGGTCGCGCTGTCCCATCTCATCTTCTCGGGCGTCCTGGACCGCCATCCGGGGCTGAAGCTGATCGCGGCGCACGGCGGCGGCTATCTGCCGACGCACCTCGGCCGCTCCGACCACGCCTGGTCCGCACGCTCCGACGCGGGTGCGGGCTGCGCGCACCTGCCCAGCAGCTATCTGAAGCGCCTGTACTTCGACTCCCTCGTCCATGACCCGCACGTCCTGCGGGAGTTGATCCGCGTCGTCGGCGCCGACCGGGTTCTGCTCGGCTCCGACTTCCCCTTCGACATGGGCACCGAGGACCCCGTCGGCGCCCTGCGCGCGGCGCGGCTGTCCGACACCGACTTCGACGCCGTACGAGGCGGCAACGCCGCCGCCCTCCTGAGGAAGGACTGACACCATGCGTCTGCTCACCCACCTGCGCCACGTCGACCTCGCCGTACCCGACTACGACAAGCAACTCGACTTCTACGCCGGCGTCTGGGGCCTGACCAAGGTCGCCGAGGACTCCGGCATCTCCTTCCTGGCCGCCGAGGGCAGCCCCGAGCAGTACGTCGTACGGCTGCGCAAGGCCGACGACAAGCGTCTCGACCTGGTCTCCTACGGCGCGGGCAGCCCGGCCGACGTCGACACGCTCGCCGAGCAACTCCTCGCGCAGGGCGTGCGGTTGGTGTCCCAGCCGGGCAAGCTCGACACCCCCGGCGGGGGCTACGGCTTCCGCTTCTTCGACGGCGACGGCCGCACCATCGAGGTCTCCGCGGACGTGGCGGCGCGGCAGCACCGTCGTATCGAGGAGAAGGAGGCCATCCCGGTCCGCCTGTCGCACGTGGTGCTCAACTCCCCCGACCTGAACAAGACCCGTCAGTGGTACGAGACCCACCTCGGCTTCCGCCTCTCCGACACGCTCAGCTCGCCGCACATGGGCGAGGTCATGCACTTCATGCGGATCAGCAACCAGCACCACTCGATGGCCATCGCCCAGTGCCCGCACACCTCCCTGCACCACATCTCCTTCGAGATGCGCGGCCTGGACGAGTACATGCGCGGCTCGGGACGCGTGATGCGGTCCGGCACGCGCAAGATCTGGGGCCCCGGGCGGCACATGGCCGGGGACAACACCTTCACGTACTTCCTCGACCCGCACGGCAACACCGTCGAGTACACCACCGAGCTGGAGGAGCTGGACGAGGACACCTGGCACCCCCACGTCTACGACTTCTCCCAGCCCGAGGTCACCGACCAGTGGGGCACGGCGAACCCGATGAACGAGCTGGTCGCCAAAGAGTCGTTCAACGACGTCGACCGCGGCTGCTTCGTCGCGCCGCCGGTGTAAGGGGCGCCCGCACATGCGCATCGCCACTTACGAGTACGAAGGGCGCCGTTACTGCGGGGTCGTGGAGGACACCCTCGTCCGGGCCCTGCCGGACGGCACCTCACCCCTCGACGCCGGCGGCGTCCGCCCCGTGGGCGCGGCCGTCCCGCTGTCGGACGTGACCCTGCTGCCGCCCCTCCAGCCGCCCACCGTGCGGGACTTCGTCACCTTCGAGGAGCATGTCGAGGGCGTACGGCGCTCCGTGGACGGGACCTCTGGGGTGCCGGAGCGCTGGTACGCGGCGCCGACCTTCTACTTCACCAACCCCTACGCGGTGTACGGCCCGCACGACGACATCCCCATGCCGCCGGGCTGCGCCGTGCTCGACTTCGAGCTGGAGGTCGCCGCCGTGATCGGCCGCGAGGGCCGCGACCTCACCCCGGAGCAGGCGCGCGAGCACATCGTCGGCTACACCGTCTTCAACGACTGGTCGGCCCGCGATCTGCAGTCGGCGGAGATGAAGGTGGGGCTGGGCCCCTGCAAGGGCAAGGACACCGCCACGACGCTGGGTCCGTACCTCATCACCGCGGACGAGTTGGAGCCCTACCGCGACGCCGACGGCTTCCTGCGGCTGGCGCTGACCGCCTCGGTGAACGGCGAGGTGGTCGGCGAGGACCTGCTGTCCAACATGAGCTGGACCTTCGAGGAGATGGTCGCCTACGCCTCGCGCGGGACATGGGTACGCCCCGGGGACGTGCTCGGCTCGGGGACCTGCGGCAACGGCGGCTGTCTTGCCGAGCTGTGGGGGGTGCGCGGCAGACAGGACCCGCCGCCGCTGCAGCCCGGCGACACCGTCACCCTCACCGTGGAGGGCATCGGTTCGGTGTCCAACACCGTGGTGGCCGGCGCCGATCCGGTGCCGGTTCCGGTCGCTCGACGTCGCCCCCGGGAGCGGCCGTGACCGACCTGCGTCCCAAGAGGCTCCTCGGCAGGGTCGTGGTCGTCACGGGCGCGGCCCGCGGCCAAGGTGCCGCCGAGGCGGAGGCGCTGACCCGCGATGGCGCCCGGGTGATCGCCACCGACGTGACCGAGGCACCCGGCTGCCGCCGCCTCGACGTCACCAGCGACCAGGAGTGGGGCGAACTCGCCGCCGAGCTCAGGGAGTCGTACGGCCATGTCGACGGCCTGGTCAACAACGCGGGCGTCACCTGGCGGGCCCGCCTCGGCGAGGTGCGTCCGGAGGACTTCGACCGTGTCCACGCGGTCAACGTCACCGGCCCGCTGCTGGGCATCCAGCACCTGGCTCCGCTGATGCCGCCGGGCTCGTCCGTCGTCAACGTCGGCTCGACGGCCGCGCTCACCGGCCACTACCCGGTCGCCTACACGGCCAGCAAGTGGGCGCTGCGCGGGCTGTCGAAGGCGGCCGCCGTGGAGCTCGGTCCGCGCGGCATCCGCGTCAACACGATCCACCCCGGCTACATCGAGACCGAGATGACCGCCTCCGCGGCCCCCGCCTTCCGCGAGGCGAACATCCGCGAGACCCCGCTCGGCCGCACCGGCACGGTGGACGAGATCACCCCGCTCGTGGTGTTCCTGCTCTCCGGCGAGGCGTCCTTCATCACCGGCGCCGAGATCCCTGTGGACGGGGGTCTCACCGCGCATGGCGGCGTCAAGTCCCTTTCGGACGCGGTGCGTTCGTGAACGGTTACCGTCTCCCGTCATTCCGGAAAGGCCCCTTCCAGAAAGGCCCCCTTGTGAACAAGGTCCGCGCGAGCGCCGCCGAGGCGGTCGCCGACATACCCGACGGTGCGTCGCTGGCCGTCGGCGGCTTCGGTCTCAGCGGCATCCCGGCCGTCCTCATCGAGGCGTTGCACGCACAGGGCGCGACCGGTCTGAAGGTCGTGTCGAACAACTGCGGCGTGGACGGACGGGGTCTGGGCGTGCTGCTGGCGGCGGGCCGGATCGCCCGGGTCACCGGCTCCTACGTGGGCGAGAACAAGGAGTTCGCGCGGCAGTACCTGTCCGGCGAGCTGGAGGTGGAGCTGGTGCCCCAGGGCACGCTGGCCGAGCGGCTGCGTGCGGGCGGCGCGGGCATTCCGGCGTTCTTCACGCCGGCCGGGGTGGGCACGCAGGTCGCGAACGGGGGCCTGCCGTGGCGGTACGCCTCCGACGGCTCGGTGGCCGTGGCGTCGCCGGCCAAGGAGATCCGCGTCTTCGGCGGCCGGCCGCACGTCCTGGAGCACGCCATCACCACGGACTTCGCCCTCGTGCGCGCCTGGCGCGGCGACCGGCACGGCAACCTCGTCTTCCGCAGGGCGGCGGCCAACTTCAACCCGCTGGCGGCGATGGCCGGACGGGTCACCGTCGCCGAGGTGGAGGAGCTGGTGGAGCCGGGTGAACTCGGCGCCGACGCGATTCATCTGTCCGGGATCTTCGTCCAGCGGGTCGTCCCGCTGACGCCCGAAGAGGCAGCCGACAAGCACATAGAGAAGGTGACGGTACGTTCCTGATGGCCTGGACCCGCGACCAGATGGCCGCCCGCGCCGCCGCCGAACTCACCGACGGCTCCTACGTCAACCTCGGCATCGGCCTGCCCACCCTCGTGCCGGACCACCTCCCGCCCGGCGTGCACGTCGTCCTGCACTCCGAGAACGGCATCCTCGGCACCGGCCCCTACCCGACCGCCGACCAGGTCGACCCGGACCTGATCAACGCCGGCAAGGAGACGGTCACCGTGCTGCCGGGGGCGTCGTTCTTCGACTCGGCGCTGTCCTTCGGCATGATCCGCGGCGGACACATCGACACCGCCGTGCTGGGCGCCATGCAGGTGTCGCAGGGCGGCGACCTGGCCAACTGGATGATCCCCGGGAAGATGGTCAAGGGCATGGGCGGGGCGATGGACCTGGTCCACGGCGCGCGGCGGGTGATCGTGCTGATGGAGCACACCGCCAAGGACGGTTCGCCCAAGCTCGTCGACGAGTGCACCCTGCCGCTCACCGGCGAGCGCTGCGTGCACCGGGTCATCACCGACCTCGGCGTTCTCGATGTCACGGCGGAGGGCCTCGCCCTGGTCGAGACGGCGCCCGGGGTCGCGGTGGACGACATCGTGGCGCGGACGGGTGCGCCGCTGCTGCCGCTCGACCGGAAAAAGGATCCTTTGACATAGGTATCTCTGCATACCTATATTGGTGGGCATGCCCCAGCACAGCGCGTCCGCCCGGGACGTCGGCCACGTGGCCGACGCGCTGGTGGCATGCCTGCCCGCGCTGCACCGGGGCCTCGACCGGCAGGTCGGCAAGGAGTTCCCGCACCCCAGGCCCCCCGAGGCCCAGCTCGCCCTGTTGCGACACGTGGAGGCCCATGAGGGCGTCACGGTGCGGGAGGCGGCGCAGGCCCTGCTGATGAAGCCGAACAACGTCAGCGCACTGGTCACTCAGATGACCGAACAGGGGATGCTGGAGCGCCGGGCGGACTCCGCCGACAAGCGCATCGCGCACCTCCACCTCACCCCGACCTCCCGGCAGCGGCTCGCCGAGGTCTCGGACCTGATGAGCACCCGCCTCGCACAGGCGCTGCGTGCTCTGACCGACGGCGAACTGGACGCCCTCGGCTCGGCGTTGAGCGCGCTCAACGCGCTCACGGAGCAGCTTCACCGCCCCACGCGCTGATCTGCGCTCCTCTTCCAGTACTGACGAAGGACACGCACAGTCATGCCCTCCGCGACCACCGAATCCACCGCTCCCGCTCCCCCTGCCCCGCCGGCCTCCGACCAGCCACGCGGTGCGCGGTCCAACCCCTGGCTGACGCTGATCGCCGTCGCCTTCGGCCTGTTCATGGTCGGACTCGACGGCTCGGTCGTCTCGATCGCCAACCCCGAGATCGGCCGGGATCTGGGCGCCTCCACGGTTGACCTCCAATGGGTCACCAACTCCTACCTGCTGGCCCTCGCCGCCGCCCTGATCCTCGGCGGCAAGCTCGGCGACCGGTTCGGCCGCCGTACCTTCTACCTGGTCGGCGTCGTGGGCTTCACCCTCGCGTCCGTCGCCATCGGGCTCGCCGGGTCCATCGAGGGCGTCATCGCCTTCCGTGCGGTGCAGGGCTTCTTCGGCGCGTTGCTGATGCCCAACACGCTGGGCATGCTGCGGGCCGTCTTCCCGCCGCGGAAGTTCGGCATGGCGGTCGGCATCTGGGCCATGGTCTCCTCGGTCTCCACCGCGCTCGGCCCCATCGTCGGCGGCCTGCTCGTGCAGCACGTCAACTGGGAGTCGGTCTTCTACATCAACGCCCCCATCGGCGTCATCGGGCTCGTCTTCAGTTGCCTCGTCCTGCCGCAGACCAGGAACACCGCCGCCGCGGACGAGAAGTTCGACTTCGTCGGCGTCGTGCTGTTGGCGCTGGGGCTGCTCGCCGTCGTGTTCGGCGTCGTCAAGGGCGAGATGTGGGGCTGGACTTCGGGCGGCACGCTGGGTGCGATGGCGGCCGGTGTACTGCTTCTGGTCGTCTTCGGGGTCTACGAGACCCGGGTCGCCTCGCCTCTGCTGCCCATGCGCCTGTTCCGCAACCCGGCGCTGACCATCGGCACCGTCATCACGGCACTCAACTTCTTCGTGCTGCTCGGCGTGATCTTCTTCGTCATGCTCTACCTGCAGAACGTGCGCGGCTTCAGTCCCGTCGAGGCCGGTGTGCGCACCCTGCCGCTGAGCCTCGCCTCGGTGGTGGCGTCCCCGCTCGGCGCGGCGCTCACCGAGCGGTTCGGGCCGCGCCTCACGATGCCGCTCGGCATGGCGCTCCAGGCCATCGCCTGCTTCACGATGCTCAGTTGGGGCGCGGACTCCTCGTACACCACCATGTGGCCGCCGTTCATCGCGCTCGGCCTGGGCGTCGGCATGGTGATGGCGTCCTCGTCCGACGCCGTCGTCGGCAACGCGCCGGTCAAGGACGGCGGCGTGGCGGGCGGCCTGCAGGCGACCGCGCTCCAGATCGGCGGCGCGCTCGGCACCTCGGTGCTGGTGTCCCTCATCAGCAGCCGGGTCGGCTCCACCCTGACCGACGAACTGACCTCCGCCGGGGTGCCCGCCCAGACGGCACAGGGTCTGAGCGAGGCGAAGGACGCGGTGGCCATGGGCGCGGCCCCGACCTCCGCCGACATGCCCGCTCAGCTCAAGTCAGCCGTGATCGAAGGAAGCCACGAGGCCTTCATGAACGGCGTCCACACCAGCGTGCTGGTCGCCGGGGTGCTGTGCGTGGCCGGCGCGTTGGTGGCGGCGGTGGGCGTACGCCGCGCTCCGGAGGCGGCTCGGCACTGACGGGTCGAGGGGGCGACGGGTTCGGGGCGGGCCTCAGGGGGGGTGAGCCGGGGTCGGCTCGCGGGGGCGGTGCGGCGCATCGCGGGTGAGTTCCACGCGGGACCGTGCACAGAGGTTCAACGAGGGCCTCGTGCGCGGGTCCTGCAGAGCCCCGTGCCCGAGTGTTCTCCGCGCGCCGGATGCTCGGAGCCCGCGCGCGAGTTCAGCGGGGCGTCTCGTGCCCGGCCAAAACGTAGCCCCGCCTCCCGGCCGCGCCCCCGTCACAGGATCTCCTGCTCCGCCCAGATGATCTTTCCGTCGGGTGTGTAGCGGGCGCCCCAGCGGTGGGCGAGTTGGGCCACCAGGAACAGGCCGCGGCCGCCCTCGTCCATGATGCGGGCGTGGCGCAGTCGTGGGGCGGTGCTGCTGGCATCGGCGACCTCGCAGGTCAGGCGGGTGTCGCGGAGCAGGCGTAGGCGGATGGGGGGTTCGGCGTAGCGGATGGCGTTGGTGACCAGCTCGCTGACGATCAGCTCGGTCGTCATGGCCAGTTCCCCGTAGCCCCAGGCCTCCACCTGGCGGGTCGCACGGCCCCGGAGGTCGGCGACGGCGGCCGGGTCCACGGGCACCTCCCACGAGACGACGTGCTCGGGGCCCAGGGCGTGGGTGCGCGTCAGGAGCAGGGCGATGTCGTCGGGCTGCGGTTCGGGCACGAGTTGCCGCACCGCGGACGAGCACAGCGCGCCGAGGTCGGGGTCGCGCCGGGACAGCAGGTCGCCGAGTCGGGACATGCCGCTCTCCATGTCGCTGTCAGCCGCCCCGACGAGGCCGTTGGTGAAGAGGCCGAACAGGCTGTTCTCGGCCAGCTCGATCTCGGCGGCCTCGAACGCCATCCCGCCCAGCCCGAGCGGCGGCCCGGCGGGCGGTTCGGGGAAGGAGACCTGCCCGTCGGGGGCGACGACGACCGGCGGCGGGTGGCCGGCGCGGGCCATGGTGCAGAGCCGGCTGACCGGGTCGTAGACGGCGTACAGGCACGTCGCGCCGAGGAAGGCGGTCGTGCTGCGGTGGGCCGCCTCGACCGCCCCGGCCGTCCCCGCCGCACTCTCGTCGGGTTGCTCCTCGCTGAGCCGGAGCACCAGGTCGTCGAGGTGGGCCAGCAGTTCGTCGGGGGGCATCTCCATGTCGGCGAGGGTCTGTACGGCGGTGCGCAGACGGCCCATGGTCGCGGCGGCCGTGATGCCGTGGCCGACGACGTCGCCGACGACGAGCCCCACCCGGGCGCCGGACAGCGGGATCACGTCGAACCAGTCGCCGCCGACCCCGCCCGTCGCGTCCGCCGGCAGATAGGAGGAGGCCACCTCCAGCGCCGTACCGCCCGTCAGGGCCTGGGGAAGCAGGCTGCGCTGCAGGGTGACCGCCGCCGTGTGTTCGCGGGTGTAGCGGCGGGCGTTGTCCACGCACAGTGCCGCCCGGGCCACCAGCTCGCGGGCGACCAGGACGTCGTCGGGCTGGAACGACACGGGGTTGAGCGACCGTACGAACGTGGTGAGGCCGAGGACGGTGTTCCGGGCCCGCATCGGCACGGAGATGAGGGAGTGCAGGCCGAACTCGCGGATGCTGGCCGCGCGCGCGGGCTGCTCGGTGGCCCACACCTCGTCGGACGGGTCGAGGACCGGGATGAGGATCGGCTCGCCGTCGATGAGCAGATGGGCGTCGTGCGGCGGGGGCACGAAGTCCACCCGGTCCCCGACCTGCGCCACGGCCTCGGGGACACCCTCGCGCACCGAGCTCATACCGGCCCGGCGCATCACCGGCTTGGCGGGGGCCGGTCCCGCGTCGGTGAGCCAGGTTCCGTGTCCCTCGGTGCTGAGCACGGGCTCCAGCAGGTCCACGACTACGAAGTCCGCGAAGCGGGGGACCGCGAAGTCGGCGAGTTCCTGGGCCGTGCGCAGCACGTCCAGCGTCGTGCCGATCCGTGTGCCGGCCTCGTTGACCAGCGCCAGCAGCTGGCGGGCGTTCCACCGCTCGGTGACGTCCAGGACCATGTAGCAGACCCCGGTGAGCGAGTCGTCGGGGTCCACGAGCGGGAAGAACGACGTGGAGTAGGCGTGCCGGCGATGCGGGTCGGCCCAGCTCCAGCCGACGTACTCGTAGTCGGTGACCGGGAGGCCGGTGTCGAGGACCTTGCGCATCAGGCCCTCGATGGTCTCCGCCTGCAGCCCCGGCAGCAGTTCGCTCAGCCGTCGGCCGAGGCGCTGCTCCCGGGGCACACCACCGAAGCGCTCCAGGGTGTCGTTCAGCCAGACATAGCGCAGCTCCGTGTCCATCACGGCCATGCCGACCGGCGAGCGGGTCAGGAAGCCGTCGAGGATGGACTGGCCCACGGTCCACTGCTGGCGCTGTTCGCGGGCCGAGATCAGAAAGCACTCGTCCGCGCCGATCAGGAAGGACGCCGAGACCCGCAGGCCCACATCGACACGGCCGCCGTCGCGGTGCCGCAGGGGAATGAGCCCGCTCCACCCCATGCCGGCACGGCAGCGCTCCGCGACGCCGGCCACCCGCACGGGATCGCCGGGCATCGCCAGCAGCCGCGCGGCCGAGCTGCCGACGATCTCCGCCGCCGGGTGGCCGAGGAGCTCCTCGGCGGCCCGCGTCCAGCCGAGCACCACACCGTGTCCGGACACCACCGCCGCCGCGTCGGAGGACGCGTCGAAGAGCGCGCGCGGTCCTTCGGACGTGGGCGCGTCCGGTTCCTCTCGCGGAGCATCCATGGGTCCTCACGCAACGTCCACGGGTCCCATCCCGTACACGACCATGTTCCTGCTAGTCCGCCGGATGTGCACGGGCCGACGGCCGACGGCTCCTCCGGGGAGCGGGGATGCGCGGCGGGAGCGGGTGGGGCGCGGGGGTGGCGGGAGCCCCGGCGTACGCACCACGGGCCCGGGTCGGATGAGCCCGGCTGCTCGGTCTTCCGGCCGCCGGCGGAGTTCTCCCAGGAGTGGGTGGCGATCCGCTGGGCCCTGGAACACGCGGTCCCGGCCCGGAGCCGCCCCGACGCGCCCGGACCGGGCAGGACGTCAGGCGGAGGGAGCCTGACCAGCACGGTCCGCGGCCTCGCCCCGAAGCCCACCGTCCGACGGCCCGCACCCATCCCGCCCCATCCCATCCCCAAGCACCTCACCGGGCTGGGCAATGCGCCGCCCCGGAGGGAGCATGGAGGTGCCGGTCGGGGCAGGCGTGGTACCCGGGTGTGGCCGAAGGTCGGCGCGGGCGGCGTCGGCCGGTGGCGGAGGAGCTGGGATGACGGCTGAATCCGAATCGTACGAGCCCGACGGCGGCGGGTACGGCCCGCAGCCGCCCCGGCCGACCGGCCTGCTGGACGTGCTGAGCGTGGCCGCGGTGGTCGTCGACGCCGCCGGGCGCATCGTGTTCTGGACCCCGCAGGCCGAGGAGCTGTTCGGCTACACCTCCGAGGAGGCGCTCGGCACGTACGCGGCGCGGCTGTTCATCCACCCCGAGCACCTGCCGGCCGTGGCGAAGCTGTTCGCCGACGTGCTGGAGACCGGCCGGAGCTGGGCCGGCGCCTTCCCGGTGCGGCACAAGGACGGCAGCACCCGGGTGACGGAGTTCCGCAACATGCGGCTGCTGGACGATCTCGGCGACGTCTACGCGCTGGGCATCGCGGCCGACCACTCCCTGCTCAAGCGGGTCGAGACCGATCTGGCGCTGTGCGAGCGGCTGATCAACCAGTCCCCGATCGGCATCGCCCTCCTCGACCCCGACCTGCACTATCTGCTGGTCAACCCGGCACTGGAGCGCATCGACGCCACCCCGGCCGAGGACCACATCGGCCGCCGGCTGCGGGAGACCCTGCCGCTGCCGGACATCGACACCATCGAGTCCTGCCTGCGTCAGGTGCTGACCACAGGTACCCCGCTGCTGGACCAGTACCACGTGGGCCGACCGCCGGCCGACCCCGACCACGAGCACGCCTGGTCGCTGTCCTTCTACCGGCTGGACGACCCCGGCGGGCGGGTCCTGGGCGCGGCCATCTCGTTCGTCGATGTCACCGAACGGCACCGCGCCGCCGCCGAGGCCGACCGGGCCCGGCGCCGCCTCGCCCTCGTCGCCGACGCCTCCACCCGCGTCGGCACCACGCTGGAGGTGGAGCAGACCGCCCGCGAACTGGCCGAGATCGCCGCCCCCGAACTGGCCGACGTGGTCGCCGTGGACGTCCTGGACTCGGCCCTGGCCTGCCGCCGTACGCGCCGGCCGGACAACGGCCCCGAACTGTTCCGCGCCCTCGCCCTCAAGGCGGCCTACCCCAGCGTGGCCCTGCGCGCCGCCGACCCGCCCGGCGACCTCGCCGCCTACGACGGCGACCGCCTGGTCACCCTGTGCGTGCACACCGCCCGGCCGGTGCTGGTGCGCCATGTCGGCGAGCACGATCTGCGGCGCATCGCCCGGGACGACGAGGCCACCTCGCTGCTGGCGCGGGCCGGCGTCCACTCGTATCTCGCGGTGCCGTTGATCGCGCACGGCGAGGTGCTCGGCGCCCTCGACCTCAAGCGCACCCGCAACCCGGTGCCGTTCGACGAGGACGACGTGGTCCTGGCGAGCGAGCTGGCCAGCCGGGCCGCCGTGGCCATCGACAACGCCCGCTGGTTCCAGAGCGTGCGCAACACGGCCCTCACCCTGCAGCGCAGCCTGCTGCCCGACCACCCCCCGCACCACACCGGTCTGGAGCTCGCCTCCCGCTACCAGCCGGCCCAGGCCACCAGCGAGGTCGGCGGCGACTGGTACGACGTCCTCCCGCTGGCCGAGGACAGGACCGCCCTCGTCGTCGGCGACGTCATGGGCAACGGCATCGACGCCGCCGCCACCATGGGCCGGCTGCGCACCGCCACCTGCGCCTACGCGGACCTCGACCTCGAACCCGGCGCCGTGCTCCAGCACCTCGACAAGATCACCTGCGATCTGGAGCACTACATCGTCACGTGCCTCTACGCCGCGTACGACCCCCGCACCAGGCGGTGCGACATCGCCAACGCCGGACACATGCCGCCCGCGCTGGCCCGCCCCGGCCGGCCGCCCGAACTGCTCGAACTGCCCGCCGGAGCCCCGCTCGGCGTCGGCGGCGTCCCCTTCGGGACCACCACCGTCCGCCTCGACCCCGGCGATCTGCTGGTCCTCTACACCGACGGCCTCGTCGAGACCCGCCACCACCCCATCGACGACCGCCTGAACGTCCTCCTCGGCTTCCTCGACGAACCCCGCCGCCCCCTGGAGGAGACCTGCGACCTCCTGCTGTACGGCCTACGCCATCCCGACGACCACGACGACGTCGCACTGCTCGTCGCGCGGGTTCTTTAGTTGCTCCCTCGCCGTGCCCGGCGCACCCTGTTCATATGGCTGCCGACGACGGCCCTGGCCCTACGCTCATCAGCTCCGTCCAGCGCGCGTTCCGCCTGCTGGAGGCGGTGAGCGCGCACGAGAACGGCGCGCCGGCCAAGCAACTGGCCCGGGAGACGGGCCTGCCTCTGGCCACGGCGTACCACCTGCTGCGGACGCTGGTCCATGACGGATATGTGCGCAAGCTCGCCGACGGCGGGTTCATCCTGGGCGAGCGGCTCCAGACGCTGCACACCGCGGGCCGGACGCAGGCGCTGCTCAGCCGGATCCGCCCCACGCTCGCCGCGCTGCGGGACGAGCTGTCGGCCGCCGCGTACCTCACCTTCTACGAGGACGGGGAGATCCGGGTCGCCGAGATCGTCGACGGGCCGCGCGCTCCCCGGGTCGATCTGTGGGTGGGGTTCGAGGACGCCGGGCACGCCACGGCGCTGGGCAAGTCGGTGCTGCGCGAGCTGGACGAGGAGGCGCGCAAGGACTACCTCTCCCGGCACGCGCTCGCCGACCTCACGCCCAGGACGATCACCGACACCCCGGAGCTGCTGCGACGGCTCGCCTCCTCCCCCCTGGCCCCGGCCGTCACGGACCTGGAGGAGTACTCCCTCGGCACGGTCTGCGTCGCGGTGCCCGTCTACAGCGGGACCACCCTCGGCTCGCTCGGCGTCTCGTTGCGGGCCGACCGGCTCTCCCGGCTGGAGGAGGTCAGGGAGCGGCTGATCCCGACCGCGGGCCGGGTGACCAGAGGGCTGTCGCTCACTATCTGAAATTCAGTGCCTTGTCCCGCCCCGGGTCGAACCCGTTTCCTAGACGAACCGGACATTTCACGGGTTCGTGCGCCCCCACCCGGGGTGCAAGCTCCCCCGCACAGGTGAGGACAGCGGACGAGACATGAGCCACGCCCTGCACCATGGTCACGATCACTGGCCGAGGCGATTGGTCGCCGCTCTGCCCCTACTGCCCATCCTGATCATCTCGGCCGTCGTGCTCGTGGACCTCATCGGCGGCTCCGGGATGACCTGGCTGCCGCTGCTCGCCACGGGACCGGCGCTCGCCGCGACGACGAACGGGCCGCGCGGGGTCCTGTGTGTGGGGCTGCTCGGCGCCACCGTGGGCGCTGTCCTCGGCGTCCGCGACGACGCTCCGAGCGACGAACTGGCGGTCGTCCTGTCCGCGCTGCTGGCCGTCACCCTGGCGGCCTGCCTGGCCAGCACGCTGCGCGGGCGGCGCGAGCGCGTGCTGGCGGCGGTCCGCTCCGTCGCCGAGGCCGCCCAGCACGCGCTGCTGCAGCCCATACCGGCGACGGTGGGGCCGTTCCGGGTGGCCGTGCGCTACAGCGCCGCCGCGGCGGAGGCCCGGATCGGCGGCGACCTCTACGCACTCGTGTCGACGCCGTACGGGGTCCGGATGATCGTCGGCGACGTGCGCGGCAAGGGGCTGCCGGCCGTGGGGATGGCCGCCCTCGTGGTCGGGGTCTTCCGCGAGGCCGCCTACGACGAGCCCGACCTCCTCGCCGTCGTCGCACGGATCGAGCGGAGCCTGGCGCGCAACCTGGGCAGCAGCGACGACTTCGTCACCGCCGTGGTGGCGGGCTACCCCCGGGACGGGCACCTGGAGGTGGTCAACTGCGGCCACGCGCCGCCGCTGCTGGTGCGCGACTCCGCCGTCGTCCCGGTGGACCCGGAGCGTCCGGCCCCGCCCCTCGGACTGCGCACCCTCTCGGGTGAGACGCCCGCGCTCCAGGTGCTGCCCTTCGCCGACGGCGACCAGCTGCTGCTGTACACCGACGGCGTCACCGAGGCCCGCAACCACGCCCGCGAGTTCTACCCGCTCGCCGAGAGCCTGGCCCGGCACACCTCCGACGAGCCGTCCCACACGGTCACCGCCCTCCACGACGAACTGCTGGCCCATGTCGGCGGCCGTCTCCACGACGACGCGGCCCTGCTCCTGCTGCACAAGCCGACGGCTCCCGTCACCCACAGCGGCCGCGGGAACCCGTCCCCCGCGGCCGCCACCCTGCCCACCTCCACCCAACGGTGTTAAAACAGAGGCATGGCCGGATTCCTCGGCCGCCTGCGCTCGCTGTTGAGCGCGCGTACCGTCGCCCGGCAGGTTTTCGTGCTGCAGGCGGCGATCGTCGCGCTCCTCGTCGTCGCCGCGGTGGTGGCCCTGGTGCTGCAGGTCCGCACCGACACCGAGCGGGAGGCCCGTAACCGGTCTCTCGCCGTTGCCGAGGTGTTCGCGAACGCGCCGGGTGTCGTCGATGCCCTGGCGGACCCGGATCCGACCGCGCTGCTCCAGCCACGTGCCGAGGCGGCCCGCCGGGCGACCGAGGTGGACTTCATCGTCGTGATGACCAAGGACGGGATCCGCTACACCCACCCCAACCCGGACCAGATCGGCAAGCACTTCGTCGGCACCATCGCGCCGGCCGCGGCGGGCGGGGTCGTACGGGAGACGTACACCGGAACGCTGGGGCCGTCCGTGCGCGCCGTGGTCCCCGTGACCGACGGCGACGGCGACGTCGTGGGGCTGGTGGCGGCCGGGGTGACGCTGGCCAGTGTGGGCGGGGTCGTGGACAACCAGCTGCCGATGCTGCTCGGCGCGGCGGCGGCGGCGCTCGCCCTCGCCACCGCCGGGACCGCGCTGGTCAGCAGGCGGCTGCTGCGGCAGACGCACGGCCTGGGGCCCGTCGAGATGACCCGGATGTACGAGCATCACGACGCCGTCCTGCACGCCGTACGGGAGGGTGTGCTGATCCTGGACGGCAAGCGGCGCCTGGCGCTGGCGAACGACGAGGCGCGCCGGCTGCTGGGGCTGGCCCCGGACGCGGAGGGGCGGCCGTGTTTCGCCCTGGGCATCGGGCGCGATCTCGCCGGGCTGTTCTCCTCGGGCCGGGACGCCACCGACGAGGTGCATCTGGCGCAGGGCCGGCTGCTGGCGGTCAGTCAGCGCTCGACCGACCGGGACGGCGGGCCGCCGGGCAGCGTGGCGACGTTGCGGGACACGACCGAGCTGCGGGCGATGACCGGCAGGGCGGACGTGGCGCAGGAGCGGCTGAAGCTGCTGTACGACGCGGGGCTGGAGATCGGCACCACCCTGGATGTCACGCGCACCTCGCAGGAGCTGGCCGACTTCGCGGTGCCGCGGTTCGCCGACTTCGTCTCCGTCGATCTCGCGGATCCGGTGCTGCGCGGCGGGGAGCCGAAGCAGGGCCGCACCGACATGCGCCGGGTCGCGTTCCAAGGGGTGCGGGAGGGCAGCCCGCTCTACCCGATCGGGAAGCTGATCCACTTCTCCCCGGCCACCCCGCAGGCCTTCGGTTTCGACACGGGCCGGACCGTGCTGGAGGCGGACATGCCCGCTTTCTCCGGCTGGCAGGAGGAGGACCCCGAGAACGCCCGCAGGATCGTCGACTTCGGCATCCACGCGATGCTCACGGTCCCGCTGCGCGCCCGCGGCGTGATCATGGGCATGGCCACCTTCTGGCGCGCGGACCGGCCCGAGCCCTTCGAGCAGGACGACGTCGCCGTCGCCGAGGAGCTGGTGGCCCGCGCCGCCGTCAGCATCGACAACGCCCGCCGCTACACCCGCGAGCACACACTGGCGGTCACGCTCCAGCGCAGCCTGCTGCCCCGGGCCCTGCCGGACCAGAGCGCCCTCGACGTCGCCTACCGCTATCTGCCCGCGCACGCGGCGCAGGGCGGCGTCGGCGGGGACTGGTTCGACGTCATCCCGCTGCCGGGTGCGCGGGTGGCACTGGTCGTGGGGGACGTCGTGGGGCACGGGCTGCACGCGGCGGCCACGATGGGACGGCTGCGTACGGCGGTCCACAACTTCTCCACCCTGGACCTCCCGCCCGACGAACTCCTCGGCCACCTGGACGAGCTGGTGGCCCGCATCGACCAGGACGAGGGCGACGACCGGAGCGCGCCGGTCACCGGGGCGACCTGCCTGTACGCCGTGTACGACCCGTCCTCCGGGCTGTGCACCCTGGCCCGCGCCGGCCACCTCGAACCGGCCCTGGTCCACCCCGACGGCGACGTCGAGTTCCTCACCGTCCCGGGCGGACCGCCGCTGGGCCTGAGCGGCAGCCTGCCCTTCGAGGCGACCGAGCTGTGGCTGCCCGAGGGCAGCGGTCTGGTCCTGTACACGGACGGGCTGGTCGAGCTGCAGGGGCGGGACATCGACGAGGGTCTTGAGCTGCTGCGCGGGGCGCTCGCCGCGGCGCCGCCGACGCACGGCCGGACGCCGGAGGCCACCTGCAAGGCGGTGCTGGAGGCCCTGCTGCCCGAGCGGCCGCGCGACGACGTCGCCCTCGTCGTCTCCCGGACGCGGATGCTCAGCCCCGACCGCACGGCGGCCTGGGACGTGCCGGACGACCCCGCCGCCGTGGCCCGGGTCCGGGCGGCGGCCACGCGGACGCTGGACGACTGGGGGCTGACGGAGGAGGCGTTCACGACCGAGCTGATCCTCAGCGAGCTGGTCACCAACGCCCTGCGCCACGCCACCGGCCCCATCCGGGTCCGCCTGATCCGCGACCGCGCCCTGATCTGCGAGGTCTCCGACGGCAGCAGCACCGCCCCGCACCTGCGCAGCGCGGCCACCACGGACGAGGGCGGCCGGGGGCTGTTCCTCGTCGCGCAGTTCGCCGAGCGCTGGGGCACGCGGTACTCGGCGAACGGCAAGGTGATCTGGACGGAACAGCCGCTGACGGACCCGGCGAGCGGGCCGACCGAGCTGTAACGGCCGTAACGCGACGCACGACGGCGCCGTATCGCGCCTTACGGCCGTCACGCGCGATACGGCGCGGTCGTCTCAGGTCTTGCGGGTACGCGGCTCCTTCTGTGCGAGGAGCTGTTCGCGCAGGGCGGTCAGCTGATGGGAGTGCTCCACGGCCCGGGTCTCGTCCAGGGTGGTGAGGGCGAGGACGAGGGCGTCGGCGACTACGAGGCCGGTCAGGGCCTCGTTGGTGTTGCCGGTCGGCGTGTGGGGCGCGGTGAGGACGGCGTCGACGCGGTCCTCGAAGACCTCGCCCAGCTCGTCGGTGACGAAGACGATCCGGGCCCCGACCGCGCGCGCCCGCTCGACGACCACGTTGAGCTCGGCCAGGTGCCGCCCCGGCTGGAACACGACGACGGCATCGCCCTGTCCGAGCGTGAGCAGCGGATCGGCGAGGGCGAAGCCGGTCTCGCCGACGAAGCGCGCCCGCCGTCCGATCCGGCCGAGGGCCAACGCCAGGTGCCGGGCGGCGAGTTCGCAGGCGGCGACGCCGTAGCAGAACACCTCACGGGCCTCGGCGAGCACCTCGACGGCCCGCTTGAGCTCGTCGGCGCCGGTCAGCCGCCGGCACTGGTCGATGCGCTCCTGCGTCTCGTCGAAGACGTCGTTCCAGATGCCCTCCAGATCCCGGCCCACATGCGCGATGCGCTGCTGGAGCCGCACCTCGGGGGCGAGTGCGGAGGTGAAGTCGGCGGCGAGTTCCCGCTTGAGCGCGGGCAGGCCGGCGTATCCGAGACGTTGCAGGGCGCGGACGACGGTGGCGTTGCTGGTGCCGCTGGCCGCGCCCAGCTCCTGGGCGCTGGCGAACATCATCTGCTCGGCGGGGGCGCTGGCGAGGTACTGGGCCACCGTGCGCTCCGAGGCGGACAGCTCGTCCCACATGTCTCGGACGGCGGCCCGCAGCCGCGTGAGCCCCCCGGGTCCCGCGCTACCAGATTCTGGATTCTTCATTACAAGTATTGACTCTCACGTTTCGGCCATTACGCTCTGAGCATCTCGTTCCAAGAAGATGAATTTTCGGAACGGATGTTACAGCACCAGTCTCAGCAGTGGCACGCCCCGAGGAGTCCCCGTTGATGAAACAGAGCCTGCCGGTCATCGAGATCTCGGGGACCCCCCTGGAACGGGGACGACAGTACGGCGAAGCCGTGGCCCCCCAGCTCGCGATCGCGCTCGGTTACTACACGGAGGCCTTCGGCGCGTCCTCGGGGCTGACCTGGAACCAGGTGACCGCCCGGGCCGCCCGGTGGCTGAAACCGGTCCGTGAGTACGCCCCGCATCTGCTGGAGGAGATGCGGGGCATCGCGGACGGCGCCGGCCTCGACCTGCTCGATGTCCTCGCCCTGAACGCCCGCGGCGAGGTCATCTACGACGACTCCTTCGTCCGGATGGCCGCGCAGGAGGAGCCCGCCGAGGGCTGCACCTCCTTCGCCGCGTACGGTCCGGCGAGCGGCGACGGGCATGTGTGGGCCGGGCAGAACTGGGACTGGCGGGCCGGGGTCGCCGACACCGTCGTCATGCTCCGGATCGTCCAGCCGCCCAAGCCGACCCTGATCATGCAGGTGGAGGCCGGCCAGATCGGCCGCCAGGGCGCCAACTCGGCCGGGATCGCGCTGAACGCCAACGGTCTCGGCGGCCGGTTCGGCGAGGCCGTCGGCCTGCCGCAGACCGTGGTCCGGCGCAGCGTCCTCGACCAGTCCGCCATCACCGACGCACTGGACGTGCTGTGCCGCACCCGGGCGCACATCGCCAGCAACGCCCTTCTCACCTGCCGCGAGGGCTTCGCCATCGACCTGGAGACCACCCCGGCCGGCCACGGCTGGCTGTACCCCGACGACGGCCTCCTCGTCCACGGCAACCACTACCAGGCGGGCATCCCCGCCGCCCTGGCCGACGGCTACCGGCCGATCTCCTCCGACTCCCTGGTGCGCGTACCGCGCGCCGAGGCGGGCCTGCGGCGGCTGCGCGAGTCCACCGGCGCCGACGAGTCCCGCAAGCTGATCAAGGACGCCATGTCGGACCACCTCGGCTTCCCGGAGTCGCTGTGCACCCACGCCGACTCCCGCAGGCCCGCGGTCCGGCACTGGACGACCCTCGTCTCCTCCTGCGTCGACCTCACCACCGGCGACTACCACGTGACCGCGGGCACCCCCTGCGACCGCGAGTACCAGCACGTTCCCTGGAACCTCTACGACGGCCCCCACGCCCCGAACTGACGGCCCGTCACCGGATCTGCCCAACGGCCTTACCCAACGGCTTTACCCGACACCCCCCGCTCCCGTTCTCCCTCCCCGCTCAGGAGCCCCTGCAATGAAGCTCAAGACCGTGACAACCGCCGCCGGTGTCGCCGGGACGATGGCCCTGCTCGCCGCGTGCAGCGGTGCCACCACCGGCGCCTCCGCGGGCGGCGGCAAGGCCGCCGACGTCGCCGACCTCAGACTCACGCCCACCACCCCGAAGGCCACCAAGGCCGTCTCCTCCGTGAACTGGCTGCTGGAGGACGAGCCGGACTCCCTGGACCTGGACACCCAGGGCGGCAGCGCGGGCCGCACCGTGCTGACCAACGTCTGCGAGCGCCTCTACCAGCTCCAGCCCGACATGTCCGTACGCCCCTTCCTCGCCCGGCAGGTGGCCCGCCCCGACGCGACCCACCTGGTCCTCACCCTCCGCGACGACGTCACCTTCCACGACGGCTCGAAGATGACGGCGGACGACGTCCTCTTCAGCCTCAAGCGGCACGCGGCACCGGAGATGGAGCAGTCGGACGAGTTCGGCAACGTCTCCGCGATGCGCAAGACCGGCGACGACGAGATCACGATCACCTTCAAGGAGCCCGACGCCCTGTTCACCAAGGCGCTGGCCGGTGACGCCGGGCTCGTCTACAACCGGGAGCAGGTCGAGAAGGCCGGCGAGGAGTTCGGCACGCCCGGTCAGGGCGACGCCTGTTCCGGGCCGTACGAGCTGTCCGGCTGGAAGTCCGGCGACTCGATCACGCTGACCCGCGCCGACTCCTACTGGGGCGAGAAGCCGCTCACCGGCAAGGTCGTCTTCCGCTGGGCCGACGACAGCGCCATGGTCAACGCGCTCGCCACCGGAGCGGCCGACGGTACGTACGCCGACAACATCGGCACCGCGGCCGCCCTGCGCGGCAAGAAGGGCCTCGATGAGTACTTCGGCCCCAGCACCTCCACCCTCGCCCTCATCCCGACCGAGCGCGGCGGCCTCGCCGACCCCGACATCCGCAAGGCCCTCTCCCTGGTCCTGGACCGCACGGGCATCGCCAAGTCCGGTTACGGCGGCCTGATCGAGCCGTGGGCCACCCCGG
Organism: Streptomyces sp. NPDC051738; assembly: GCF_044453205.1. NCBI lineage: Bacteria > Bacillati > Actinomycetota > Actinomycetes > Kitasatosporales > Streptomycetaceae > Streptomyces > Streptomyces sp. NPDC051738. The sequence continues at coordinate 361,809 of NZ_JBITCM010000006.1, read as the reverse complement.
TCGGCTCCGGCGCCTGGGGCTACGCGAAGGACACCTTCGCCGCCGCCCAGAAGCAGCTCACCGATGCCCCGGCCAGCCCTGACGCGGACGACCTCGCCAAGGCGAAGGAGCTGGTCAGGAACGCCAAGCACGCGCCCGACGAACCGATCGTCATCGGCACCGACAGCAGCCAGGGCCGTATGGTCATCGCCAACGCCGTGCGCGCCGCGCTGACGCAGATCGGGCTCAAGGGCCAGATCAAGACCGTCCCGGCCGCCCAGTACGGCGAGTTCTACGGCGACAAGGAGGCCCGCGCCGACATCGACCTCCTGGTGGCCGACTGGTACATCTCCAAGAGCGACCCGCTCGGCTTCTACGACAACGGTCTGTCGGACAGCTCCAACAACTGGGTGGGCTTCAAGAGTTCGGCGTACGACGCCAAGGTCGAGGAAGGCCTGCGCACGCTCCACGACGCCAAGCGCGCCCAGCTCGCGATCGACGTGCAGCGACGGTTCGCGGACGCGGCCGTGTGGATCCCGGTCGCACAGGTGCCGACCGCGCTCGTCATCGACGAGAAGCTCACCGGTCCGCCCGCCTCGATGGCGTACCTCTACTACCCCTGGGCCGCGCAGCTCGGCGCGAAGAAGGGCTGAGCACCGATGTTCGCCTCGATCGGACGGCGCCTCGCGGGGCTGCTGGCCACGCTGCTGGCCTCGTCCTTCGTCATCTTCGCCGCCGTGTACGCGGCTCCCGGCGACCCCGCCGTGTTCCTGGCGGGGGGCCGCGACAAGCTCACCCCGGAGCGGCTGGCCGCCGTGCGGGAGCAGTACCACCTCGACGAGCCACTGGTCGTCCAGTACGGCCGCTGGCTGTGGGACTGCCTCCATCTCGACCTCGGCCGTTCCTTCCAGTACGGCGACCAGGTCTCCGACCTGCTGGCGTCCCGTTTCCCGACGACGCTCGCGCTGGTCGGCTACGCCACGGTCCTGTTCGTCGTGGTGGGCGTGGGCGCCGGAGTGCTCGCCGCGGTCCGGCGTGGAACGTGGGTCGACTCGGCCGTCGTCGGGACCACCACCCTCACCGCGTCCGTGCCGTCCTTCGTCGGCGGTATCGCGCTGGTCGCCTTCTTCGGGGTACGGCTCGGCTGGTTCCCGGTGACGGGCAGCGGGGAGGGCTTCGGCGGCACGCTCCACCACCTGACCCTGCCCGCGCTGGCCATGACGCTCGGCGCGGTGGCCGTCATCGCCCGGGTCACCCGGCAGGCGATGGTCGAGGCGGGCGCGGCCGACCATGTGGAGGTGGCCCGCGCGGCCGGGCTGCCGGAGCGTCAGATCATCCGCCGGCACGTCCTGCGCAACGCGCTGGGCCCGGTCGTCACCATGTGCGGCCTGGTCACCGCCGGGATGCTGGCCGGCACGGTGGCGATCGAGACGGTCTTCGGGTTGTCCGGCATCGGCTCGCTGCTGGTCGGCGCGGTCAACAGCCATGACTTCCCGGTCGCCCAGGCGGTGCTGCTGCTGATGGTCGCCTGCTACATCACCGTCACCACCCTCGTGGACCTCGTGCACCCGCTGCTCGACCCGCGTCTGAAGTCCGTGAGGAGCCCCGCATGACCGCCGCCGTCCCCGCCGACGTGCTGCTCCCGGCGGCCCGCCGCAAGCGCCCCCGCCGCCCGGTCCTCGTCATCACCGGCGCCGTCTTCCTCGGCCTGGTGATCCTGGCCGCCGTGTTCGCGCCGCTGCTCGCGCCGTACGCCCCCGACGCCGTCGACCTGTCGGCGTCCCTGGTCGGCACGAGCGGCGACCACCTGCTCGGCACCGACGCCTCCGGACAGGACCTGCTCTCGCGCGTCCTGTACGGCGCCCGCACCAGCCTGATCGCCCCGCTCGCGCTGCTGGCCATCGCCGCGCTGCTCGGGGTGACCCTGGGCACGGTCGCCGCCTGGCGCGGCGGCTGGGTGGACACGCTGGTGTCCCGGGTGACGGACGTGATGTACGCCTTCCCGGGCCTGCTGTTCGTCGTCCTGATCATCGCGGTGTTCGGGGCCGGCATCACCACGTCCGTCCTGGGCCTCGGGCTCGCCTTCGCGCCGACGATCGCCAAGTACACCCGCAGCGTTGCGCTGGCCGAGCGGGCCAAGCCCTACGTCGACTCCTATCGGGTGCAGGGCATGGGCGGGCTGCGGATCTGCGTACGGCATCTGGTGCCCAACCTGGCCCGGTCGATCGTCGGGTACCTCGTCGTGCTGTTCGGCGAGGCCCTGATGAGTCTGGCCACCCTCAGCTATCTGGGGTTCGGCTCCCAACCGCCCAGCTCCGACTGGGGGTTGATGGTCCAGGAGGGCCAGGCCGCCATCGTCCAGGGCGCCCTGCTGCCCGCGCTGGTGCCGGGCACCGCCATCGCCGCCGTCGTGGTGGCCTTCAACGTGGTCGGGGTCTGGGCCGCCGACCGGCTCGGCGCCAGGAGGTAGCCCCATGCTGCTCGACATCCAGAACCTGACCCTGGGCCTGCCAAGTGCGGCCCGGCCCCTGCTCGCGGAGGTGAGCCTGCGGGTCGGCTCCGGGGAGACCGTCGGTCTCGTCGGCGAGTCCGGCTCGGGCAAGTCCACGACCGCGAAGGCGGTGCTGCGGCTGCTGCCCGAGGAGGCGTCGGTCGCGGGCCGTGTACTGGTCGACGGCGCCGACGTGCTCGCCCTGAGCGGGGCGGGGCTGCGCGAACACCGGGCCGGTACGGTCGCGATGGTCCACCAGGACCCGCGCTCCTCCCTCAACCCGGTGCGCAAGGTCGGCGACTTCCTCGTCGAACGCCTTCTCCGCGCCGGCCGCGCGCGTGACCGGCGGGCGGCACGCGCCAAGGCCGTCGAACTCCTCGGCGCCGTGGGCCTGTCCGACCCCGAGCGGCGCTTCGGCCAACGGCCGCACGAGATGTCCGGCGGCATGCTGCAACGCGTGGTCATCGCCGGCGCGCTCGCCGCCGAGCCGCGGCTGCTGCTGGCCGACGAGTCCACCAGCGCGCTGGACGTGACCACGCAGGCGGAGATCCTCGCCCTGCTGCGCACGCTGCGCGAGGAGCGGGACCTGGGCATGCTGTTCATCACCCACGACCTGCATCTGGCGGCGGCGTTCTGCGACCGGGTGTACGTCATGTACGCGGGCCGCGTGGTCGAACAACAGGACGCGGGCCGCCTCTTCACCCACGCCCGACACCCCTACACACGCGGCCTGCTCGCCTGTTCCCCCGAACTCGGCGACGCCGAGCGCGCGTTGAAGCCGATCCCCGGCCGGCCGCCGTCCCTGTCAGACGCGTTCACGGGCTGCCCGTTCGCGACACGCTGCGAGCATGCCGAGCCGGAGTGCGCGACGTGGACCCCGGAGCCGGTCGCGGTCCCGGGCGGCGGGACGGCCGCGTGCCGGAGGCTGGCCGACCTGCCCGACCTGCCCGAGACCTCGCAGGAATCCACCGAGCAGCCGCTCACCACCGTCCCGTCTGCCCTGGTCAAGTCGTCCGTGGCCAAGAGGAGCACGCTGTGACCACGTCCGAGACCTGGCCCGAGGCGTCCCCGCTCGTGGCCGACGGCGCCGGGACAGCCACGTACCGCCGTCTCCCCGGCCCGCCCTACGCGCGCGACCCCTCACCGGACGCGGACCGCGCCAAGGCATCCGCCGATTCGCAACCGGCCGTCGCCCCATCGTCCCCGGCCCAGAGGAGCACGCCGTGACCACGACCGAGAACCGGCCCGAGGCTCCCCTGCTGGTGGCCGACGGCCTGACCAAGGCGTACCGACTGCCGGGCGGCGACCGCCTCACCGCGGCCGACCGCGTCTCCTTCACCGTCCCGCGCGGCGGCTCGCTCGGCATCGTCGGCGAGTCCGGGTCGGGCAAGAGCACCGTCGCACGGATGCTGGTCGGCCTGGTGCGGCCGGACGCCGGCACGGTCGCGGTGGACGGCCGGGACCGTGCCGCGCGACCCCCGTCCCTCGCCAGGGGCCGGGCGGCGCACCGGCTGGCCCGGGCCCGCGAGATCCAGATGGTCTTCCAGGATCCGTACGTCTCCCTCGACCCCCGCCTGACGGCCCGTCAGTGTCTGCGCACCTCCTTGCGCCTGCACGGCCGCGACGCCGACGACCGGCGGATCGCGGCCCTTCTGGACCAGGTGGGGCTCGGCACCCGGGAGGCGGACGCGCGCCCGCACGAGCTGTCCGGCGGTCAGTGCCAGCGCCTGGCCATCGCCCGTGCCCTCGCCGTCGACCCTCGTGTCCTCGTCCTGGACGAGGCGGTGGCCGCCCTGGACGTGTCGATCCAGGCGCAGATCCTCGGTCTCCTCGGCGAGATCCGGCAGGAGACGGGCGTGGCCCTGGTGTTCGTCAGCCATGACCTGGCCGTGGTCCGGCACATCACCGAGGAGACGGTGGTGATGCGGCGCGGAACGGTGGTGGAACAGGGCCCGACGGACCGGGTGCTCGACGCCCCCGAGGACCCGTACACCCGCCTCCTGCTGGCCTCCGTACCGCGCCGGGGATGGGATCCGGCCGACGCGGTACGGGCCAGGGCGGAGGCGGACGCCGCGTAGTCGCGCGGGGGCTCAGTCCCCGTGCGCCTCCAGCGCCGCCCGCACGCCCGATTCGAGGGCACCCTCGATCCACGACGGCTTCACCGAGGTGTGGTCCCCGGCGAAGTACAGCGGACCCTCGGGGGTGCGGATCGCTTCCAGCAGCTCCGTGTGCTGGCCGGGCAGGAGCACGGACGCCTCGCCGTACGCGTACGGATCGCGCAGCCAGCTCTGGGTGCGCCCGGCCCCGGTGTAGAAGACCTCCAGCCGCTGCCCGTAGACCTGTTGCAGGCCCCGCAGCGCGTGCGGGTAGCGGGCGTCCTCGTCGAGGGAGTCCCAGCGGGAGGCGTCGTCGGCCCAGCTGTAGGAGGCGAGGACGACGCCGCCCTTGCTGCCCTCGATCGGGTGGGACGGGTTGATCATGAAGCGGTTGGAGTTGTCGGACACCGACCCGCCGCCGATGATGTGCGCCGCCTCGGGCTGGTCACGGGTGGCCCAGCGGTTGGCGGCGTAGTGCACGCGCTGCGCGTCGCTGATGTGGCCGTCCGGGACGGAGGGGTGGGCGCCCAGGAGGCTGCCGTCGGCGGGCGCCTTGCCCTTGCGGTAGTCGTCGTAGAGCCCGGGCCGTACGGCGTCCAGCTCGCGCTTCCAGTCGGCCTCGGTGAACTCCCACCAGCGCAGGCCGAATTCGAGCAGCACCTTGGTGGCGCTGTCGTAGTGCAGCTCGGCCACCGAACGCCGCTTCTTGTACGACATCAGCGGGCTGACCTGCACCTGCCTGAGCCCCGAGAACGGCACCGTGACGATCGCGAGGTCGCCGGTGAACTCCTCGCGCACGACCTTGCCGTCGCGCCCCTCGGAGACGGTGTCGATCCAGACGTGCGGGCCCTTGGCGCCCACGTGGGAGGTGTCGTCGGCGCCGGGCCGGCCGGGAGCCCAGTACTCGATGTGCGTGGCCCGCCGGTCCAGGCGCAGGACGTCGGCCACCTCCTTCAGCAGCGCGTCCGGAAGCGTCGCCGTACCGCCGACCAGCTCCCAGAACGCGGTGTCCGGGCTGATCAGCGACTGGCTGATGAAGCTGTGGATGAAGGAGAGCGGCAGCCGTGAGGTGAGGTTCTCCAGCGTGCCGATCAGGTCGACGGTCCGCTCGTCGAAGCCCGCCTCCTCGGTCAGGAAGCGGTACATCGACCAGTCGCCGTACTTCTGCACGACCCGCGCCCAGCCCTTGACCCGCTCGGGCATCGGCTTGTCGACGCGCTTGCCGTCCGGGCCGACGGTGCTGAACTCGTCGCGTACGGGGTCCAGGGCGCGGCGCAGGATGGTCGAGGACGGCGTGTCCCAGTACTCGCGCGGGACGCCGAAGGAGCGGTTGATCCTGCGGGGCGCCTTCGCGTACTCGGAGCGGCGCACGCGGACGCCGTTGACGTGCAGCCAGGCGTTGTTGACGGGCTTGCCCTCGCCGTCGACATCGACCAGGTGGAACCGGCGGCGTTTCACGCCGAGTTGGTCGATCAGCTGCATCACCAGGGGATGGCTGCCGGGGATGCGCATGGCGCCGGCTTCGGCGTACTGGGCCGGGTCGGCGAACGCCTGCGCCGCGTGCTCGTGCCCGCCGGTGCGGAAGGTCTTGATACGGCCGCCGACGCGGTTGCCGTTGGCCTCGACGAGCGTGACGTGGTGCCCGGCCCGCTTCAGCAGCCAGGCGGCGACAAGGCCGGCCGGTCCGGCGCCGACGACGAGGATCTTTCTCGCGGTCTTCGTCGCCGTGCGCGGCAGCCCGGAATCGAGGACCTTCTGGTACTCCGGCACGAGCGGCCGGTCGTGCTCGTCGACCACCAGCAGGGCGCGGGCGACGGCCAGGCAGGTGTCCCAGTCGGCGGTGGACTTCGGCCGGTGAGGGGCGGTGGGCGCGGCCGGTGCGGCGGACGCCTGTGCGGGAGTTAACGCGGCGAGGGCGGCGGCCGTCGTGGCGGACGCGGTCGTGAACTTCCGCCGGGAAAGGGAGGTCGGGCCGACAGGCGCGCGGTGATTTTCCATATGCCCTGGATACGGGGGCAGTTGGGGTCCCGGGAGCCCATCCGTTGTTTGATCACCTGAACGGGCAAGCGCACCATCGCACGCCCACACCAGGTGTGCGTCCGCACGCGGGTTTGTAAAGCACATATGTCGAAACCGTTGACGGAGACATGCCCCACTTTTATCTTCTGTCCCAATCACGATCGGAATCACGAACTCCGTTCGAAATCTCGGACAGAGCTTACCGACGGAACTTACGGACAGGGACGGTCTCGTATGCCCCGGATGTCTCACCCGCCGCTCAGACAGCGCCGCAGATCACTCATCCTCTGCGTACTCGCCGCGCTGCTGGCCCTGGTGGCGACCACGCAACCGGCGTCCGCGGCGGAGGGTCGCCCGTACACGAACCCGCTGAAGTCGTCCAAGGGCGCCGACCCGTGGCTGCAGTACCACGACGGCAGCTACTACCTGATCACCACGACGTTCACCGGCATCCTCGGCATCCGCAAGTCGCCGACGCTCGCGGGGCTCGCCACCGCGCCCAACGTGCAGGTGTGGTCGGACACGACGTCGACCCGCAACACCAATATCTGGGCGCCGGAGATGCATCTGATCAACGGCCACTGGTACGTGTACTACTCGGCCGGCCAGAGCGGCGTCGCCTGCTGCGACTCGCAGCGCACGCATGTGCTGGAGAGCGCCGGCACCGATCCGATGGGGCCGTACACCTACAAGGGTTCGCTCACCGGGTCCAACCTCACGCCGGGCGGCTGGCTGATCGACGCGAGTGTGCTCCAGGCGAACAACAAGCTGTACCTGGTCGGCAGCGGGTTCATCAACGGCAGTACGCAGAGCCTGGTCATCGCGCCGATGAGCAATCCGTACACCCTGGCAAGCAACACCTTCACGATCATCTCCAGCCCGACCCTGGACTGGGAGCGCTCCGGCAGCCCCGTCAACGAGGGCCCCGAGCCGCTGTATCACAACGGCCGCACCTTCCTGACCTACTCGGCGAGCTTCTGCGGCACCGCCGACTACAAGCTCGGGCAGCTGGAGTTGACCGGCTCCGATCCGCTCAACCCCGCCTCCTGGACGAAGAAGCAGACACCGGTCTTCCAGCGCAGTGACGCCAACAGCGTGTACGGACCCGGCCACAACGGCTTCTTCAGCTCGCCCGACGGCACCGAGAACTGGATCGTCTACCACGCCAACTCCGCGTCGAACGGCGGCTGCGGCAACGGACGGACAACCCGCGCCCAGAAGTTCACCTGGAACGCCGACGGCACCCCGAACTTCGGTACGCCGGTCGCGCTCGGCACCACCCTTCCCGGCCCGTCCGGCGAGACGGCCGTGACGCCGACGTCGTACACCCTCGTCAACCGCAACAGCGGCAAGTGCCTGGACGTGAACGGGGGCGCCACGGCCGACGGCACCAACATCTTCCAGTGGACCTGCACCGGCGGGGCCAACCAGAAGTGGAAGGTCGAGGACCTCGGCGACGACACCAACCGGCTGGTCAACGTCGCCACCGGCAAGGTGATGGACGTCGCCGACTGCTCCGCCTCCGACGGCGCCGACATCCGGCAGTGGACCTGGCTCAACAACAAGTGCCAGCGCTACCGCCTGGTGTTCACGGCCTCCGGCGACTACGTCCGGCTCGTCAACGAGTCCACCGGCAAGGTCGCCGACGTGGCCGACTGCTCCTCCGCGAACGGCGCCGACGTACGGCAGTGGACGTGGCTGAACAACAACTGCCAGCAGTGGCGACTCGTCCCCACGACGTGATCCCTTCCTTCCAACTCCCGCACTGGAGAAGCACCTTGAGACGCAACGCCGTACGGCTGCTCACGGCCGTCCTGATGGCCCTCGCGGCCTGCCTCGCCGGGCCCGGTCCCGCCGCCGAGGCGGCCGTGCCCGCCTCCCCCGCCGTGACCTTCACCAACCCGATCGCGCTGCAGCGCGCCGATCCGCACATCTTCAAGCACACCGACGGCTTCTACTACTTCACGGCGACCGTTCCGGCGTACGACAGGATCGTCATGCGCCGGGCCACCACCCTCCAGGGGCTCGCCACCGCCCCGGAGACCACGATCTGGACCAAGCACGCCAGCGGTGAGATGGGCGCCCACATCTGGGCCCCGGAGATCCACTTCATCGACGGCAAGTGGTACGTCTACTTCACCGCCGGCTGGTCCAACGACAAGTGGAAGATCCGGCCGTACGTCCTGGAGACCAGCTCCGCCAACCCGCTCACCGGCACCTGGACCGAGAAGGGCCGCATCTCCCTGCCGCTGGACACCTTCTCGCTCGACGCCACGACGTTCGTGCACAACGGCACCCGCTACCTCAGCTGGGCCCAGAACGACCCCGCCGTCGGCGCGGGCACCAACATCTACCTGGCCCGCATGTCCAACCCCTGGACCATCAGCGGCAGTCCGGTGATGATCGCCCGGCCCACCCACGCCTGGGAGAAGGTCGGAGCGACCGTCAACGAGGGCCCCGCCTTCATCCAGCACGGCAGCAAGGTCTTCATGACCTTCTCCGCCAGCGCCACCGACGCCAACTACTGCCTCGGCCTGCTGACCGCCGACGCCGGCGCCGACCTGATGAACCCGGCGTCCTGGACCAAGAACCCCGAGCCGGTCTTCAAGAGCAACGACACCACCGGCCAGTTCGGTCCCGGCCACAACAGCTTCACCACGTCCGAGGACGGCAAGTCGGATATCCTCGTCTACCACGACCGCGACTACAAGAACATCAGCGGCGACCCGCTCAACGACCCCAACCGCCGCACCCGCTTCCAGAAGCTGTACTGGAAGGCCGACGGCACCCCCGACTTCGGCATCCCGGTGGCCGACGGGGTCACGCCGCAGCGCTTCTCGTCGTACAACTTCGCGGACCGGTTCATCCGGCACTGGGAGTACCGGGCCCGTATCGAGGCCAACGTCTCCCCGCTCGCGGACTCGCAGTTCCGTGTGGTCACCGGCCTGAGCGGCAGCGGCACGGTCTCCCTCGAGTCGGCCAACTTCCCCGGCTACTACCTGCGGCACAAGAACTTCGAGGTGTGGGTGGAGAAGAACGACGGCACGGCGCAGTTCGCGGCCGACGCGAGCTTCTTCAAGCGGGCCGGGCTGTCCGAATCGGCGGGGGTCTCGTACGAGTCGTCCAACAACGCCGGGCGCTACATCCGGCACTACGAATACCTGCTGCAGCTGCAGACACCGAGCACGGCGACGGACAGGGCGGACGCCACGTTCTACGCCCAGTAGGAGCCTCACCAGGGCGGGACGGGGTGCCCGCCCCGCCCTGGTCGAACAAGGGAGCTATAGTTAGGCTTACCTAAGTTTGCACTGCATGATGCGGGGGCGCCGTGAACCCTCGCTCCGGGGGGATGCGTGAGAAGAGCGGACCTGCCGGGACGGGGCGTTCTGTGGCGGGCGGTGGCAGGGCAGCGCCGTGACCTCGTGGTCGGCGCGGTGCTGGCCATGGCTCATCAGACGGGCGAGGCGCTGGTGCCGGTGCTCATCGGCGTGGCCGTCGAACGGGGCGTCGTGGAAGGGGACCTCGCCGGTCTGCTGCGGTGGCTGGGCGTCCTGGCCGTCGTCTACGTCGGGCTGTCCGTTAGCTACCGCTACGGCGCCCGGGCCGGCGAACGGGCCTCGGTGACCGCCGCCCACCGCCTCAGAACCGACCTCATCGGCCGGGCCCTCGCCCCCGAAGGAGGCGCGGACGAAGGCAGGTTGCCCGGCGAGCTGGCCACCATCGCCACCGAGGACGCCCGGCGGGTCGGTGCCGTGGCCATGGCCCTGGTCGTCGGTCTCGCGGCGGCGACCGGGCTGGCGGTGGGCGCGGTCGTGCTGCTGCGGGTGTCCGTGCCCCTCGGGCTCCTCGTCCTGCTGGGCACCCCCCTGCTGCTGTGGCTGGTGCACCTGCTGAGCAAGCCACTTGAGCGGCGCAGCGAGACCGAACAGGAGCGCGCGGCGCGGGCCTCCGGCGTCGCGGCGGACCTCGTGGCCGGGCTGCGGGTACTCAAGGGCATCGGCGCCGAGCAGGCGGCCGTCGCCCGCTACCGGCGGGTCAGCGGGGACTCGCTGGCCGCCACCCTGCGCGCGGCCCGCGCCGAGGCCTGGCAGAGCGGCGTCGTGACCATGCTCACCGGCGCGTTCCTGGCCCTGGTCGTCCTCGTCGGCGGACGCCTTGCCGCACGCGGCGACATCGGCCTCGGCGAGCTGGTCTCCTGCGTGGCGCTGGCCCTGTTCCTCATCGGCCCGCTCTCCGAGTTCTCCTGGGTCAACGCGCAGTTGGCCCAGGGTCGCGCCTCCGCCGCCCGCATCGCCGAAGTCCTCGACGCCGAGCGCGCCGTTTCTGCCGGCCCCTCGTCCGGGGGCGCCGTCCTGCACCGGGTGGAGGGCCGACTACGGCTGCGCGGCCTGTCGTACGGGTCCCTGCGCGCCGTAGACCTCGACATCGCGCCCGGCGAGACGGTCGGCGTCGTCGCCACCGACCCGGCCGACGCGTCGGCGCTGTTGCGCTGCCTCGGCCGCCGGGCCGACCCGGACGCCGGGACCGTCGAACTGGACGGGACACACCTGTCCGCCCTGGGCCTGGCGGAGCTACGGACCGCACTCCTCGTCGCCGAACACGACGCGGACCTGTTCGAGGGCACGGTCCTGGACAACGTCGCGGCCGCGGCCTCCACCGCCGGGGCGCGCACCGATACGACCCTCACCGCCGCGATCACCGCATCCGGCACCGACGAAGTCGTACGCTCCCTCCCCGACGGCCTCGACACGGCCGTCACCGCCCGCGGCCGTTCGCTCTCCGGAGGGCAGCGGCAACGCGTCGCCCTGGCGCGGGCGTTGGCCGCCGATGCGCCGGTCCTGGTCCTGCACGAGCCGACCACGGCCGTCGACGCCGTCACGGAGGCGCGGATCGCCGCCGGGATCAGAGGTCTGCGCGCGGGCCGTACCACCGTCGTGGTGACCACGAGCCCCGCCCTGCTCGCCGTGACCGACCGGGTCGTCCTGCTCGACGGGGGTGGGGTCGCCGCGAGCGGTGGGCATGAGCGGCTGGTGCACGAGTGCGCGGCCTACCGTACGGCGGTGCTCGCGTGAGCCGGTCCGAAGCCGGTGCGCGGACCGGCGGCGCGCACCTGCTCCCCGTCGCCACGTCCGCGCGCACCCGCGCGGCGGTCCTGGAACTGGTGCGCCCGCACCGGCGGTTGGCCCTGACCGGGTTCGCGGTGCTGGTCGGCTCCACCGCCGTCGGCCTGCTGGTGCAGCCGCTGCTGGGCCGGATCGTGGACCTGGCCGCCGACCGCGCGTCCGTCGACGCCATCACCGTCACGGCGGCGCTGCTCGTGGCCGTGGCCGTCGTGCAGGGCGTCTCCGCCGGGTTCGGGCTGTCGCTGATCTCCCGGCTGGGCGAGACGACGCTGGCCCGGTTGCGCGAGCGGTTCGTCGAGCGGGCGCTCGGACTGCCCCTGGAGCGGGTCGAGAAGGCCGGCGCCGGTGATCTCACCGCCCGGGTCACCGCCGACGTGTCCCTGATCGCCGAGGCGGTGCGCAGCGCCCTGCCGGAGCTGGCCCGCTCACTGCTGACCATCGTCCTCACGCTCGGGGCGATGGCGCTGCTCGACTGGCGGTTCCTGCTGGCCGCCCTGCTGGCGGTGCCGGTACAGGCGGCCACCGCGCGCTGGTACGTCGCCCGGGCCGTGCCGCTCTACGCCGAGCAGCGCGCGGCCGCGAGCGCCCAGCAGCAGCAACTGCTCGACACGGTCGCGGGCAGCTCCACGGTGCGGGCGTTCCGGCTGGAGCGGGAGCACGCCGAGCGGGTCGCCGAGCGGTCCTGGTCGGTGGTGGCGCTGACGATGCGCGGGATCCGGCTGGTCCTGGGCTTCTACAGCCGTCTCCACATCGCCGAGTACACGGGTCTTGCCGCCGTACTGATCACCGGCTACTGGCTGGTGCGGCAGGGCTCGGCATCCATCGGTACGGCGACCGCGGCCGCCCTGTACTTCCACAGTCTGTTCACGCCGATCAACGCCGCCCTCGTCCTCCTCGACGACGCCCAGTCGGCCACGGCCGGCCTGGCCCGGCTCGTCGGCGTCACCGACCAGCCCTCCGCCCCACGGTCCGACCGCCAGGTCGAGGCGGGCCGGGTCGAGGTCACCGTGCGCGAGGTGAACCATGCCTACCGGCCCGGACATCTCGTGCTGCACGACATCGACCTGACGATCCGGCAGGGCGAGCGGGTGGCCCTCGTGGGTGCGAGCGGGGCCGGCAAGACCACGTTGGCCAGGCTCGTCGCCGGCATCCAGCCGCCCACCGCAGGAACGGTCCTGATCGGCGGTGTCCCGCCGAGCGAGCTGGGCCCTGCGGCCGCCCGACGTACGGTCGCCCTGATCACTCAGGAGACCCACGTCTTCGCGGGGACCCTCGCCGACGACCTGCGCCTGGCCAAACCGGACGCCACCGACGACGAACTGCGCGCCGCACTCGACCGCGTCGACGCCCTGGCCTGGGCCGACGCGCTGCCCGACGGTCTCGCCACGGTCGTCGGCGACGGCGGCCACCGGATCGGCGGAGACCGGACGCAGGCCCTGGCGCTCGCCCGGCTGGTCCTCGCCGATCCGCCGCTGGTGATCCTCGACGAGGCCACCGCCGAGGCCGGCAGCGCGGGTGCGCGCGCCCTGGAGAAGGCGGTCACCCGGGCCGTTGACGGCCGCACCGCGCTGATCGTCGCCCACCGTCTCAGCCAGGCGGCGAGCGCCGACCGCATCGTCGTCATGGACGCCGGGCGGATCGTGGAGACCGGCACGCACGACGAACTGCGCGCCGCCGCGGGTCCGTACGCGGCCCTGTGGGAGGCATGGTCGGACACCCGCGACACCACCGCATGAGACCCCGCACCCCTGGGGTCAGAAGACGACCGACCACCCCTCACGCCCGGCCTGCTCGGCGGTGTAGGAGACACCGTCGACCTTGATCCTCCGGTCGTCGAGGAGGCTGATCTCGCCGCCGTGGTTGCCGAGTTGGGCGCCGACGCCGAGGGGGACGGTGAGGCAGGCGCCGGACGCGAGCGGGCCGGGCGGCACGGCGGAGCGCTTGCCCAGCCGGTCCTGGAGGTGCCAGCCGGTCAGGTCGACGGGGTCGGGCGAGGCGTTGAGGAGGGTCACCGTCTCGGCCTCGGGGGCGGGGCCGCGCGGGTTGACCAGGGCGGCGACGATCCGGACGGGCCGGGTGCCGGGCACGGGGCGGGAGCCGTCGACGTCCTCGATGGCGTGGCCGGTGGCGTCGTCCGTCTTCCAGGACTGGCTCTGGAAAGCGAGGAAGATGCCGACCCAGCGGGACCGCGCCGGGAAATGGACGAGCAGTCCGCCGTCCTGCCAGACGCCGTCGTCGCCGCGGAAGCGGCGGCTGTTGCCCTGGTTCATATGGATGTCGTGGACGCCGTTGCCGGGCAGGAAGCCGAAGACCTTGTCCTTGACCCCGGCCTCGGGCCCCCAGCGCTCGCCGAACAGATACACCCGGGCCTCCTGGTCGGCGACCGCGCGGCGGACGGAGTGGTCGAGGAGGTCGGCGAGGTCGTTGTCGGGGCCTTCGAGGTCCGGGGGCAGCTTCCGCATCAGGGCCGGGTCGAAGAGGTTGCCGCGCACGTAGTCGAGGTTCGGGCCGCCGGGGCCGGACGGCAGAGTGTTCCAGCCGCTCGCGAGGCCCGCCAGCCGGTCCGTGATCGGGTGCCGGAAGTCCTCGCTGACGAAGTACAGCAGCTCCGAGGGCTGCTGCTGGGACAGGACGTTGACGGCGGCACGGTAGTTCGTGCCGTGATCGTCGGTGAGATGGATCTGGTAGTGCGGCGAGTCGTCGCCGCCCTCGCGCCGGGTGTCGACGGCTCGTCCGATCAGTACGCCGTAGGCCTTCAGTGGCATGACGATCAACTCCCCCTGGAGGTGGGCGGATTGCCCACTCTTGGGAGGAAGGGTACGGGCCGGGCACGGCGCCCGAAGCCGAGTTCACCTCACGTACGCCTGCCCGCCGACAGCCGGCTGGACCGCCTGCACGACCCGTATACGACCGGGCCGTGACCAGCCCGGATTCCACAGAACCGTTCCGTAAGATCGCCTCCGTGGCGAACTTCCTCCTCGAACGCACGGTTCCACTCCCTCTCACCGAGGCGTGGCGCCGCCTGACGGAGTGGCCCCGCCACGCCGAGGTCGTCCCCCTGACCCGCGTCCGTGTCACGACCCCCGAACCGACGGGCGTGGGCACGCGTTTCGTCGCCCGTTCCGGCCTCGGCCCGCTCTCCGTGGACGACCCGATGGAGGTGACGGTGTGGCAGCCCCCGACTGACGACACACCGGGCCGGTGCAGGCTGGAGAAGCGCGGCCGCGTGCTCACGGGCTGGGCCGAGATCGAGGTACGGCCCGGTCCGGGCGGGCGGGCACGGGTGGTGTGGCGGGAGGAACTGCGGGTGCGGTTCGTGCCGGGGGGCTTGGACGGCATGGTGGAGCGGACTGCTCGGTATGTGTTCGGGCGGGCGATGAACCGGTTGCTGAGGCGGGCGTGACAACCGTCGAACTGGCGTGCTGGGATGACCACTTCGCGCGAGGGCGTGGCTTTCGGAGCGTCCGTGAGCGGGAACTGCGGCTGCTCGGCGAGGCGGTGGGGCCGCGTGCGGGCGCCCGGGCCCTGGACATCGGCTGCGGGCTGGGCACCTATGCCGCCGCACTCGCCGGTCTCGGCTACGAAACCCTCGCCGTCGACTGGTCGGACGCGGCGGTGGCGGCGACCCGTGACCGGTACGCGGATCTGGAGCCCCGACTCCGCGTGAGCCGCCTCGACTTCGAGGACGCGGCCGAGGTGCGGGCGAGGCTGCCGCGGGCGGGCTTCGACCTCGTGACCATGCGGCTGGTCCTCGCCTTCATGGCGGACAAGGTGGCGGTCGGGGAGCGGGTGCGGGAGTTGCTGGCGCCCGGCGGGGTGTGGGTGGTGACGACGCCGCTGGCAGAGAGACTGCCTCAGAAGCGGCGGTACATCGGGGTGACGGCCGAGGACATGGCGGTCGTGACGGAGGGATGGGGGCGTGGTGAGTGGTACGACCTCGACGGAGGCGGGGTGCGGTGTTTCGTGCTGCGGGCCTGAGGTCCCGGAAGCCCCCGTGCCAGAGTGGTCGCCATGACGGAGACTGAGGCAACGCACTTGACGCCGGACGAGGTCGAGGCGCTGGCGGTGGACGGGCTGCGCTGGCTGCTCTCGGGTGCGCGGGAGACGGGCGATGGCGGGCTCGGCTGGCCGGTCAAGGGCTCGGACGGCCGAGTCGACCCGATGCTCTACAACGGCACGGCCGGGGTCGTGCCGGTGCTGCTGGAGGCGTGGCGGCACTTCGGCGACGACGCGTACGCCGACCTCGCGTTGCGCGCCGCGCGTTCCCTGGTGGACGTGGTCGACGACCACCCTGACGACTCGCTCTACTTCGGTCGCACCGGTATCGCGCTCGTCCTGCGGACCGTTCACCGTGAACTCGGGTACGCCGACGCCGACTTGGCCGCGGATCGCGCCCTCGACCAAGTGCGGTCACGGTTCGACGGGACGCGCTGGGGCGACCTGTTCGAGCTGATGGGCGGCAACGCGGGCATCGGGCTGGGCGCGTTGGCGGCGGGCGACGCCGAGCTGGCCGTACTGGCGCTGGAGCCGTACACGCGCACGACGCAGGCCACCGCGGCGGGTGTCACGTGGGAGTTCCGGCGGGGCATCGAGTCACGGCTGCACCACATGTCGCACGGCACGCTCGGCATCGCGTACGCGCTGGCCGCCGTCGGGTCGGCCACCGATCGTGCGGATCTCGTCGAGCTGGGGCGGGCCGGCGTCGCGGATGTCGTGGCCCGCGACGAGGGTGGCCCCGAAGGGTTCCTCGTACCGCACTCCGACCCGCAGCGCCTTCCTGACCTGATCGACCGCCACAGCTACGGCTGGTGCCACGGCCCGGCGGGCGACGCGCACGTCTTCCGGCTGCTGCGGGACGTCACCGCCGACCCCGCCTGGTCGGCCCTCGCCGACCGCTGCTGGCACACCGTCACGCACTCGGGTCTGCCGAACCGCCTGCGCCCGGGCTTCTGGGACAACAACGGCCGCTGCTGCGGCACGGCGGGCGTCCTGGCCCTGGCCTGCGACCGCATCGCCGAGCAGGCCGACTCCCCCGACTTCGCCCGGATCCTCGTCGCCGACATCGCCGCCCACGCCACCCGCGACACCGACGGCGCCCGCTGGTCCAACGTCGAGCACCGGGCGAACCCGAGCGACCTGGAACCGCAGCACGGGTGGGCGATGGGCAACGCGGGGATCGTCCGCGAGCTGCTGCGTTACGTCAGGATCGGCCGGGGCGGCGACCCGGCGTACGCCTTCGCCTGGCCCGACCAGCCGGTGCCGAGGGTTCAGGCCACCGACCCGATCCGCCCGGCAGACGCGGACGTCGACGTCGCGTCGTGATGGATCGGCGTGTGCGCGCCCGTCAGTGAGACGCCGCTTCCACCACGCCGGTCGGCGACGATCTCCGAGGCGATCGACAGGGCCGTCTCCTCGGGCGTACGGGCGCCGAGGTCCAGGCCGATCGGGGAGCGCAGGCGGGCCAACTCCAGTTCGGTGACGCCGACTTCGCGCAGTCTGTCGTTGCGGTCGAGGTGCGTGCGCCGCGAGCCCATCGCGCCGACGTACGCCACCGGCAGCCGCAGCGCCAGCTGGAGCAGGGGAATGTCGAACTTGGCGTCGTGGGTGAGTACGCACAGGACGGTCCGGGCGTCTACGGACGTCCGCTCCAGGTACTCGTGCGGCCACTCCACGACGATCTCGTCGGCCTCCGGGAAGCGGGCCTTCGTCGCGAAGACCGGGCGGGCGTCGCACACGGTCACGCGGTAGTCGAGGAACTTGCCTATCCGCACCAGCGCCGACGCGAAGTCGATCGCGCCGAAGACGATCATCCGGGGCGGCGGGACGGAGGACTCGACGAGGACCGTGAGCGGGGCCCCGCAGCGCGAGCCCTGTTCGCCGATCTCCAGGGTGCCGGTGCGGCCCGCGTCGAGGAGGGCGACCGCCTCCGCGGCGACCGTGCGGTCCAGTTCGGGGTGGGCGCCGAAGCCGCCCTCGTACGTGCCGTCGGGGCCGGCCAGAAGAGCGAGCCCCATCAGGTCCCGTGGCCCCGACACGATCCGTGCCACCGCCGCCGCCCGCCCACCCGCGGCCGCCCGCAGCGCGGCCGCGAGCACGGGGCGGGACGGGTCGGCGGCCCGTACCGGCGTGACGAGGACGTCGATGACGCCCCCGCAGGTCAGTCCGACCGCGAAGGCGTCCTCGTCGCTGTACCCGAAGCGCTCCAGGACCGTCTCGCCGTCCAGCAGCGCCTGTCGGCACAGCTCGTACACCGCGCCCTCCACACAACCGCCGGAGACCGACCCGATCGCCGTGCCGTCGGCGTCCACCGCGAGCGCGGCACCGGGCCGGCGGGGTGCGCTGCCGCCGACCGCCACCACGGTGGCCACGGCGAAGTCGCGTCCCTGCCCGACCCACCGGTGCAGTTCTTCGGCGATGTCCAGCATGGGTCGGTCTCCTTGACAGCGGTCGTGTGGAGGGCGGTTCACACTGCCCTCCACACGGTCAGTGCACGCCCATCCAGCTCTCAATGGGATTGAGGGCAAAGAAGACCAGGAAGATGCCTGTCAGGGCCCACATAAATGCCCCGATCTCCCGCGCCTTGCCCTGAGCGATCTTGATGGCGACGTACGAGATGACGCCGGCCGCGACACCGGCGGTGATGGAGTACGTGAACGGCATGATCACGACGGTGAGGAACACGGGGATCGCGGTGGCCCGGTCGGCCCAGTCCACGTGCCGCGCGTTCATCATCATCATGGCGCCGATCACCACCAGGGCGGCCGCCGCGACCTCGCCCGGCACGATCGCCGTGAGCGGCGTGAAGAACAGACAGGCCGCGAAGAACAGGCCGGTGACGACCGAGGAGAGACCCGTACGGGCACCCTCGCCCACGCCCGTCGCCGACTCGACGAACACCGTCTGGCCGGACGCGCCGGACACACCGCCGATCGCACCGCCGGCACCGTCGATGAACAGCGCCTTGGACAGACCCGGCATCCGGCCCTTGTCGTCGGCCAGCTTGGCCTCGGTGCCGACGCCGATGATCGTCGCCATCGCGTCGAAGAACCCGGCGAGCACGAGCGTGAACACGATCATGCCGACCGTCATGGCACCGACCTCGCCCCAGCCGCCGAACTCGACGTTGCCGAAGATGGAGAAGTCGGGCATGGACACCGCGCTGCCGTGCAGTTCGGGAGCGCCGCTGGCCCACTGCTTGGGGTCGATGACGTCGAGTGCGTTGAGGGCGACGGCGAGCACGGTGCCGCCGACGATGCCGATCAGGATCGCGCCGGGGATGCCGCGCGCCTGGAGCATGAAGATGCCGAGCAGGGTGACGGCGAAGAGCAGCACGGGCCAGCCGGCCAGTTCACCGGCCGGGCCGAGGCTGAGCAGGGCCGCCTCGCCCTGGTGCACGAAGCCGGCCTTCACCAGGCCGATCAGGGCGACGAACAGGCCGATGCCCATGGTGATCGCGTGCTTCAGCGCGAGCGGAATCGCGTTCATGATCATCTCGCGCAGGCCGGTGACGACCAGCAGCATGATGACCACGCCGTACATCACGCACATGCCCATGGCCTGCGGCCAGGTCATCTGCGGGGCGACCTGCGAGGCGAGGACGCCGGAGACGGAGAGGCCGGCGGCGAGGGCGAGCGGCACCTTGCCGAAGAAGCCCATGAGCAGCGTGGTGAAGGCCGCCGCGAACGCGGTCGCGGTGATGAGGGCCTTCTGCGCGAGGGTGTCCCCTGCCGCGTCCTTGCCGGACAGGATCAGCGGGTTGAGCAGGAGGATGTACGCCATCGCCATGAAGGTGGTGACGCCGCCGCGCACCTCGCGCGCGACCGTGGATCCTCGCTTGGATATGTGAAAGTACCGGTCGAGCCAAGCCCGTCCGGCCGGGACGCGGGTGCCTTCTCCCGCGTCGTCGGCGACGGTCTTCGGCTCAAGTGACTGCTGGGTCATGTGGGCCTACTCCCAAGGTTCAAAGGGGCACCCGCGTGTTGCCTTGGACGATTGCGGGATTTGGGAAGGTGCTTCGGCCGCACGACCCGGGGGACGGCCCGAGACGAACGAACTGGGCACTCCGGGCGACGCGGCGAAGTGTGACGTTCCCTGCGCCGCCCGGAGAGTTCTTGCTGGGTTTCCTTACGCCGTGCCCGTGAGGTGTTCAGGCCGTACCGGCGTCCGGTTGAGCTCCAGCCCGGTCGCGTCCCGGATCGCCGCGAGGACGGCCGGGGTCGACGACAGGGTGGGAGCCTCGCCGATGCCCCGCAGCCCGTACGGGGCGTGGTCGTCGGCGAGTTCGAGCACGTCGACGGGGATGGTCGGCGTGTCGAGGATCGTGGGGATGAGGTAGTCCGTGAAGGAGGGGTTCTTCACCTTCGCGGTCCTGGGGTCGACGATGATCTCCTCCATGACCGCCACGCCGAGACCCTGGGTCGTACCGCCCTGGATCTGGCCGATGGCGGACAGCGGGTTGAGCGCCTTGCCGACGTCCTGGGCGCAGGCCAGCTCGATCACCTTCACCAGGCCGAGCTCGGTGTCGACCTCGACGACGGCGCGGTGCGCGGCGAAGGAGTACTGGACGTGGCCGTTGCCCTGGCCGGTGCGCAGGTCGAAGGGTTCGGTCGGACGGTGCCGCCACTCGGCCTCGATCTCGACGCTCTCGCCTTCGAGTACGTCGACCAGGTCGGCGAGCACTTCGCCGCCGTCGGTGACGACCTTGCCGCCCTCCAGGAGCAGTTCAGCGGTGGCCCAGGCAGGGTGGTAGGAGCCGAACTTGCGGCGCCCTAGCTCAAGGACCTTCTCCCTGACCAGCTCGCAGGAGTTCTTGACGGCGCCGCCGGTGACGTACGTCTGACGCGACGCGGACGTCGAACCGGCGCTGCCCACCTGCGTGTCCGCCGGGCGGATCGTCACCTGGGTGACGCCCAGCTCGGTGCGGGCGATCTGCGCGTGGACGGTGACACCGCCCTGGCCCACCTCCGCCATGGCCGTGTGCACGGTCGCGACGGGCTCGCCGCCCACGACCTCCATACGGACCTTGGCGGTGGAGTAGTCGTCGAAGCCCTCGGAGAAGCCGACGTTCTTGATGCCGACCGCGTAGCCGACACCGCGTACGACGTCTTCGCCGTGCGTGGTGTTGGACAGACCACCGGGCAGCTGCCGTACGTCCGCGCCCTCGCTGGACTCCCACTGGCGCTCCGGCGGCATGGGCATCGCCTTGACGCGGCGCAGGAGTTCGGCGACCGGCGCCGGGGAGTCGACCGGCTGCCCGGTCGGCATGATGGTCCCCTGCTCCATGGCGTTCAGCTGCCGGAACGCGACCCGGTCCATTCCGACCGCGTCGGCCAGCTTGTCCATCTGGGCCTCGTAGGCGAAGCACGCCTGGACGGCGCCGAAGCCGCGCATGGCGCCGCAGGGCGGGTTGTTGGTGTAGAGGGCGAGGGCCTCGATGTCGACGTCGTCGACGACGTACGGGCCGACGCTCAGCGAGGAGGCGTTGCCGACGACCGCCGGGGAGGCCGAGGCGTAGGCGCCGCCGTCCAGGACGATCCGGCACTTCATGTGGGTGAGCTTGCCGTCCTTGGTCGCCCCGTGTTCGTAGGAGAGCTTGGCGGGGTGGCGGTGGACGTGCCCGAAGAAGGACTCGAAGCGGTTGTAGACGATCTTCACGGGCTTGCCCGTGCGCAGCGCGAGCAGGCAGGCGTGGATCTGCATCGACAGGTCCTCGCGCCCGCCGAAGGCGCCGCCGACGCCGGACAGCGTCATACGGACCTTGTCCTCGGGCAGGCCCAGGACCGGGGCGATCTGGCGCAGGTCGGAGTGCAGCCACTGGGTGGCGATGTACAGGTCGACGCCGCCGTCCTCGGCGGGCACGGCGAGACCGGACTCGGGGCCGAGGAAGGCCTGGTCCTGCATGCCGAAGGTGTACTCACCCTTCACGATGAAGTCGGCCTTCTTGGCGGCCTCTTCGGCGTTGCCACGCACGATCGGCTGGCGGTGGACGATGTTCGGGTGCGGGACGTGGCCGGAGTGGTGGTCGTCGCGGTTCTCGTGGACGAGGATCGCGTCCGGGGCGGTCGCGGAGGCCTCGTCGGTGATGACGGGCAGCTCGCGGTAGTCGACCTTGATCTTGGCGGCGGCTCGGCGGGCCGTCTCCGGGTGGTCGGCGGCGACGATGGCGACCGGCTCGCCGTGGTGGCGTACCTTGCCGTGCGCGAGGACCGGGGTGTCCTGGATCTCCAGGCCGTAGCGCTTCACCTCGGTCGGCAGGTCGTCGTACGTCATGACGGCGTAGACGCCGGCCGTGGCGAGGGCCTCACTGGTGTCGATGGACGCGATCTCGGCGTGCGCGACGGTCGACCGGAGGATCTGACCCCAGAGCATGTCCTCGTGCCACATGTCGGACGAGTACGCGAACTCGCCGGTGACCTTGAGGGTGCCGTCCGGACGGAGCGTGGACTCACCGATGCCGCCCTTGGTCCGGGAGCCTTGGGTGATCTTGGTGGGAGTGCCGATGGTGGGCATCTGCTCAGACCGCCTCTCCCTGCCGGGCGGCCGCGAGGCGAACCGCGTCCATGATCGTCGCGTAGCCGGTGCAGCGGCACAGGTTGCCCGAGAGCGCCTCGCGGATGTCCGCGTCGGTCGGGTTCGGGTTGCGCTCCAGCATCTCGTCGGCGGCGACCAGCAGACCCGGCGTGCAGAAGCCGCACTGGACGGCGCCGGCGTCGATGAACGCCTGCTGGATCGTGGAGAGTTCGGCGCCCTCGCCGGTCTGCGAGTCCTGCCCCGTGGCCGCCCATTGCTGAGCATCCTGGAGGGACGTACCGCAGGCACCGGTCGCACAACCGCCGTGCTCGGCACGCTGCTTGGCGTAGTCCGCGAGCCCCTCTACGGTGACGACCTCGCGGCCCTCGACCTGCCCGGCGGCGACGAGACACGAACACACCGGAACGCCATCCAGCCGGACCGTGCAGGAACCGCACTCGCCCTGCTCACAGGCGTTCTTGGACCCCGGAAGGCCCATGCGCTCCCTCAGCACGTACAGCAGGGACTCGCCCTCCCACACGTCGTCGGCTTCCTGCGGACGTCCGTTGACGGTGAAGTTGACGCGCATCAGGCGACTCCCTCCGTGCGGGCGGCGGTGCCGCGGTACGACTCCCAGGTCCAGGTCAGCGTGCGGCGCGCCATGACGCGTACCGCGTGCCGGCGGTAGCTCGCCGTGCCCCGGACGTCGTCGATCGGGTTGCAGGCGCCGGAGCACAGCTCCGCGAACTGCCGGGCGACCGACGGGGTGATGATCTTGCGGTTGTCCCAGAAGCCGCCCTCTTCGAGCGCCGCGTTCAGGAACTCCTCAGCGGCCTTGGCCCGCACAGGCGTGGGCGCCGCCGAACCGATCCCGGTACGCACGGTCCGCGTCTCGGGGTGCAGCGCGAGCCCGAAGGCGCACACGGCGATGACCATGGCGTTCCTGGTCCCCACCTTGGAGTACTGCTGCGGCCCGTCGGCCTTCTCGATGTGCACGGCCCGGATGAGCTCGTCGGCGGCGAGCGCGTTGCGCTTCACGCCGGTGTAGAACGCGTCGATCGGGATACGGCGGCTGCCGCGCACCGACTCGACCTCCACCTCGGCACCGGCCGCGAGGAGGGCGGGGTGGGCGTCACCGGCCGGAGAGGCGGTGCCGAGGTTGCCGCCGACGCCGCCGCGGTTGCGGATCTGCGGCGAGGCGACCGTGTGCGAGGCCAGGGCGAGACCGGGCAGCTCCGCGCGCAGGCTCTCCATGATCCTCGTGTACGGGACGGAGGCGCCCAGCCGCACACGGTCCTCGCCGACCTCCCACTCGTAGAGGTCGCCGATGCGGTTCAGGTCGAGGAGGTACTCGGGCCGGCGGTGGTCGAAGTTGATCTCGACCATCACGTCGGTGCCACCCGCGATCGGCACAGCAGTGGGGTGCTCGGCCTTCGCGGCGAGCGCCTCCTCCCAGCTGGCGGGGCGAAGGAAGTCCATGACCGACTCTCTCCTTCGTCTCGGGGGTCGTACGGTTTGAGCCAGATCAGGTGCTGCGAGCCCGGCTCGTTCATGTGTTGTTAACGGGCACTGACGTCAGTACACAGCGCCGTACTCCGACCCGGTCAGTCACGGAAACCATGAAGGAGTTGGCTGGCCAGGGCGGGCATCTTGTAGATTCGTATGAACGGAGGCCACCAGTAACCTCCTCGTTTTCCCTTGGAAACATCAAGCACAGCTCCATGGAAACGCGAGTTACAGCCCTTGCGACCAGGGACACAGCCGGAACACAGCCCGGCAGAAGCCCGTCGCCACTCACCGGCCCGTCGGACGGGCCGCTCACCACACCCCCTCCTAGATCCATCGTAGATTTCGAGACAAAGAACGGCGGCGACGAGAATGCGGCTGCGCGCACTGCTGGACACCGACGCGCTGGGCCTCAAGCTGCTCGGCGGCGAGGACGAGCTGGACCGCACCGTGCGCGGTGTGATGACCACCGACCTCAGGGACCCCAGCCGCTATCTCTCGGGCGGTGAGCTGGTCCTCACCGGGCTGGCCTGGCGGCGCGACGCCGCGGACTCCGACCCCTTCGTGCACCTCCTCGTGCAGAACGGGGTGGTGGCGCTGGCGGCCGGCGAGGCCGAGCTGGGGGACGTACCCGAGGACCTGGTCGTGGCCTGCGCCCGGCACCGCCTGCCCCTGTTCGCCGTACACGAGTCGGTTGCGTTCGCGACGATCACCGAGCATGTCGTACGGCAGGTGAGCGGCGAGCGGGCCGGGGACCTCGCGGCCGTCGTCGACCGGCACCGCCGGATGATGACGTCGGGCCCGGCGGGCGGCGGCCCGGACGTGGTCCTCGACCTGCTCGGCTCGGACCTGGACCTGCGCGCGCTGGTGCTGTCGCCGACGGGGCGGCTGATCGCGGGCCCGAAGGGCGCGGGCCCGGCGCTGCCCGCCGACGTGTGCGCGAAGCTGGCGGCGGAGTACCTGTCGGCCGCCCGCACCGGCCGGCGCGGTCCGCACCGGCTGACGCTGGGCTCGACGACGTACTCCCTGTTCCCGATCCGCAGCAGCGGCCGCTCCCCGCAGGCCTCGCGGGACGTGCGCGAGACGGTGCTGTCGGACTGGCTGCTGGCCGTGGAGGCGGACGCGGGCGACTGGCCCGAGGAGCGGCTCGACCTCCTCCAGGGCGTCACGCAGCTGATCGCGGTGGAGCGAGACCGCAGGGACGCGGCGCGCACCGTCCGCCGCCGTCTCGCACAGGAGGTCCTCGAACTGGTCCAGACGGGCGCGGCCCCCGCCGAGATCGCCGCGCGCCTGCGGGTGGCGGCCCCGGTGCTGCTGCCCGGCCTGGGAGCGGCCCCGCACTGGCAGGTGGTCGTGGCCCGCGTCGAATGGGACGGCGCGGAGACCGAGGCGGGCCCGATCGCCCAGTCCCTCCTGGAGGAGATCCTGGTCGACCCGCTGGCGACGGGCACGGAACCCTCCGACCGCATCGCCGTGGCCCACTCGGGCGACGAGGCCATCGCGCTGGTCCCCCTCCCCGCCGTCTCCGCGGAGCACGACGGCTCCGAGGCCGGGATCCTCGCCGACGCGCTCCTGGACTCGATCCGGGACCCGCTGTCGGCCGGCCTGGACGACGACGGCAGGGTCACGCTGGGCGTGAGCGCCGCCGTGCACTCGGCGGAGGGCCTGCGCGGCGCCCTGGAGGAGGCCCGGCACGCCCGCCGGGTGGCGGCGGCCCGCACGGGCCGGGTCTGCGCGGCGGGCCACCAGGAGCTTGCGTCGCACGTTCTGCTGCTGCCCTTCGTCCCGGACGACGTCCGCCGGGCCTTCACGGCCAGACTGCTCGACCCGCTCCGGGACTACGACCAACGCCACCGCGCCGAACTGATCCCCACCCTGGAGGCCTTCCTGGAGTGTGACGGCTCCTGGACCCGCTGCGCGACCCGCCTCCACCTGCACGTCAACACGCTGCGCTACCGAGTGGGCAGGATCGAGCAGTTGACGAGCAGGGACCTCTCGCGCCTGGAGGACAAGCTGGATTTCTTCTTGGCATTGCGGATGAGTTGAGCACCCGGAAGCCCTCGTACGGACGGCATCCGCATGGCACCAAGTGCCGTCGCTGTCCCACGACTTTGTGAAATCCTTCACCCACCCTCTTGGCCGGGCCCGGAGATTCGTGCTGAGATGCCGCCACCACTCAACAGCTCGATGGCGCGCTGGGCCTGATCCGCGGATCAGGCCGGGTATCCAGGGACGATGCCCCGCGACCCCGAGCTGATCCGCAGGACAGGACCTTGGGGAGGGCTAGGTGGCACATACCGCCATGTCTGGTAACGGAACGACCGCCGGTGACGATCCACTCCAGACCGCGGTATGGCGGCTGCGCTCGCGCGCCTGCTGGGCGGACGCGGCGGCGCTGCTCCAGCCGGTCACCGCTCAGGCCGCGCTGCAGCGGGCCGCGCTGCAGGTGGAGCGCTGTCTCTACACCGAGCAGGGCTGGGAGGAGGCCGAGGACGCGCTGCGCACGGCCGAGGCGCTCGCCCACAGCGACGACGAGCGAGGGGCGGCCGCTTGTGAACGGGGGCAACTTGCCTACGCCGCGACCCTGCACTCAGTGCGCGACCGGGCCGACGAGGCGCGGGCGGCGTTGGGGCGGGCGGCGGCGCTGATCCCTCCGGGGGCGGCGGGGCGGGCGTTGCTGGACTTCAGGCGGGGGCTGCTGGCGGAGAACCTCGCGCACTCCCCCCAGGCGGCCCGTGCGGCCTACCGCCGGGCCCACGCCGGCGCGACCGCCCACGCCGACCCCCTGCTCCTCTCCTTCACCTGGCGCCACCTGGCCGGACTCGCCCTGCGCGAGGGCGAGTTGGCGGAGGCCCGGCACGGCTTCGCCGAGTCCCTCCGAATCCGCGAGGAGCTGGGCTATCTGGTGGGTACGGCGCCCGCGCTGGCGTCGCTGGCCGACGCGGAGGTCGAACCGGAGGCGTCACGCCTGCGCGAGGAGGCCCGCCGCCTGTTCCGCCTCCTGGGCGGCGTGCCCACGTGGCTGGCCCGCCAGCTGGCCCCGCTCCCTCCGACCACGGGCGCGGCCACGGCGTGAGCGCACCGCAGGACTTCCTCGCCCCCGCCGCCCCTACCCGTCCCATCCTTCTGGGGCTCCGCCCCAGACCCCGCTCCTCAAACGCCGGAGGGGCTGATCTCAGCCCTCCGGCGTTTGAGGACGAGCGCACGGCGCCCCGAACCCCCACCCACCCGCGGGGGCGGCCACCTCTGGGCGCCGGTCCCGGCATTTCAGCCCGTCCGGCGTTTGAGGACGAGGCCCCTTCAGGGCCGAAGCGGGGGTCTGGGGGCGGCAGCCCCCAGGGACGGGAAGGGTAGGGGCGGCGGGGGCGAGAAAAGCTAAAGGCCCGCGCCCGCGAAATGCTCCCCCACCAGCGACCGCACGACGTCCAACTCCCCACCGATCAACGCGTCCAGCAGCGCCGTGTGCTCCGCCGCGTCAGCGAGAAGGTCGGCGCGGCCGCGGCCGACCCGGCGAGCGGGGCTCACCAGCGGCCACTGGGCACGGCGGTGCAGGTCGTCGGCGATCTGGACGAGTTGGTCGTTCCCGCAGAGGGAGAGCACGGCACGGTGGAAGGTACGGTCCGACTCCGCGTACGTCGCCCGGCACCCCGTAGCCGCCGCCCGAGCCGTCGCCTCGGCCAACGGCCGCAGTTCCGCCCAGCGTTCGGCGGGCACACTGCGCGCGAGCCGCAGCATCACCGGCACCTCGATCAGCGCACGGACCTCTGCCAGCTCGGCCAGCTCCCGGGCCCCCCGTTCGACCACCCGGAACCCGCGGTTGGGAACGACCTCCACGGCCCCCTCCAACGCGAGCTGCTGCATGGCCTCGCGAACCGGCGTCGCGGAGACGCCGAAGCGTTCACCGAGCGCGGGAGCCGAGTAGACCTCCCCGGGAGCCAGCTCACCGGTGACCAGCGCCGTACGCAGCGCGTCGAGGATCTGCCCGCGCACGGAGGCCCGCTGCACGACCGGACGCGGAATGGGCTGCTCACTGTGGGTGTGCTCACCACGGGCCGCCGGCACCCCCGAGGCCCCTCGGGACCGATCCTGCCCCGCACCCGAACCTGGTCCCAGACCCGACCCTGGCCCCCGGTCGACGCCCGCGGCCCCGCCCTGCGGCGGCACCCTCGGCACACCCGACGGCCCATCCGACACCCGAGGAATCCCCGTGCCCGCGGAGCCCTGCGCGCCCTGCCTCACGGGTCCTCCTCCGGACGTGTCGGTACTTGGGGTCATTACGGCGGGTTGTTACTCGCTCGTCAAGCACCTTAGGCGCAGAACTCGACAGTTCAAACCGCAGCGATCTTGGGTAAGGTAAGCCTTACCTTCAAAGTCGAGCGAATCGGCGGCCACCATGCCCGTGCCCCCCATAGCCCTCGCGGACGCGTACACCCGTCTCACCGAGGCCTTCCCGGGGCTCGACATCACCCAGCCGACGACCGACGAGGAACTCCCCCGGCACGGCGGCTGGGTCACGGCCACCGCGCTCGCGGAGGGCGGCACCGGCCTCGACGCCTTCCTGGCCTGGGACGACGCACAGGTACTGCGCGACTACGGACAGCCCGCGCGGCCGGACGTCGTCGCCAGCTTCGGCCTGCACCGGTACGCCTGGCCCGTCTGCCTGCTGATCACCGTGCCCTGGTTCCTGCTCCGCCGGGTCCCCCGCTTCCCCGTGACACACGTCTCGTACGACCGCACGGCCCCCGGCCTGGCCATAGGCGCCCTGGCCGCCCGCCCCACCACCTTCGCCTGCCTCCCCGACGACCCGGCCGCCCTGCTGCCAGGGGCCAGGGTCGTCCCCGACGAGGAGGCGCTGCGCGCCGAGGTCCGGGCCGCCGTCGCCGAGCACCTCGAACCCGTCCTCGCCGGCTTCGGGCCCCGTATGCGGCGACGTGGACGCGCCCTGTGGGGCATGGCGACCGACGAGATCGTCGAGGGCCTCTGGTACGTCGCCCACCTGTTCGGCGACGGCGAGCAGGACCGGGCACGGCGCGAGCTGGAGCTGCTGCTGCCGGGCGCGACCCAGCCGTACGTCGGCTCGGCCGCCTTCCGTGAACTGACTGGCCCGAACGGCGAGTCACTGCCCACCCGGGACCGGGCGAGCTGCTGCATGTTCTACACACTGCGCCCCGAGGACACCTGCGCCACCTGCCCGCGCACCTGCGACGCCGACCGGGTCACCAAGCTTCTGGCCGCCGCGAGTTGAGGCCCCCTCAGGTATGGCCGTAATCCGCCGTGCCGTAAGATCACCCGGGAGCGGGACACTCGTTTTGGTTACAGGCGTTTCACAAATTCCTCACTCCGCGCAGGAACTTTCCGTGGAACCACCCGTACGGGTAGTGTTGTTCGAACTCAACTCCCGCCCCTCAAGCGGCAGTTCGAGCAGAACGCCGCCCTGGGCATCCCCTTGCACTTCCTTGGCGGCCTCTTGCCCCGAAACCCCCTGAGGGCCGTTGGGATTGGGCCACTATGGCGGGCGTTACGCCCTATCCCAATGCAAGGGACCCCAGATGAGATTGACCGACATATCGCTGAACTGGCTGCTTCCGGGCGCCGTCCTGCTCCTGGGCCTGCTGGCGGCGATAGCGGTGCTTCGGCGCGGGAAGGCCTCGGGGAAGGACACGAGCGCGGACGACTCGTGGGAGCGCAGCGAGGAGCGCCGCAGGCGCAAGGAGGCCATGTACGGCACCGTCTCCTACGTCCTGCTGTTCTGCTGTGCGGCGGTCGCCGCGGCACTCTCCTTCCATGGTCTGGTCGGCTTCGGTGAGCAGAACCTCGGCCTCACCGGCGGCTGGCAGTACCTCGTGCCCTTCGGCCTCGACGGCGCGGCCATGTTCTGCTCCGTACTCGCCGTCCGGGAGGCCAGCCACGGTGACGCGGCGCTCGGCTCCCGCATACTCGTGTGGACGTTCGCGTTCGCCGCGGCCTGGTTCAACTGGGTGCACGCGCCCAGGGGCATCGGCCACGACGGCGCCCCGCACTTCTTCGCCGGCATGTCCCTGTCCGCGGCCGTGCTGTTCGACCGGGCGCTGAAGCAGACCCGCCGGGCGGCCCTGCGTGAGCAGGGTCTGGTCCCGAGGCCCCTCCCGCAGATCCGGATCGTCCGCTGGCTGCGGGCGCCTCGCGAGACCTACAGGGCCTGGTCGCTGATGCTCCTGGAGAACGTGCGCAGCCTGGACGAGGCGGTGGACGAGGTCCGCGAGGACATGCGGCAGAAGGAGACCGCCCGCCTGCGCCGCCGCGAGCAGCAGCGTATGGAGCGCGCCCAGCTGAAGGCCATCAGCCGGGGCCACCGCGGCTTCGTCGGCCGCGGCACCGGACGGCAGGTGGAGCCGCAGGCGGCCCTGGAGCGCGCCTCGGCCCAAGTCTCCGCGGAGCCTGCCATATCGACGCCGGAGCAACTGCCCGTGCGGTCACGTCCCTCACTGCAGCCCGTCCGCCACGGTTCTGATCCGGTCACCGTCGACCTCACCGCGGAGGACGACACCATGGCGCTGCCGAGACTCGACTCCCTGGAGCGCAAGCTCAAGGACCTTGAGCAGCAGTTCGGCTGAGACGCCGCACTCCTGTCGTCGACGGGAAGGGGCGCGACCCGCAACTCGGGTCGCGCCCCTTCCCGTTGTCGTACGGCGACTTCCGTTGTCGTACGCGCGTCACAAGGTGTCGTACGGCATCACGCGGCATCCGCGCCGAGCTCGAACCACACCGCCTTCCCCACGCCGTGCGCCCGCACACCCCAGGCGTCCGCGAGGGACTGGACCAGGACCAGGCCTCTGCCGTTCGTACCGTTGTCGGCGTTCGGTACGCGCAGTCTGGGCCGGCGGGCCACGAAGTCCCGTACCTCCACCCGGAGTCCACCAGGTCCGACGGTGGCCGTCAGGACCGCGTCATCGTCGGTGTGCACGATCGCGTTGGTGACGAGCTCGCTGGTGAGCAGTTCGGCTATGTCCGATCGTCCGGGCCTCCCCCAAGTCCGTAACAGTTCGCGCAGCGCCCTGCGTGCCTCCGGTACGGCCCGCAGGTCCGCCCGCCCGAGTCTGCGCCTGAGCTGAGACGTCTGCCTGTGTTCCCCCGTGCTCGCGGCCCTGTCCTCCACCGTCTCCACCGAGAAGGCCCCGATCGCTATGGGACCGCCTCCCCGTGCCTGCCTCTTCATGACCCCCGCCCGCGTGCCGATGTCGGTTCCCCTCCTGCTCGAACACGTTCACGGGAACCATTTCCCAGGTCGGACCCCCGACAGTCATGTCGAATCGTCAACGACCGGGTGTTCGGCCACGGTTGGGGC
Source organism: Streptomyces sp. NPDC051738 (assembly GCF_044453205.1). Lineage (NCBI taxonomy): Bacteria > Bacillati > Actinomycetota > Actinomycetes > Kitasatosporales > Streptomycetaceae > Streptomyces > Streptomyces sp. NPDC051738. Next base: position 330,762 of record NZ_JBITCM010000006.1, on the reverse strand, counting down.
GGCCCGGGTGAGGTGGATGAAACCTGGAACGTCACCCACCGGCCGCCCGGGAGTCGCCGTACCCGACGGCCGAAACGGGTCGGCCACCGGCGACGTACGCTCTCACCGGGCCGGGGCGGGTCTCCGGCCAGGGGAGGCGAGGCGGTTCATCTGCTTCTGCACGGGGCGGCCGACCAGGGCGGTCCCGCACGGTTACGTGCCGACGGCCGCGGCGGTGTTCTTACGGTGGTGGATCGGTCCGTTCGCCTATTCCGGTCTGCCGTTACCGCCGTACTCCATACAGAGCTGAGACGGTTGGGGCTCGACGCGGACGCGCTGTCGGCTCCGGTGCCGAAGGCTGCGAAAACTGGCTGGAATTCGGTGCCATGGATGCGGGGCCGCCCGCCCGACCCCCGTCCGGGAGGGCGGCCCCGCTGGTGTGATGGTCCGGCGGTGGCGCGTCGGTCAGTAGAGCTTGTTGACCGCGGTGGTGGTCGTCTTCTTGAAGGCCTTCACCGGGGCGCTCGTGAAGTCGCCCATCTGCCCCCACTGCACGACGGTGACGGTCCCGCCGTCCCGGCCGACGGAGAAGAGGGAGATGTCCATGGCGCCCCAGGAGGCTCGGGTGTGCACCCCGTGGACGCGGGCGCCCTCCTCGACCGGCAGGCTGCCGAAGCTCCGGTACTCGGCCTCGATCTCCGGGTCGGCGTCGCTGCGCGCGGCGCAGGACCGGACCTCCTTGTCGAGGCGGGTGGCGAGGGCTTTGGCCTTGGCGTTGTCGCCCACGACGACGTTGAGCTGCTGGGCGTTGGTCTCCAGGTCGGTGCGGAAGGTGCGGTGGCGGGCGTCGTAGGCGAGCAGCGCGTCGCCGAAGCAGTACTGCATCTCCTCCGGGACGCCGTCGGTGACCTTGCCCGCGGTCCAGGCGGAGGAGGGGTGCGGCGGGAGTTCGGACGCCGCGAGGAACTTCGGTGCGGGCGCCTTGGTCGCCGCGCCGGCCGGTGCGGCGGAGAGTGCGGCGCCTGCGGTGAGGCACGCGACGGCGAGTGCGGCGAGCACGCCGGCTCGGGTGCGCTTGGGCATGGTTGTCCCCCGTGAGTGAGATGAGAGCGTGAAGAACTATCGGAACTCGGTCGTGTCACCGAAGCCGGATGGTCCGTCCGGCCGTAGGCCCTGTCGGCCTGGTCGGTGCGACACCAAAAGCATCAGCCGTCACAGCGGGCTGCCGCAAGCGCCGTCGCCCGATCCGCGACGGTGGAACCATCCCAGCCCTTCTGACGTGCAGGTATATGGGGTGCCTGGGATGCCGTCCCGGGCCGCAAGGACGCGGGGGAACTGTGTCGGAAGTGCAGGACGACGACGTCCAGGTGTTCGCGGCGCTGCTCAGACGCCTCAAGGAACGCACCGACCGCAGTTACGGCCAACTGGCCCGCCGCCTGAACATGAACACCTCCACGCTGCACCGCTACTGCGCCGGCGAAGCGGTCCCCCTCGACTTCGCGCCCGTGGAGCGCTTCGCGGCGCTGTGCCGGGCGACGCCGGAGGAGCGGGTGGAGCTGCACCGGCTGTGGATCCGGGCGGTGGCGGCGCGGCAGCGGGCACGGACGGCGGGTCCTCCCTCGACGGCCGATTCCACAACAGCTTCTGCTGCGGCGGCTCCTCCTACGGCGGACAGCGCCCCCTCACCCGCTGACGACGCCCCCTCCGAGCTGCCCGACGAACCGGCACCGACTCCGACCGAGCCTCCCCGCCGCCCCTGGTACCGCCGCCGCAGTCTCCTGGTCTCCGCCGCCGTGGCGACGGCGCTGCTCGCCACGCTCGGCAGCCTCACCGCCCTGCCGGACGACAACCGTCCCCGGGCCAGCGACTCCGTCCAGGGCGCCGATCCGACCCGTACGACGGAGCCGGGCACCCCCCGCCCGAAGTCGACCAGGTCCCCGAGCCCCTCCCCCACCAGCCCCTCGCCCTCGGTCGGCACGTCGAAGGAGAAGGAGTCCTCGGCCAAGCCCACCGAGACCGCCGGACAGCCCTCGAAGGAAGCCGACAAACAGCCCCCGTCCGGCGTTCCCCTCACCTGGAGCGCCGACTCCCATGTTTGGAACGCGGGCTGCGGCCATGACTACGTCACCTCCAAGTCCCCGCAGCAGGTGGCCCCGCCGCCGGCCCCGCAGGACGCCGCAGTCTGGGCGGCGAGCCAGAGCGCGGTGCACGGTCGGCAGACGATGGTGGAGATCAGCGTGCAGGGGCGGACGTCGACGGCCGTCGTCCTGGAGGCGCTCCGGGTGCGCGTCGTAGGCCGCTCGGCGCCCCTTGAGGGCAACTCGTACGCCATGAACAACGGCTGCGGTGGCGCGCTGACGCCCCGCTACTTCGACGTCGACCTGGACAAGGACCGGCCCATCGCCCGCCCGGTCGACGGCAACGACTCGGGCGTCACCATCCCGGCGATGCGGCTTCCGTATCGCGTGTCCGCCGAGGACCCGGAGGTGCTGCTGGTCGACGCGCAGACGACCGGTTGCACCTGTGACTGGTACCTCGAACTCGACTGGTCCTCGCAGGGCCGTACCGGCACGGTCCGCATCGACGACCACGGCCGCCCGTTCCGCACGACGAGCATCAAGGGGCTGCCGCGCTACGAGTACGACACCTCGGCCCGTGCATGGAGGGCTTACAGCTAGGGCCTGTCACGCCTCCCACACCGCCGCCGCCGTACGGTCGTCGGCGTAGCCCTTCACGCGGACCTGGGTGTCGGCCAAGAACTCGGCGAGGCCGGGGGGTTCGGGGGCGGACCAGCGGGCGGTCAGGTGGGCGGCCAGTTCGGGTTCGCCGCGCAGGGGGTCGGCGAGGCCGCCGGTGCACATCAGGAGGGTGTCTCCCGGGCGGGCCACCGAGGCGCGGAAGCGGAAGGGCTCGCGGGGCTCCTCCGGGGCGGGGTCGTAGGGGCTCGGGGGTGTGGTGATGCCGAGGTCCATGGTGAGGCGGTCGCCCTCGGGGGTTTCGGCCGGCAAGGAGCCGAAGCCGAGGACGGGTTCGCCGGTGGCGTCGGTGACGCGCGGCTCGATGTCCTGCCACTCGCCGTTCCGTAGGCGGAAGAGCCCGCCCACTCCCATGCCGAAGAAGACGCGCGTACGGCACTCGGGGTCGGCGGGGAGCAGCAGACAGCGCAGGGTCGCCGCGTACTCCTCCGGCTCGATGCCCTGTTCCGCGGCACTGGCGCGGAGTTTGCCGAGACTGCGGTCGGTGAGGCGGTGCAGGCCGGACTTCAGGTCGCCGCGCCGCGCGGCCCTGATGTCCTCCGCGAGCCTCGGGTGGCTGCGGCCGACGGCCCGGCCGATCCAGTGGCAGGCCTCGGTGGCGGCGCGGTGCGCGTTCGGGGTGGCGCGGGCGCCGGTTGCCATCGCCACCAGGATCAGGGCGTGGTCGCCGGTGCCGAAGCGGGCGGTGAGGAGCGAGTCGCGGCGGGGTTCGCCCCGGTAGCGGGCGGAGTCGCCGCGTGTGGAGACGGCGCGCAGGGTGCAGGCGCCGTAGTGCGCGCCGTCCAGGACGGTGTCGGCGACCAGGTCGTCGAGGTCGTCCGGGTCCGCGGGCGGGAGTGCGGTGGGTTCGGGGGCGTAGGTGGGTGGGCCGCTGCCCACGTAGGCGAGGGAGGGCGGAGGGAGGGTGGGGACGTCGACCTGGGTCGCCGTGCGGGGCGGCTCGGCGTCGTCATGCGTCGGCGCCGCGCGCTGCGGGGGCGGCGGCGCCTCCACCGTGAATCCCGGCGGCTTCGGCAGGCCCGCCGGGAAGGTCGACGGAACCTCTGCGGCGTCCGGGCCCGTCCGCGGCGACGGAAGGGTGGGCCCCTTCGCCGACACCCCCGCCGCCGAGGCGAACCGGTCGTCCAGTGAGTCGGGCGCGGCCGTCGGGCCGGTGTCCTCGGCGTAGTCGCCGTACAGCTGCCCCCACCAGTCGTCCTCGTGACCGGTGGGCCTTCCCCCCTGCTGGCTCATGCCCCCAATTGTCCACCGCTCGGGCCGGATGAAAACGGGGCATCAGGAAAATCCGACCCCAAGAGGCGATACATGTCGCCGGGCAGCCCCACCCCCCACGGGAGAGCCGCCCGGCGACTGCCGTGTGACCCGGGCCCAGATCCCCTTCGCGCGCGTCAGCGCACGTCGTAGGCCCGGGTCACGATCTGGGTGACCGAAGTGCCGTTGGCATCGGTCAGGATTGCCTTGAGTGTGACCGGTTTTCCTGTCGCTGCGCTGTGGTTCACGACCGCCTTCCAGCTCCCGTCGTCCTGCCGTTCCGTCCGCGCCTCGGTCCATGTCTCACCGTCGTCGTACGAGTAGGCGAGCCCGGCCTCGGTCAACTCCCCGGGCTCGTAGCCCGCGTGCCCCGTCGCCGTGAGGGTGATCGCCTGACCGTCCTCGGCGGGGAGTGTCTTCAGACCGTCCTCCGGGAGCGTGTACCTCGGGAACAGCAACGGTATGCCCTGCGAGTACGTGTCCTCGTCCGGCGCCGAGCGGAAGGACCAGGTCGTCGTCGTGCTCGTCGAGCGATTCCAGGCCCGGGACGGAGGGCCGATCTTCGCGGTGTCGAGGGTGAGTTCGTACGTCGACTCCTCGGCCGGGACCGTGAACACCCCGAACGGGTACGGGCTCTGGCCGATCGTCTCGCCGCCCCGCCGCAGGGTCATGCCGCCGATGTCACCGAAGCTCCCCTGCACTCCCTGGTGTTGACCGTCGCCCCAGAAGCCGGGCGCCACGCCGATCAGGTTGCCCTGCCGTTCGGCTGCGAGGGCCGGCCGGCCGCTGTCGTCGAGCGGGGTCGCCGGTGCGAGGACGCCGCCGTACCACTCCTCGGTCCGCCGCTCCCCCTTCTCGTACGTCCGCATGGGGTCGATCATGAACTCGCCCCACGGGAAGCTGCTGGACACCTCGTGCTCCCAGCCGGTGGCGCCCGGCGAGTGGTACTCGGTGCGCCGGAAGGGCGCGGGGACCGTCTCCAGCGCGCCGAAGTAGCCGGTCAGGCCGTTCGGGCGGGTCATGGAGGTCAGGTCGATGTGGTCGGTGGCGGCGGACGCCATCGAGCGGTACGTCGCCGTCGTCGCCGCCAGGTCCCGGTCCCGGACGCGGTAGGTGCGGTCGTCGCCGATCGGGCCCTTCTCCGGGAAGGCGAGGTTGTAGACGTACGGGCTCTTGGCGGTGGCCTTCCACCGCAGGGTCACGTCCCCGGCCGCGAGCAGCGCCTTCGCCTCGTCCGCCGGGACGGCGAGGACCGGCAGCGGGCCGCCGGTGAAGCCGGCCGACGGGTACCAGCGGCCCGGGGCGTCACGGTGGACGAGGACCGCCACGGCGCCTGCCGCCTTCGCGCGCGTCGCGACCTCGTACGCGCTCCCGCCGTCCGGGATCCCGACGAGCGCGATCTTTCCGGCCGCTCCCGAAAGTTCGTCCTCCGTACCGGACTTGGCGTCGAAGAGCGGCGCCCGGCCCGTGCCGTCGAGGTTGGCGGAGCTGAAGGAGGCGGTGGTCGGGTGCAGGGAGCGGCCGCCCGCCACGGCGAGTTCGGTGATCTGCGGGGCCGCCGCGCGCCAGAAGCTGTCGAACTCGAAGTCCCCGTCGCTCGCCCTGCCGGTGACGGAGGCGTAGTAGCCGCGCAGCTCGCGTCCGCCGACCGCGGTGCCCGCGTGCAGCCAGGTGTCGTCCCAGCTGCGGGCGAATCCGAGGGTGGCGCCCCGGAGTTCGGACGGTCGGTCCGTCCTGACGGTCAGGCGGTGGGCCTTGCGGGCGTCGAGGACGACGGTCGTGTCGTCGCGGATCTCCAGCTGCGGACGGCCGAGGTAGGTGAGCGAGTCGAGGAGCGTGCCCCCGGTCCCGGGGGTCGTGACGAAGCTGGAGAGGAAGTACGCGCCGGGGCGGATCCGGTACGTCTGATCGCCGGCGCCCTCGTTGAAGCGGCGCTCCCCGCTCGCGTCGTCGGTGCCGATCAGGTCGACGGAGGAGGCACCGTCGGCGGGCTTGCCGAGGCGGTCGATCAGCTTCACGCGCAGGGTGACGGTCTCGGGCTGGACGTACAGCGCGAAGGGCGTGGAGACGGTGCCGCCGTCGTCTGCCGTGGCGAGGACGCGGCCGGTGATGTCGCCGTACTGGGCCCGCTTGAGCGTGGCCGTCGGGTCGATCCGCAGGGGGACCTCGACCGTGGCCCCGGCTGGGACGGTGACCGAGCGGGCGCCGAGCCGGGCGACCGTTGAGCGGACGGTGGAGCCGTCGTTGCCGGTGACGGCGGGCACCGTCAGCTTCAACTCCACCGCCCTGTCCGTGGTGTTGGTGTAGGGCACGGCGACCGTCGTGCGGTCGCTCGCGTCCTGCGGCCAGGTGAAGGTCCCGGCCTGGAGCGCGGGTGCGCCCAGCACCTTCTGGTCGATCGCGGCGCCGACGTCGAGGCGCCCGCCGCCCGTCTCGCGCACGTGGCCGGGGATGTCCGCGTCGGCGGAGGCGACGAGGGCCGCCTTGATCCGCTGGGCGCTCCAGTCGGGGTGGCGCTGCTTGACGATCGCCGCGGCACCCGCGACATGCGGGGTCGCCATCGACGTACCGCTCATGGCTTGATACGCGTACACGCCGCGCCCGCCCGCCTGCGCCGCGGAGATGCCGACGCCCGGTGCGGCGATCTCCGGCTTGAGGGTGTGCGAGCCGTACGCCGGGCCGCGGCTGGAGAAGGAGGCCGTGGAGTCGTCGCGGTCGACGGCGCCGACGGTCAGGACGCTCGGGGCGCAACCCGGGGACGAGACCGTGTTGTTGCCGGGTCCGGTGTTGCCCGCGGCGATGACGAAGAGGGTGTTCTCGCCGGCCCGGGCCAGCTCCTCCGTCGCCTGGGCCATCGGGTCCGTGCAGTCGGTGCGGGCCGGGTTGCCGAGGCTCATCGAGACGACGTCGGCGCCCTGGTCGACGGCCCACTGCATACCGGCGATGATCCACGAGGTCTCGCCGGAGCCGTAGTCGTTGAGGACCTTGGCGTTGAGGAGGTCGGCTGCGGGGGCGACGCCCTTCTTCCTGCCGTCGCTCGCGGCGCCCGTGCCGCCGACGGTGGAGGTGGTGTGGGTGCCGTGGCCGTTGTGGTCGCCGTCGTCCGGGGAGTCGGTGAAGTTCTTCGACGCGGTGATACGGCCCTTGAGGTCGGGGTGTTCGGCGTCGACGCCGGTGTCGAGGACGGCGACCTTGGTGCCCTTGCCGTCGTATCCGGCGGCCCAGGCCTCGGGGGCGTGCGCCTGGCGGGTCGAGCGGTCGAGGGTGGCCTCGACCTTGGCGTCGAGCCACAGCTTCTTCAGGTCGCCGGCCGCGCGGGATCGGGGGTTCGTGAGGTCCGCCCAGAAGTCGGCTGCCTTCTTCTTGTCGGCCTCCAGGGCGACCGCGTCGATCGGGTCGAGGACGAGGCCGCGTTCGGCGCCGCGCGGGGTGGGCGGGACGGTTCGGGCGACGGAGCGGTCGTACGTGGCGATCAGCGGGAGCGTGCGGCGGTGCGCGTCGTCGTAGCCCTGGCGGACCAGGCCGGTGACGTTGAAGAGCTCCTCGTCGACCAGGCCGTCGGCGATCGCCTCGACCGCGGCCTGGGGGTAGACGTACAGGTCGTCGCCGGACCGGCGGGTCTGGGTGAAGGGGGTCGTGCCGTCCGCGCCGGGCAGGGCGACCGCCCCGTCCCGGGTGACGAGGACACGGTCGCCGGTGACGAGGGTGACGACGGAGCCGGCGCCCGAGCCGGGGGTGGCGCCGGGGGTGGCGCCGGGGGTGGCCCCGGGTGCGGGTACGGCGGTTGCCGCGTGCGTCGATGCGGCGGTTGCCGCGTGCGTGGGTACGGCTGTCGTCACGGCCAGGATGGCGGCGGTCGCCGCGCCCAGCGCCGTACGCGGTATCGCTCTCCCCAAGATCGTCTCTTCCCGTGCTGCCGCCTGCCCGGCGGCGCGAAAGCGCAGGCCAAGGAGGCCCAAGTCGGGCAAAGCGGGCGGTGGTTGATGCTGCGGTGGCGACACCTTGGCAGAGTGACGGGTGGTGCGGCGATGATGTGCGGAGGCGGTTTTCCGCCGTGGCCGTTTTCCGCCACGGGCCGGACACCGGTGTTCGACTTGGGGAGGGGCGCGGCCCGATGCTGGGAGCGATCGGTCTCGACGAGACGCATGAATCCGCGTACCGGGCCCTGGTGTCCGTGGGCGCCGCCGACCTACCGGATCTCGCGCGGCGGCTGACACTCGGCGAGTACGACACCGAGCGCGCCCTGCGCCGACTGGAGCGGCACGGACTCGCGGCCCAGTCCTCCGCGCGCCCCGGCCGCTGGGTCGCCGCGCCGCCCGGGGTGGCGCTGGGCGCCCTGCTCACCCAGCAGCGGCACGAGCTGGAGAAGGCGGAGCTGGCCGCCGCGATGCTCGCCGAGGAGTACCGGGCGGGGACCACCGAGCCCGCCGTGCACGACCTGGTCGAGGTGGTGATCGGGGCGGCCGCGGTGTCGCAGCGGTTCCTGCAGCTCCAGCTCGGCGCGAGCGAGGAGGTGTGCGCACTGGTCACCGGCAGTCCGGTCGCCGTCACCGGCATGGAGAACGACGCGGAGGAGCAGGCCGCCGATCGCGGCGTGCGCTACCGGGTGGTCCTGGAGCGCTCCGTCCTGGACCAGCCGCACGGCATCACCGAGCTGTCCGCCGCGCTCGGCCGCGAGGAGCAGGTACGGGTGGTGGAGCAGGTCCCGACCAAGCTGGTGATCGCCGACCGCACCCTCGCCCTCGTACCGCTCACCTCGCACACCTCGGAGCCGGCCGCGCTGGTCGTCCACGCGAGCGGGCTCCTGGAGCTCCTCTCCGGGCTGTTCGAGTCGGTGTGGCGGGAGGCACTGCCGGTCCGGCTCGGCACGTCCGGCGTCACCGAGCAGCAGCCGGACGGGCCCGACGAGACCGACCTGGAGGTGCTCTCCCTGCTGCTGGCCGGCCTGACCGACGCGAGCGTGGCCAAGCAGCTGGACCTGGGCCTGAGGACCGTGCAGCGCCGGGTGAAGCGGCTGATGGAGCTGACCGGGGTGACGACTCGGCTGCAGCTGGGGTGGCACGCGTATGAGCGGGGGTGGGTGGCCCGGGAGCGGCAGGGGTGACGGGGATGACAGCGATGACAGGGATGCACCGACGGCGTAACCGCTGATCTGCGTGTTCTCGTCGGCTCCGGCACTCTGGTCAGATGGGAGTGTGGGACCTCCTGCTGGTCGGCCTGGTCCTCCTGCTCGGCCTGTGCGGAGTACTGGTGCCCGGGGTGCCGGGGTCGTGGCTGGTGTGGGCCGCGGTCATGTGGTGGGCGCTGAAGGACCCCCAGCCGGTCGCGTGGTGGGTGCTCGTGGGGGCCACCGTCGCGCTGTTCCTCTCCCAGGTGGTGCGCTGGGCACTGCCGCCCCGCCAACTGCGCCCGAGCTGGGCGAGCCGTCGTATGGCGGCGTACGCCGGAGCGGGCTCCTTCTTCGGCTTCTTCCTGATCCCCGTCCTGGGCGCGATCCCCGGCTTCATGGCCGGCATCTACATCGAGGAACGCCTCCGACTCGGCCGCCACGGTGAGGCGATGGCCGCGCTTCGGACGGCGATGCGGTCGGGCGGGTCGAGTGTGCTGGTGGAGCTGTTCACCTGCGAGCTGATCGCGGGGGCGTGGTTGGGCGCGGTGATCTGGGGCTGACACATCGGGTCTCTCCCGCCATATTGACGACCTGGCACCCCTTCTCTACGTTGCGTCGCGGGATAGCTCCGATGAATCGCAGACGTAACTGTACGAGCCGCCGGGAGGCGCAATGCCCAGCCCGTCCAGACGTACCGTGCTCGCCACCGGATCCGCTCTCGGCGGGACCCTCCTCACCGGCGGGCTCCCCGCCCAGGCAAGCGCGGCCGACCCCGAAACCGACGGGAAGGCCACCCACGACGGCCCTTCCGACCCTTGGCGCACCGTCCTCGCCGACGCCGACCTCGTCTGGCAGCGCATGCCCACGACCTGGTACGAGGGCCCCTTCCTCGGCAACGGCTTCCTCGGTTCCGGCATCTACGCCGAGCCGGGCGCCGAGACGAGCGCCGTCCGCTTCAACGTCCAGCACTCCGAGGTGCAGGACCACCGCCCCGAGTACGGCTCCCTCTTCGGGCTGGCCCGCCTCCCGATCGGCCACTTCACCCTGGAGCCGGTGGGCACGATCACCGGCCTGGACTGGCGCCTCGGCCTGCGGGACGCCGAACTGACCGGCACGCTCACCACGGACCAGGGCACGCTCGCCCTGCGCGCCCTGGTCCACACCGACCGCTCGGTCCTCGCCGTCGAGGTCACCCCGAGCGCGGGTGAGCGCGGCTTCCGGTGGGTGTTCCACCCGGCGGACGCGATCAGCCCCCGCGCGGCCTTCAAACCGCTCCCCGACGGCTACCGGGGCAATCCGCCCGCCGAGGTCGCCGAGCACGACGGAGTGTCCGCCGCCGTACAGCCCCTGCTGGCGGGCGGCCAGCATGTGACGGCGTGGCGGGAGCGCCGCAGCGGCGGCACGGCGCGGACGCTGTACGTCCATGTCGCGCACTCCCACCCGGGGACGACGGCGCTGGACCGGGCGCTCAGGGCCGTACGCAGGGCGAGCCCGCTCCCCTACTCCGCCCTGGCGCTGACGCACCGCGCCTGGTGGCACACCTACTACCGCAAGAGCTTCCTCTCCGTGCCCGACGCCCGACTCCAGCGCTTTTACTGGATCCAGCTCTACAAGACCGCCTCCGCCGCCCGCCGCGACGCCCCGGTGATGGCGACCTGCGGACCCTGGCTGGAGTCCACGCCCTGGCCCAACACCTGGTGGAACCTCAACGCCCAGTTGGAGTACTGGCTGATCCACGGCTCCAACCACCTCGAACTCGACGCGATCACCCGCTCGCTCGGCGAGTTCCGGGACAACTTGGCCAAGGAGACGGCTGCCCCGTACCGCGCCGACTCCCTCGGCATCCCGCGCACCACGGACCCCCGGCTGGTCAACGGCGCCGCCAGCACCCTCATGGGCTACGGCGTCGGCATCCCCGGCCAGGACCCGCCGACCCCGGAGGTCGGCAACCTCACCTGGGCGCTGCACAACGTCTGGCTCAGCTACCGCCACACGATGGACGAGTCGATCCTCGGAGACGTCCTCTTCCCCCTGCTCCGCAAGGCGATCACCTACTACCTGCACTTCCTGGAGCCCGGCCCGGACGGCCGGCTGCACCTCCCGGCCACCTTCTCCCCGGAGTACGGCGGCAACTCACAGGACTGCAACTACGACCTGATGCTGCTGACCTGGGGCTGCCGTACGCTCCTCGACTCGGCCGAACTCCTCGGCATCGACGACGAGTTGGCGCCGCGCTGGCGCGAGGTGCTGGCCAGGCGGGCGCCGTACCCGACCGACGCGAACGGCTTCATGATCGGCGCGGACATCCCGTTCGCGAAGTCTCACCGCCACTACTCACACCTGCTCGCGGTGTACCCGCTGTACGAGCTGACCGGCCGCACGCCCGACGAACGCGCCCTGATCGAGCGGTCGTTGGCGCATTGGGTGGGCTTCGAGGGCGCCCTGCAGGGCTACACGTTCACCGGCGCGGCGTCGATGTCGGCGCTGCTCGGCAAGGGCGAGGACGCGCTGAGGTACCTGGGCGAGCTGATGGCCCGTTTCATCCAGCCCAACACCATGTACAAGGAGTCGGGCCCGGTCATCGAGACCCCGCTGTCGGCGGCCCAGTCCCTGCACGACATGGTCTGCCAGTCCTGGGGCGGAGTGATCCGCGTCTTCCCGGCCCTCCCCGCCGCCTGGGCCGACCTGACGGTGCACGACTTCCGCACGCAGGGCGCCTTCCTGCTGTCGGCGGTCCGCGAGGGCGGGGCCACCCGCTGGGTACGGCTGACCAGCGAGGCGGGCGCCCCCTGCGTCGTACGGCATGGCATCGCGGAGCCGGTCGACGTGCGGGACGACCAGGGCCGGCCGCTGCGGTACTCCGACGCCGACGAGGGGGCGATCCGCGTCGCCCTGCCGAAGGGCCGGTCGGCCCTGATCACGGCGTGCGGCGACCGCCCGGACCTGAGGATCGCACCGGTACGGCCGAACGAGGAGGCACCTGCGTGGGGGCTGCCGCGCACGGACTAGGCCGACGGGCCTGGAGCCTGTCCGGAGGATCAGGCCGGCCCTAGAAGACGGCCCACCTCGGACTCGTCACCCCGCGCCCTGGATCGCCCCCTCCAGCGTGAGCAGCCGCACCTTGCGTTCGAGGCCGCCCGCGTACCCGGTCAGTGACCCGTCGGCGCCGATCACGCGATGGCACGGACGCAGGACCAGCAGCGGGTTGGCTCCGATCGCACCGCCGACCGCCCGAACGGCGGCGCGGGGCGCACCGATGCGCGCGGCGATCTCGCCGTACGTGGTCGTCGCGCCGTACGGAACGGTGCCGAGGGCGGCCCACACCCGCTCCCGGAACTCACTCCCCTCGCTGCGCAACTCCAGCTGGAACTCCTTGAGTTCACCGGCGAAGTAGGCGGTGAGCTGTTCCTCGGCCGCGCGGAAGAGCGCGGGGTCGTGGCGCCAGCCGTCCTGGACGGTGCGGCCGCCCTTCTGCCCCGGCACGGAGAGGGAGGTCAGGGCGCCGGTCGTCGGGTCGGCGGTGAGGAGGATGCGGCCGAGCGGGCTGTCGAGCTCGGTCCAGTGGATGGTCAGGGCGGTCATGCTTACTCCAACTCCCCTGCTGCACGCAGGTGTTGCCAGGCGTAGGAGCGCCAGGGGCGCCAGCTGTCGGGGACGTCGACGCCGGGCGGGGCGACGTCCGGGTCACCGAGGGCGCGGGTGCGGATGACGGCGACGGTACGGGCGTCGAGGCCGGGCAGACCGAGCAGCGCGGCCTGCGCGGCGTCGCGCTCCGCCCCCGGGTCCAGCCGTACGGCACCGTCGGCGAGGGCGGCGGCGAGCGCGCCCAGGGGGCCATCGGGCTCGGCCTCGGCGAGGGCGGCCGGTTCGGGGAAGAGATGGGTGAGGCTGCCGGAGGGCGAGTCGAGCGCCTTGCCGTACCGCACCACCAGCCGCTCCGCCTCCGCCGGACCGACCAGTTCCCGAACCGCCAGCTCCTCCGGGTCGGCGGCACCGGGCGAGCGCAGCCCCGGCCGGGCGGCGACCATCGGCCCGAGCCGGCCATCGGCGCCGAGCCGCTCGTCGACGGCGTACGGATCGGCGTCGAGGTCGAAGAGGCGCCGCAGCCGGTGGACGGCGGTGGTCAGGTCGCGGGGGTCGGTGAGGTGGAGACGGGCGTCGAGCCAGCCGCCCGGGTGGGCGCCGCCCTGTGCCCTGGAGGCACCGGTCCGCTCGTCGACGGCGACGATTCCGGTGCCGTGAGGGAGGCGGAGGGTGCGCCGATAGGTCCGGCGCCCGGGCAGCCCGGTCACCACCTCCACTCCGGGTACGGCCTCGCGCTCCAGCAGGTCGAAGACGGCGCCGCTCTGATACGGGCCCCGATACGCCAGCCGCAGCGGTATCCCGGCCGACGGAGTGCCCGTACGCCGGGTGCCCCGACCGCCTTTCGGTGCGGCGGCGGCCCGCAGCTCGCTCGGCGTCGACGCGTACACCTCCCTGATCGTGTCGTTGAACTGCCGCACGCTGGCGAACCCGGAGGCGAACGCGATCTCGGTGATCGGCAGCTCGGTGGTCTGCAGAAGTACCCGCGCGGTGTGCGCCCGCTGGGCCCGCGCGAGCGCCACCGGCCCGGCGCCGAGCTCGGCGGTGAGCTGCCGCTGCACCTGCCGGGCGCTGTACCCGAGCCGCGCGGCGAGCCCGGCGACGCCCTCCCGGTCGACGATCCCGTCACCGATCAGCCGCATCGCCCGCCCCACCGCGTCGGCCCGCACATTCCATTCGGCGGACCCCGGCACGGCATCCGGCCGACACCGCCGGCAGGCCCGGAAACCCGAGCCCTGCGCGGCGGCGGCGGTCGGGAAGAACCGCACGTTGTGCCGCTTCGGGGTGACCGCCGGGCAGCTGGGACGGCAGTAGATGCCGGTCGTCTCGACGGCGAAGAAGAACTCGCCGTCGAAACGACCGTCCCGGCTGCGGACCGCCTCGTACCTGGTGTCTTGGTCCATCACGGTGTCCAGTGTCCGCCGTGGGCGGGGGCTGGGCTAGCGGAAATCGGACGTGACGCTGACCCACCAGCCCGTTGGGGGTGCCCCCTCTGGGGGAGTTTGAGGACGAGGCCCGTTCAGGGCCGAAGCGGGGGTGCGGGGGCGGCAGCCCCCCCAGACGGCCACCAAGTCACCGGAACCGTCACCGCCAACGCCCCCGCTTCACCTCCATCGCCGCGCGCCCCTCGGCCCCCTTCCGCTTCCAGTCCCGCCGAAGCTCCGCACGGACCCTCGCATCCGTCTTGGCCACGATCCGCTGGTTCTCCCGCAGCAGCTTGCGGTAGCTCTCCAGCCGTCGCTGCGGCAACTCACCGGCGTCGATCGCGGCCAGCACGGCGCACCCCGGTTCGGCCTCGTGCGCGCAGTCCAGGAAGCGGCACCGCTCGGCCAGTTCCTCGATCTCCGAGAAGACCTGGCCGACCCCCGTCCCGGCATCCCAGAGCCCGACACCGCGCAGCCCCGGGGTGTCGATCAGGACCCCGCCCCCGGGCAGGGCGAGCAGATTGCGCGTGGTGGTCGTGTGCCGCCCCTTGCCGTCGACGTCACGCGCGGCCTGGACCTCCATGACGTCCTCGCCGAGCAGCGCGTTCGCGAGCGTCGACTTGCCCGCGCCGGACTGCCCGAGCAGCACGGACGTACCGCCGGACACGAGGGCGACGAGCACGTCGAGCCCGTCCCCGTCCACGGCGCTGACCGCGAGCACGGGCACCCCCGGCGCCGTGGTCTCCACATCCTGGACGAGATGCGACAACGTCACCGCGTCCGGCACGAGGTCGGCCTTGGTGAGGACAACGACGGGCTGCGCGCCCGACTCCCAGGCCAGCGCGAGGAACCGTTCGATCCGGCCGAGGTCGAGTTCGACGGCCAGCGACACGGCGACGATGGCGTGATCGACGTTGGCGGCGAGGATCTGCCCCTCGGACCGCTTGGAGGAGGTGGAGCGCACGAAGGCGGTACGGCGCGGCAGATACTCGCGTACGTAGCGCGGATTGCCCGCGGGTTCGACGGCGACCCAGTCACCCGTGCACACGACCCGCAGGGGATCGTTCGGGGTGACGAAGGCCGTGTCGGCCCGTACGACGCCGTCGGCGGTGACGACATCGCACTGCCCGCGGTCGACCCGCACGACCCGCCCGGGCAGCAGCCCCTCGGCGTCGTACGGGGTGAACGCGTCGGCCCAGGCCGAGTCCCAGCCGTAGGGAGCCAACGCGGAGTGAACAGAGGTGGAAGTCAACGGGTGACCCTTCACAAGGGCGGCCCCGGCAGCCGCGTACGCAGGACGCGGAGAGGTCAGGTGTGATCAGCCGGTGGCCGCGGAGGTGGACTTGACGAACTGGATGCGGGCAGTGCTCATCGCAAAGACAGCCATCGGTCGACACCTCCTCACCTACGTCAGATACGTCCCCTCGGCGGCGGCCACCGGCCACCGCTCTGAACCGCCGTCACTGTAGCCCGGCCCCACGAACACCCGTCAACTGGTTTTCGCGCAGTCGCGCCCGTTCAACGTGAAGTCGTGCGCCGCCGAGTTCTCGCCCTCCCAGGAGGCGATGAACCCGAAGGAGAGTGTGTCGTTCGCGCGGATCGTCTTGTTGTAGTCGGCGGCCTTGGCGGTGACCCGGGAGCCGTTCTGGGCGAAGCTCGCGTCCCACATCTGGCCGACCTCCTGGCCGTCGCGGAAGGACCAGGCGACGCGCCAGCCGTCGAGGGCCTGTTCGGTGGTGACGGTGACGGTGGCCTGGAAGCCGTCGGGCCATTCGTTGACGAGGTCGTAGTGGACGCTGCACGTCGACGCCTCGCTCGGGGACGGGTCCGGGTCGTCCTCCTCGGCCGTGGAGGAGGTGGTGCCCTGGGGCTCCGGGTCGGGGTTCTTCGGCTCGGGCGACTCGTCGCGCGGGGTGGTCCGCGACGGTTCCGGCGAGTGTGACGCGGGCTGCGTGGCAGAGGTCACCGGCGCGGTGAAGCCGGGGCCGGCGACCGGCTGGCGGTCGGAGGGGTCACCGCCCGCGGGGGCGCCGTCCCCGGTGGAGCCGGCGGGCATCACCGACACCGCGAGGGCGAGCGCGGAGACGAGGACGGCGGCGACGAGCAGGCCGTTGCGCACGACACGCGCCTTGTGCGCCCCAGGGTTCGGCGGGCCCCCGTCCATGTCCCCGTGGTCGGGGCGTCCGGCGCCGAGGCGCACCTCGGCGGCCCGGCGGCGGCGCTCCAGATAGGCGAGGCCGCCCCAGCCGATGACACCGCCGGCGAGGGCACCGGGCAGGCCGCCGCCGTGCAGGCGCAGACAGGCGGCGGCCTCGGCGCACTGCACGCACGTGGCGAGGTGACGGGAGAGGTCGTCCGGGGTGTCGGCGCCCGTCGAGCGGGTGACGGCGTCGAGGAGGCGGGCGTAGCTGCGGCAGTGCGCGTCCATCGGCGTGTCGAGATGGTTGCGCTGGCTGCGGTCCCTGAACAGGCCCCGCACCTGGGCGAGTTCATCGGACAGGGAGTCCGGGTCGAGGCCGAGCCGGCGGGCCACGACGGGCAGCGGCAGCGCCTCCACCTCGGCCAGCCAGAGCAGCGCGGCGTCCGGTTCCTGCATGTCGCGCAGTGCGCGCAGCGCGACCGGGCGCTGCAGCGGGGGTCCGGTGTAGCGGGCGGCCTTGTCGGAGTTGAGCCACAGGCGCAGGTCGGGGTCCAGCTTGTGGCCCTGCCCGCTCTCCTCCCACCCGGCCGCCGTGGTGCGTACGGCGGTCAGGAGGAGAGGGATCCGGGGCAGGCGGGCCGAGCGGCGGCCCGCGATCCTGAAGGTCACGGTCTCGGCCTCGCGGGCCTCGCGTATGCCGGACGAGAACGCCTCCGCGGCCAGCTGACCGGCCGCGGTGGAGCCGGCCGTGCACAGATCGGCGTACGAGAGCACGGCGTCCCAGCACTCGGAGAACAGCGCGGCCTCGGTGGCGTCCTGGGGGGTCGGCAGGTCGGGCATGAGACTCCTGCATCCACATGCGAGGTCAACTCGCCATATTGGCAATGGAGTTGGGGGGAACCTCGCGGCAGGGCATGAGCCTTTCACGTCTTCAACACAACTGACAAGCGCTGTGTTCAGATGTCATGACAGACCGTCGCGTCCTCGCCACTCCAGCCACTTGTACGGATGCGAGCCCCTTCCGTCTCACCCGTGCCGTCAATCCTCCGGATTCAGTCCGCCTGTACCGCCGCGGACTCCTGCGCCGGAAGGCTGTCCATGAAGGAGCTGACCGAGAACACCGCGCGGCCGGGGCCGGGCTCGCCGTAGCCGGGGGGCGAGGACAGGCCGAACTCGTCCATGGTGGCGCGGTAGGACTCCAGCAGGCGGATGTGGTACTCCAGCGGCGCGCCCTGCGGGTTGGCCTTGCCCAGCGGGGTCGTCGGCTCGGGGCACCAGGTGGTGAAGCGGGGCGTGATGCCCTGGGACATGAAGAAGCGCAGCCCCTCGGTGGTGGACGCGATGGCCTCGTCGACGGTCGTGAAGCCGAACGGCTCCGCCATCTCCACGCCCGCCACGAAGTTGGGGATGACGTTGCGGGCGCCGAAGATCTCCGCCGAGTCGAGGATCCGCTTGTGCCACTCGTCGCGGCCGACGTAGCGCTCCTTGCCCGGGCAGTACATCTTGAAGAGGTACTCGTCCCACACCTCGTAGTTGGGGTGGTAGATCTGCACGCCGTAGTCCTTGAACCGCTGCACGTCGTCGCGCGGCAGCGCCTGGGCGACGACCTTGCCGATCCAGCGGCCCGGGAAGCGCTCCTCGATGGCCTTGGCGTAGTGGCCGTAGAAGTCGGCCTCGTCGCGCCCGGAGACCGTCTTGGTGATGGCACCGCCGGTGAGGGTGTAGGCGGTGGATGCCTTCGCCGTGTCGTACCGGTCGATGATCTCCAGGGCCTCCAGGACCTCCTCGACGTCCTTGACACCGGTGTACGGCCGGCCGGCCGCCTTGTGCTGGCGCCAGTTGTGGTTGATGTCGCAGTACTGGCACTCCTCCTTGGCACCGAAGTACTGGCAGACCCGGAAGACAGTGAGGTAGATCAGGTAGCCCCACTGGATGGTCGGGGCGACCTCCATGACCGACTTCCCGTTGGAGAGGGTGTGCCGGTAGTACTCCGGCATCGGCGGCACACCGACGTCGGCGATCCGCTTGCCGTCGAGGTAGAGGCCGAGGACGCCGTCGTCATCGGCGGCGACGCGATACGGGGACGACGGGTTCACCCGCACCGAGACGACGGTGCGCCGCAGGTCGTACGGCCCGCCGGTCAGGATGATCTCCTCCGGCGGTCGCCGCAGCGCGGCCTCGCCCAGCTCGGGCAGGGTGCCGTGGTCGAAGGAGAAGATGAAGTACGACTTCGGCTTGACCTCGCCGTCCTCGTTGTCACTGAGGGCAGATGGATCGAAGGCCACCCCACCCCGGAGCAGATCCTCCTTGAAGACGGCTTCCCGCGGTACGTGCGGGAATCGCTCCATCAGATCCTCGACCAGTGCGGTGCGGCTGCCCATCCGTAATCTCCTCCCGGCTCAGGCGTACGACTCCTCACGGTATGCCCCCGCCCCGGCGTGAGCGGCGCCGGGTCCCCCTCGGGGGCGCTCGTGGCGCCGAGGGGCCATCGAGCAGGGCCCCGTGAAGAGGCGTGAAGAGCGGCTACCCCAACCGTTCCCCGCCCCTCACGCCTCCCTCTCCAACGCCGCGGGGTTCACCGCGTACGCCACCTCCCCACCCGCCCCCAGCCGTTCCGCCTCCTCCACCACCGCGAGCCCCAGGCGGGCCGCCTCATTGCCCTGGGAGCCCGCCAGATGCGGGGTGATGAAGGCGCCCGGCAGGTCGTACAGGGGGGAGTCGGCGGGCAGGGGCTCGGGGTCGGTGACGTCGAGGATCGCGGAGAGGCGGTCGGCGCGGAGCTCGGCGATCAGGGCGTCGTGGTCGAGCAGGCCGCCGCGTGCGGTGTTGATCAGGACCGCCCCGTCGGGCATCAGGGCCAGCTCGCGGGTGCCGATGAGGTGGCGGGTCTCCGGGGTCTCGGGGGCGTGGATCGTCACGATGTCCGAGGTGCGCAGGAGGTCGTCCAGCGGGAGGAGCGGTACGCCGAGTGCGGCGGCGCCCGCCTCGTCGACGTACGGGTCGGTCAGGCCGACGACCAGGTCGAAGGGGCGCAGCAGCTCGATCACCTTGCGGCCGATGCGCGAGGCCCCGATCACGCCGACCCGGCGGCCGTGGTTGCCGATGCCGGGGACGAGGCCCCAGCCGGGGAAGGTGCGCTCGGTGCGCAGGCGGTCGCGAGCCGCGAAGAGGTCCTTCCCGGCGAGCAGGATCATGGCGAGCGTGTACTCGGCGACGGGCACGGCGTTGGCCACCGCCGCCGAGCTGACCGCGATGCCGCGCCGCCACAGCTCGGGCGTGGCGAGGCCCTTGACCGAGCCGGCCGAGTGCAGGACCGCCCGCAGCTTAGGGGCGGCGTCGAGGACGGAGGCGTCGAGGCGGGGGCAGCCCCAGCCGGTGACCAGGATCTCGGTGCGGGCGAGGGCGCCCGCGAGGCGGGGGTCCGTGAAGTCCTCGGCCACCAGGTCGGGGTCGATGTCCACCAGCGTCCGCAGCCGTGCCAGCACCTCCGGCGGGAAGACCTGCGGCACGTTCTCGGCGGACATGGCGAACAGGGCGTACGGCCGCTGGGTCAAGGGCGTGGCCTCCGGCTCCGCGAGGTGAGAAAGCGGTCTCTACCGTAGGCAGCCGCAGATGAGAGGGTCAACGCACAGGCACTCACCTTGAAGGACGGCAAGGATGACCGAGACGATCACCAACTGGGCGGGCAACATCACCTACTCCGCCAAGGAGTTGCACCGGCCGTACTCGCTCGACGCGATCCGCGCCCTGGTGGCCGGGAGCGAGCGGGTCCGGGTGCTGGGCAGCGGGCACTCCTTCAACGAGATCGCCGACCCGGGCCCCGAGGGCGTCCTGCTGTCGATCGCCGCCCTGCCGCCGGCGATCGAAGTGGACCGCGAGGCCCGTACGGTACGGGTGTCGGGCGGCGTACGGTACGCCGAACTCGCCCGCGCGGTGTACGCGCACGGCCTCGCGCTGCCCAACATGGCTTCCCTGCCGCACATTTCGGTGGCCGGCTCGGTCGCCACCGGCACCCACGGCTCAGGGGTCGGCAACGGCTCGCTGGCCACGTCCGTGCGGGAGGTGGAGCTGGTCACGGCGGACGGCTCGGTGGTGACCGTCGGCCGGGAGGACCCGCGGTTCGGCGGTGCCGTCACCTCGCTGGGCGCCCTCGGTGTCGTCACGGCACTCACCCTCGACCTGGAGCCGTCCTTCGACGTCGAGCAGCACCTCTTCACCGAACTGCCGCTGGACGGGCTGGACTTGGCGACGTTCGACACGGTGATGGCGTCCGCGTACAGCGTCAGCCTCTTCACCGACTGGCGCGAACCCGGCTTCCGGCAGGTGTGGCTCAAGCGGCGCACCGACCAGCCGCTGCCCGACTTCCCGTGGGCCGCGCCCGCCACCGAGAAGCTGCACCCGGTGCCGGGGATGCCCGCGGTCAACTGCACCGAGCAGTTCGGGGCGCCGGGGCCGTGGCACCAGCGACTGCCGCACTTCCGGGCGGAGTTCACGCCGAGCAGCGGGGCCGAGCTGCAGTCGGAGTATCTGCTGGCGAGCCGGTACGCCGTCGACGCACTGCGGGCCGTCGACGGGATCCGGGCGACGGTCGCCCCCGTGCTGCAGACCTGCGAGGTGCGCCGGGTCGCCGCCGATGAGCAGTGGCTCAGCCCCTCCTACGGGCGGGACACCGTGGCGCTGCACTTCACCTGGATCGAGGACACCGCGGCCGTCCTGCCGGTGGTGCGGCGGCTGGAGGAGGCGCTGGACGCCTTCGCGCCGCGGCCCCACTGGGGGAAGGTGTTCGCGGTGCCGGCGGAGGTGCTGCGCGGGCGGTACCCGCGGCTGGCCGACTTCCGGGCGCTGGCGCGGGAACTGGACCCGGCGGGGAAGTTCGCCAACGCGTTTGTGCGAGACGTCCTCGACGGCTGATACTTGCCAGTACCCGCACACCGGGCCCTTCCAGCGGAAAGACTTTCTACAGCCCCTTTCCTAACCCCTTGTCGAAAGTCGGCGCACGCCATAGCCTTGCGCCTCGCCGGTGCCGACGTCGACCCGGCCTGAACCGAAGGGACGGGGGCACGCCCGGTGAAGCGCACATCACGTGACATCCGCACCGCGAACCGCTACGAGGTGCTGCGCCAGATCATCGCCACGTCGCCCACCTCCCGGCAGGAGCTGGCGGGCGCCACCGGCCTCAGTCTCGCCACGGTCGCCACCCTCGTGGGCGAGCTGCTCGACCTCCGGATGATCACGGAGGTCGGGTTCGAGGACTCGGCCGGGGGCCGCCCGCGGGGGCTCGTGGCCGTCAACGCGTCCGGCGGCGCGCTGATCGGCGTCGACATCGCGGAGACGTACGTACGGGTCGAGCTGTTCGATCTCGCGCTGAACGTCCTGGCCCGCGCCGACGAGGACATGCGCCCCGGCGAGAGCCGCCCCGAGCAGGTCGTCGGCCATGTCGCCGCCGCCGTCGGATCGGTGGTCGCGCAGGCCGGCGTGGAGGGCGCCCGGGTGCTCGGCGTCGGGGTGAGCGTGCCGGGGCAGGTGGACCGGGACACCGGCGTCTCCGAGTACGCGCCCAACTGGGACTGGCACGACGTGCCGCTGCTCGCCCTGCTCGCCGAGCACATCGCCTACCCCCTCTACATGGACAACCCGTTGCGCGCCAGCGCGGTGGCCGAGCTGTGGTTCGGTGCCGTGCGCGGCAGCGGGGACGCCGTGGTGGTCAACCTCGGCACCGGTGTGGGCGCCGGGCTCGTACTCGGCGGCGGGCTGCACCGGGGGGTGAGCAACAGCGCCGGCGAATGGGGCCACACGACGCTCGTGCTGGACGGGAGGCCGTGCCACTGCGGGAACCACGGCTGCGTGGAGACGTATGTCGGGGCGCCCGGGATCATGGTGAACCTTCGGGAGCTGGCCGCCGACAGCGCCCTGCTGCACCCGGAGGACCAGACGGCCACGATCGACGCCCTGGCCCGTGGGGTCGCCGCGCACGACCCGGTGGCGCTCAAGGTGGTCCAGGACACCGCCCGCTATCTCGGCGCCGGCATCGCCGACCTGGTGAACCTGTTCAACCCCGAAGTCGTCGTGCTGAGCAGCTGGGTCGCCGCGACCCTCGGCGAACCGCTGCTGCACGAGGTGCGCGAGGCCGTCGCCCGGCACGCGCTCAGGCGGCCCCTGGCCGCCACCCGGATCGTTCTCTCCCCCATCCCGACGGATCCGGTGTGCCTGGGCGCGGCGACGTTCGCGTTGGAAGGGGCCCTGCAGTCGGTGGGCCAGAAAGCCTCGCCCGTGGGGCACAGGACGGTGAAACGCACCGCCCACGCAAGGAGTCGTACCGCACCACCTGCATGACGACGGGCAGGTACGTGGCTCCGTAACGTCCGGTATTCCGAACGTTGCACAACGCTTCGTGCAGGCTTCGTCCAACCCCTTGCCGAAGCCTTAGCCGAAGGTTAACGTCCCGCACCGCAACCCCTTTTGAGCCACCTGGCGCTGAGCCGCTCCAGCCACAGGCACGGGCGCAGAGCCGCAAGCCGTACTCGAGACAAGGACGTCAGCATGTCGGCATTGAGCAACAGCAACTGGGACCGCCGAAACGTACTGCGGGCCGCGATGGGCCTGGCGGCCGCGGGCGGACTGGCCGCGTGCGGCGGCAACACCGGCCGGAGCAGTTCCGGCGACAGCCTGGTGCAGATGTTCCACGCGTACGGCGAGGCGGGCACCGAGCAGGCCATCAAGCGGTACGCGAAGGCCTACAAGGGCGCCAACGTGACCACGCAGTGGATCACCAGCGCGGACTTCGAGAGCAAGCTCTTCTCGGCCCTGCTCACCGACAACGCGCCGGACCTCTTCGAGTTCCACCCGCAGATCCAGATGGTCAAGAGCGGCCAGGTGGCGGACCTGACCGACATCGTCGAGCCGGTCAAGGACGACTTCAACCCGGCCGACATCAAGTCGCACACGGTCGACGGGAAGATATACGGCGTCCGGATGATCGACGACCCGCAGTTCTTCTTCTACCGCAGGTCGATGCTGGAGAAGGCCAAGGTCGAGGTGCCGACCACGCTCGACGAGCTGATCGAGGCCGCCGCCAAGCTGACCACCAGCAAGGTCAAGGGCCTGTACATGGGCAACGACCTGCACAACGTCATCAACCCCATGATCTGGTCGGCGGGCGCCGACACCCTCAACGAGAAGAACGAGATCGCTTACCACACGGACGGCGTCGTCGAGGGCATCAAGAAGATGCGCCGACTGTTCACCAGCGGCGACCTACTCCTCGGCGCCCCGACCGAGTCCTGGGACCCGTCCTCGCTCAACCAGGGCCTGTGTGCCATCCAGTTCTGCGGCATGTGGGCCATGCCGCAGATCCAGGACGCGCTCGGCGACGACTGGGGCGTCTTCCCCTTCCCGAAGACCGTCGACTCCGGCAAGCAGTCGGTCTACAACGGCGGCTGGTCGATGTTCGTCAACGCCAAGAGCAAGAACGCCGACGCGGCCAAGGAGTTCGTGAAGTGGCTGTGGATCGACCAGAAGGAGTACCAGGAGGACTGGGCCACCTCCTACGGCTTCCACATCCCGCCGCGCATCTCCCTCGCCAAGGAAGCCGACAAGCTCAAGTCGGGCAACGCCGCTGAGGGCGTCAAGCTCTTCAACGAGTTCGGTCACTTCGACAACATCGGCTGGACCCAGGCCATGATCACCGCCCTGGAGGACGTCTTCGCCAACTCCGTCCGCAAGGACATGGACCCGGAGAAGGCGCTCGCCAAGGCCGACACAGCCGTCAACCGCGAGCTCAAGAAGCTGTTCGGATAGGCCGCGGGACGGACCACGACATGTCGACGACCAGCAAGCTCGACCTCGCGAGCCCCGCCCCGGCGAAGGCCTCACCGGCCAAGCCGCGGCGGGGTCTGCGGGGCAGCCCAACCTTCGCCTTCTGGCTCTTCACCGGGCCGTTCCTGATCGGTCTGGCGATCTTCGTCTACACGCCCATCCTCTGGAGCCTCTGGCTCAGCTTCTTCGAGGCCCGCTTCACCGTCACGCCGGACAAGTTCATCGGCTTCGACAACTACAAGTACATGCTGACGAACGACGACTTCGTCGGCTCGCTCGGCACCTTCACCGTCTTCGCCGCGTTCATCGTGCCCACCACCTGGGCACTGTCGCTGGGCCTCGCCCTGCTGGTGAACCGGCTCCGGTTCATGCGGGCGTTCTTCCGCTCGGTCTTCTTCCTGCCGACCGCGGTCAGCTATGTCGCCGCTGCGCTCATCTGGAAGATGTCCATCTTCAGCGGGGTCCGCTTCGGCCTGATGAACACGGTCCTCAGCTGGTTCGGCGTCGAGAACATCGCCTGGCTGATCGACCCCAACCCGCCCTGGTACTGGCTGGTCATCGTGACCGCCCGGCTGTGGCTGCAGTCCGGGTTCTACATGATCCTCTTCATCGCGGCGCTGCAGAACATCCCGGACGAGCTGTACGAGGCCGCCGCCATCGACGGCGCCAAGTCGGGCTGGCAGACCTTCCGGTACATCACCCTGCCCCAGCTGCGTACCACGTCCACCGCGGTGATCCTGCTGCTGCTCATCGCCGCCTACCAGGCCTTCGACGAGTTCTTCAACCTGCTGTCGAAGACCACCTGGGGCCGCCCGCCCCTCGTCGAGCTGTACTACAAGGCCCTGGGCGAGAGCCAGGACTACGGCGCCGGCAGCGCGGGCGCACTCATCCTGACCGTGCTGATCTGTGCCGTGACCCTGCTCCAGGGCAAGATCATGGGCTTCGGAAGGGGTGACGAGTCCAAGTGACCACCACCATGCCCAAGGTGCGGAAGTCCGCGCCGACGTCGGACACACCCAGCCGCGCCAGGCGCGGTGGCGGCGTGATGAGCTCCACCGGCCTCTACATCGCCACGGGCGTCGCCGCCTTCCTCTTCCTGATCCCGTTCTACATCCTCGTCCGCAACGCCCTCTCCACCGACGCCGAGATCACCGGAGAGAACTGGAAGATCTTCCCCACGGACATCCAGTGGGGCAACATCAGCGAGCTCTTCAGCGACGGGACGGTCCCCTTCGCCCAGTCCCTGTGGAACTCGGCGGTCGTGGCCACCCTGCACACCGTCGGCGTCCTGCTGGTGTGCTCCCTCGCGGGCTACGGTCTGGCCCGCATCCCGTACAAGCACGCCAACAAGGTGTTCTACGCCGTCCTGGGAACCCTGATGGTCCCGACCGCGGTCACCTTCGTGCCGAGCTTCGTGCTGGTCTCCTCGCTCGGCTGGGTGGACACCTACCGGGGTCTCATCATTCCGGGCCTGTTCAGTGGTTTCACCTGCTTCCTCTTTCGGCAGTACTTCCTGGGATTCCCCAAGGAACTGGAGGAGGCGGCGCGCATGGACGGGCTGGGCTACTGGGGCGCGTACTGGCGTGTCGTCGTACCCAACTCGCTGAACTTCTTCGCTGCCATGGCGACCATCACCTTCATCAACGGCTGGAACGCCTTCCTGTGGCCGCTGGTCATCGGCCAGGACCCGAGTTCGTGGACCGTCCAGGTCGCGCTCTCCAGTTACATGACCAACCAGACCGTCGTCTTCCATCTGATCTTCATGGCGACGGCCGTTTCCATCCTGCCCCTGGTGTTCGTGTTCCTCTTCCTCCAGCGCTGGCTGGTGCAGGGGATCGCACAGACCGGCATCAAGGGCTGACGCCTTCTTCTCACGAGCTGGAGACCGATGTCTTTCCGCACCACCCCCTCCGTCGACTACGTCGAGGACGTCTCCCCGGGCCGCGGGGCCCTGCCGCCCCGCGCCTGGTACGCCTCCTCGGACGCGAAGTCCCTGTCACTCAACGGCAGCTGGCGCTTCCGGCTGTCGGCCACCGCCGACGCCCAGGACGACTCGTTCGCCGACGAGGGCTACGACGCCGGGGACTGGGCCGAGGTCACGGTCCCCGGCCACTGGGTCCTGCAGGGCGACGGCGCGTTCGGTTCGCCCATCTACACCAACCATCTCTACCCCTTCCCGGTGGACCCGCCGCACGTCCCGACCGAGAACCCGACCGGCGACCATGTGCGGGTCTTCGACCTGCCCGACGAGTGGCCCGCCGACGGCGATGCCGTCCTGCGCTTCGACGGCGTCGAGTCCTGCGCCCGCGTCTGGCTGAACGGCACGGACATCGGCGAGTTCAAGGGCTCCCGGCTGCCGCACGAGTTCGCGGTGGGGCACCTGCTGAAGCCGGCCGGCAACGTGCTCGCCGTCCGGGTGCACCAGTGGTCGGCGGGCTCCTATCTGGAGGACCAGGACCAGTGGTGGCTGCCCGGCATCTTCCGTGACGTCACCCTGCTGCACCGTCCGGCGGGCAGCGCGGGCGACTTCTTCGTGCACGCCTCCTACGACCACAGCACGGGCGAGGGCACCCTGCGCGTCGACTCCGACGTCGACGGGCGGGTGTCCGTGCCCGCCCTCGACATCGATGTCGCGACCGGTGAGTCGGTGACGGTCGCGGTCGAGCCGTGGTCGGCCGAGGCCCCGAAGCTGTACGACGGTGAGCTGGTCACCGAGGGCGAGCGGGTTCCGCTGCGCATCGGCTTCCGTACCGTCGTCCTCGAGGACGGCCTGGTCAAGGTCAACGGCAGGGCGGTCCTCTTCAAGGGCGTCAACCGGCACGAGTGGCACCCCGAGAAGGGCCGCGCCCTCGACCTGGAGACCATGCGCGAGGACGTGCTGCTGATGAAGCGGCACAACCTCAACGCGGTGCGCACCTCGCACTACCCGCCGCACCCGGCCTTCCTCGATCTGTGCGACGAGTACGGCCTGTGGGTCATCGACGAGTGCGACCTGGAGACCCACGGCTTCACCGAGCAGGCCTGGCGCGACAACCCCGTCGACGACGACCGCTGGACGCCGGCCCTGCTGGACCGCGCCGCCCGCATGGTCGAGCGCGACAAGAACCACCCGTCGATCGTCTTCTGGTCCCTCGGCAACGAGGCCGGCACCGGACGCGGGCTGACCGCCATGGCCGAGTGGATCCACGGCCGGGACTCCTCGCGCCTGGTGCACTACGAGGGCGACTGGGACTGCCGGGACACCGACGTGTACTCGCGGATGTACGCCTCCCACGAGGAGGTCGAGCGGATCGGGCAGAACCTGGACGGCGGCACGCACAAGAGGCGTGAGCTCCCGTTCATCCAGTGCGAGTACGGGCACGCGATGGGCAACGGACCGGGCGGGATCGCGGACTACCAGCAGATCTTCGAGCGGTACGAGCGGCTCCAGGGCGGCTTCATCTGGGAGTGGATCGACCACGGCGTCAAGCACGCCGAGCTGGGCTACGCCTACGGCGGCGACTTCGGCGAGGAGCTGCACGACGGCAACTTCGTCTGCGACGGCCTGATCTTCCCTGACCGGACGCCGTCGCCGGGGCTCGTCGAGTACAAGAAGGTGATCGAGCCGGTCCGTATCGAGGGTGACGGCGCGGACGGCACGGTGCGCGTGACGAACGCCTACGACTTCGGCGATCTCTCCCACCTTCAGTTCGAGTTCTCCTACCAGGTGGACGGCTTCCCCACCGGCGCGCACACGCTCGCCGTGCCGCCGCTCGCGCCGGGTGAGTCGGCGGAGGTCAAGCTGCCGGCGTCCGCGCCCGACGGCAACGGCGACGAGGTCCAGTGGACGGTCCGCGCGCTGCTCGCCGAGGACACCCCCTGGGCGGGCAAGGGCCACGAGGTGGCGTGGGCACAGCGGACGGTCACGCCGCGCGCTCCCCTCCCGGCGGTCACCGGTGCCGGACCCACGGCCGACGGCGAGCGGATCACGCTCGGCCCGGCCACGTTCGACGCCCGCAGCGGTGCCCTGCGGTCCATCGGCGGGGTGGACGTCACCGGCCTGCGCCTGGACGTGTGGCGTGCCACCACCGACAACGACGAGGGCGCGTCCTGGCAGGACGACACCCGGTGGGGCGTGCTGTGGCGGCAGCTGGGCCTGCACCGTATGCGGCACCGGATCGAGGGCGTGGAGTCGGACGGCGACGCGCTGATCGTCCGGACCCGGGTGGCGCCCGCCGCCCGCGAGGTGGGCCTGCGCACCGTGTACCGGTGGACGTCCGACGGCACGCGACTGCGCCTCACCGTCTCGGTCGTCCCCGAGGGCGACTGGAAGGTGCCGCTGCCCCGGCTCGGCGTCCGCTTCGGGCTGCCGGCGCAGAGCACCGACTCCGCGGTCTGGTACGGCAGTGGCGGCGAGGCGTACCCGGACACCAGGGCCGCGGCGAAGCACCTCCAGTGGGACGCGGGCATCGACGAACTCCAGACGCCGTACGTCCGCCCGCAGGAGAACGGCGCCCGTGCCGACGTCCGCTGGGCGGAGCTCGGCGGGCTGCGGATCGACGGCGCCCCGGAGTTCTGGTTCAGCGCCCGCCGCTGGACCAACGAGCAGCTGGACGCCGCCCGGCACCTGACCGACCTCACGCCGGGCGACACGGTCTGGGTCAACCTCGACCACGGCCAGCACGGCATCGGCTCGCAGTCCTGCGGTCCGGGTCCGCTGCCGCAGTACTTCCTGAAGGCGGAGCCGACGGAGTTCTCGTTCGTGTTCTCGATCGCCGAGTGAGAAGCCGTGACCGGGCGATCATAAATCGATTGACCGATTGATCGACTTTCCGACACGGTCGGAGGGCCACCCAGCGGCCGGTCGGCAGTGATGCCGACCGGCCGCAACTTGCGTTCCCAGCAAAGGAGTTGATGTCGCTTGAATGGCAATATCGAGGTTCGTGGTCTGTCCCGAACCTTCCACACCACCGTCCGCCGCCCCGGCTTCGCCGGCGCGCTCCGCTCTCTGGTCAACCCGGAGAAGGTCGCCAAGCACGCCGTCTGTGACGTGACCTTCTCCGTCGCCCCCGGCGAACTCCTCGCCCTGCTCGGCCCGAACGGCGCCGGCAAGTCCACCACCATCAAGATGCTGACCGGCATCCTCACCCCCACGGCCGGCGAGGCCCGGGTCGCGGGTGTGGTGCCGTACGAGGAGCGCGAGCGCAACGCCCGCAACATCGGCACCGTGTTCGGGCAGCGCACCCAGCTGTGGTGGGACCTCCCGGTGCGGGAGTCGTTCGCGATCCTGCGCGACATCTACGAGGTGCCGAAGCCCGAACACGCCACGCGCCTGCAGGAGTTCGACGACCTCCTCGACCTCTCCTCCTTCTGGGACACCCGGGTCCGCCACCTCTCCCTCGGCCAGCGCGTCCGCTCCGATCTGGCCGCCGCGCTGCTGCACGACCCGCCGGTCGTCTTCCTCGACGAGCCGACCATCGGCATGGACGTGGTGGTGAAGGAGCAGGTGCGGGAGTTCCTGCGGCACCAGGTGGAGGAGCGCGGCCGTACGGTCCTGCTCACCACCCACGACATGACCGAGGTCGAGCGGCTCGCCGAGCGGGTCGTGCTGATCAACCACGGGCGGCTCGTCCTGGACGGCACCCTCGACGAGATCCGCCGCAAGTTCGGCTCGACCTGGCAGGTGCGCGTGACGCTGGCCGACCCGCACGCCGAGGTCGGCGCCCTGCCGGGCATCGCGCTGCTGCGACGGGAGGGTCCGCAGGCGGTCTTCGGACCGGACGGCGTCGACGCGCCGACCGTGCACCAGGCGCTCAAGCAGGTCATCGAGCGGTACGAGGTGACCGACCTCGCCCTCGACGAGGCGGACCTGGAGGACGTGATGCGGGCCGCGTACGTGCATGCCGAGTCGGTGGCGGAGGGAGCCTGAGATGGCCGCCGTTCTGCACGGCTGGCGCGCCGCCCGCGTCACGCCGCTCGGCGAGCTGCACACACCGCCCCGGATGACGGCCGTCCTGCTGCGACTGACCGTCCAGGTGGTCCTGGTTGCCTCGCTGTGGCGCGGCCTGTACGCCCAGACGGGCACCACCGCCGGACTGAGCCGCGATCAGGCGGTCACGTACGCCGTCATGGCCGTACTCGCCTCCCGCCTCCGCGAGTTGGACCAGTACGCGGGCCGGGACACGGTGCTGCAGCACATGCACTTCGGCACGATCGTCTACTGGTATCTGCGCCCGCTGCCGCCCCAGCGCTACTACGCCCTGCGCGCGCTCGGCGAGCAGTTGTACGGGCTGGCGTGGGCACTCGGCGGATACGCGGTGTGCCTCGCGGCGGGGGTGGTGGAACCCCCCGAGTCGGCGGCGGTGGCCGGGGTGTTCATGCTGAGCATGCTGCTCGGCCAGTGGGTCCTGTACTACGTCATGCTCGCCCTGGACCAGCTGTGCTTCTTCACCCTCCGCAACAACTCCGCGATGCTGATCCTGATCTTCGCGCAGAACCTGCTGTCCGGGGTGTACGCACCGCTGTGGTTCTTCCCGGACTGGTTCATCACGCTGAGCGGCTTCCTGCCGTTCCAGGCGACGCTGAGCGTGCCGCTGTCGATCTACGTCGGCCGTATCGAACTGTCCGACGCGGGCGCCCAGTTGGCGATTCAGGCCGCGTGGGTCGTCGTGCTGGCGCTGTTCACCCGGTGGGTGTGGCGGCGGGCCGCGCGGCGCGTGATCTCGCAGGGAGGCTGAGATGTCGTCGAAGACCGCGAAGTCCCTGCGCATCGTGTGGCGCATCTCGCTGCTCAACATCCGGGCCGCGATGGAGTACCGCGCGGAGTTCCTGCTGAACATCGCGATCGGCGCGATCTGGCAGGTGTCGGTGATCGTGTTCGCGACGGTGCTGCTGGCCCGGTTCACCGGGATGGGCGGCTGGGACAGCTCGGACGTCCTGCTCATCCCGGCGATCCGGATGCTCGCCCACGGTCTGTTCGTGCTCTTCCTGGGGCGGATGCACTTCATCGGCCGGCAGGTACAGGAGGGCAGGATCGACGTCTACCTCCTGCGCCCCATGCCGGTGTACCGCCAGGTCCAGCTCGCCTAC
The DNA here is from genome assembly GCF_044453205.1 of Streptomyces sp. NPDC051738. Taxonomy (NCBI): domain Bacteria; kingdom Bacillati; phylum Actinomycetota; class Actinomycetes; order Kitasatosporales; family Streptomycetaceae; genus Streptomyces; species Streptomyces sp. NPDC051738. The sequence continues at coordinate 299,637 of NZ_JBITCM010000006.1, read as the reverse complement.
TTCCCGACCAACGCGATCGGCGACCTGACGGTCGCGGCGGGCCTGATGGTGGGCGCGCTCAGCCGCAGTCACCTGGACTGGACGGCTGGCCGGATCTCGTATCTGATCGCCGCGATCATCGGCGGCATGCTGCTGGAGGCGGCCCTGTTCACCGCGATCGCCGGCGCCTGCCTGCGCTTCCCGGCGGCCGACTACTGGAGCCGCTGGCTGGAGGAACTGCTCGGCACGTTCGGCAGCTACCCGCTGAACGTCCTGCCCCGGGCGGTGGGCGGCTTCCTGACCTACGCCCTCCCACTCGCCTTCGTCGCGTACCTGCCGACCGCCGTACTGACCGGCCACGACCACGACATCGGCGTGCCGTACTGGCTGGCGGCGGCGTCTCCGCTGCTCGGCGTCGCCGGGTATCTGGCGTCGCGGGTGGTGTGGCGGTGGGCGTTGCGGCACTACACGGGGGTGAACGGGTGACCTGATCGGGCGGGCCGGGCGGCCGGGGCGGCTGCGCGGGAGGCGGGCGTCCCGCTGTCGGCAACCTTACGGGCGCCGGCGGCAACCAGGAAAGAACGCTCCCGCGCCCGCGTCCCCCCACCCCAGGAGGAGCCGTGTCCCCCACCCCCCGCACCCACCGCCGCCGACGCCTCTTGCGCCCGCTCCCCCTGGCCGCCGTGGGCGCCCTCCTCGCCACCGCGACCGTCGCCGTACCCCAGTTCACCCCGGACGCCTCGGCCGCGACGACCCTGCGCGGGTACGCGGACGGGCGCGGCGTGCGGATCGGGGCTGCGGTCGCCGACGGGCCGTTGCAGAGCGAGTCGGCGTACACCGCCGTCCTGGACCGGGAGTTCAACTCGGTGACGGCGGAGAACGCGATGAAGTGGGACGCGCTGGAGCCGAGCCGGAACAGCTACAACTGGGCGGCGGCAGACCGCCTGGTCAGCCACGCCGCCGCGCACAACCAGGGCGTACGGGGCCACACCCTCGTCTGGTACGCGCAGCTGCCGTCCTGGCTGAAGAACGGCAACTTCTCGGCGTCCGAGCTGAACACGCTCCTGAAGAAGCACATCGACACGACCGTCGGCCGCTACAAGGGGAAGATCTACGCCTGGGACGTCGTGAACGAGGCGTTCAACGAGGACGGCTCGATGCGCGGTTCGCTGTGGCAGGACAAGCTCGGCACCGGCCACATAGCCAACGCCCTGCGCTGGGCGCACGCGGCGGACCCGAACGCGAGGCTCTACATCAACGACTACAACATCGAGGCGGACAACGCGAAGAGCGACGCCCTGTACAACCTGGCGAAGCAACTCCTCGCCCAGGGCGTCCCGTTGCACGGCATCGGCTTCCAGTCGCACTTCGTCGTCGGCCAGCTGCCGTCCTCCATGAAGGCGAACCTCAAGCGCTTCTCCGACCTCGGCCTCGAGGTCTCCATCACCGAACTCGACGTCCGCATCCCCCTGCCCGCCTCCACCGCCGAACTCGCCCAGCAGTCCACCGACTACAAGACGGCGAGCGAGAACTGCCTGGGCGTACCACGCTGCGCCGGCGTCACCGTCTGGGGCCTCACGGACAAGTACTCATGGGTACCGGGAACCTTCAGCGGCTACGGGGCAGCACTGCCGTACAACGAGGGCTACGGCGCGAAGCCCGCCTACACCGGGCTGTCGAACGGGCTCAATCCGGCGGCCTGAGGGGGTGGTTCGGCGGCGCCCCCCGTCGCCTACCCGGGCCCCGCCGCCGTCCCGGTGCCGTCCCGCCGCCGTCCCGATGCCGCCTCAGTGGTCCGCACAGCACGGGGTGGGATTCGGCACCTCGAACGGGACGAGCGTGCCGCCCGCCGCCGGCATGGCGGTCAGGACGAGTTCGCCGCTCTGCCATTGCGGCCGTACGTGATCGCCTGTCGCGAGCCGGGTTTCCGAGGTCGGCCGGCTGGGCGTGCCCAGGACCGTGACGCGGTCGATCGCCGAGCGAGTGAGCAGGTCCGCGATCCTCAGGGTGCCGGTCAGCGACGAGACGCCCGGGTAGATCACGGCGCGGCCCACCGCGTCCGGCGCCCCTGGGGACACCGCGTGTCCCTGGGCGGTGAGCCGCTCCTGGGCGGTACGCAGGAGCGGCTCGGACGGGAGGGTGAGGGACAGCGCGACGCGTGGGCGCTCACCCCGCACCAGGTGGGTGCAGCCGAACGCACCCTCGGGTAGGACGAGTTGGGCGGCGAGGGTGCGCAGCAGGTGGTCGGCCGCACGAAGGTCCCTGATCTCCGTGTCGACGCTCAGGACGTGCGGCGTCACGACGGCAGGACCCACACCGGGTTGGAGTAGAACCACAGGTCGCGCCACGGGTCGGCGTCGCCGACGACGTCGATGGCCGGGCCGACGGGATCGACGGCGGCGCCCATCGGGCCCACGGCGTTGCGGTTGCCGTCGGTGCCGCGGACGCGGACATAGACCGGGCGGTCGACCTTGCCGAGGTCGTACGTGAGGCGGACCGTGCCGGTCGGCTTGTTGACCTCGTACGACCCCACGACCTTGGCCGTCGGCGCGGTGAACGTGTCCTTGTCCGCGACCGGTCCGGTCACATCGCCCTGAATGACGTCGATGCGGGCCAACTTCGGCACGAAACCGGCCCAGTTGGGGCCGCCGGCCAGCGCCACGTCGACCGTCAGGGTGACGTTCGTTCCCTTCCTGACGTGCAGGGCCCCGCCGAGCGTGGCCCAGCGGCGACCACCGGTGACGCGCACGTCGAGGCCGCCGATGAGCCCGCCGTGGTCGACCCAGATGCGGCCCGCGCGGATGCCGTCCATGACGGCGGCGTACGAGAAGCCGTCGGCACCGACGTGCGTACGGCTGTACTGGCCGGGCCAGTAGTCGCCCTGGGTGATGTCGATCTGGCCGCCGTAGACCGGGTCGGGGTGGCGGCCGTCGGTGTTGAAGTCGCCGCCGGTGCCGCGCACGGCAGTGTCGGCGTACACCTGGTGGGAGTCGGAGTTGGCGGTGATCCACCACGGCTTGCCCTCGGCGAGGAGGCTGTCCCACAGGCCGCCGACGGTGGCGGTCATCCAGTCGAAGCCGCCCCAGGTCCGGTAGCTCTCCGGCGGGTAGCCGGCGAAGGAGTTGGCGCTGGGGTTGTTGTCGTAGATGCCGCGGGCGCGGGCCATGCCGAGGGGAGCCGGGAGTCCGGCGGCCTGGTGGCCGGGAGCGCCCTCGAAGCCGACGGCGATCTGCCGCGTCGGACTCGCGTCGCGCCAGCCGCGGATCTCGTGCGGGGAGTCGACACCGCGCCGCGCCGGGTGGTTGGCGAGCATGAGCGCGTCCTTGACCTTGCGGCGCCTGACCTGTTCGGCCAGGAAGTTCAGGCCCGCGACGGCCAGCGCCTCGTTGGCGGGCGTGGAGTCGGAGGCGCCCTTCACGCTGCCGTCGTAGTCGGTCTCGAACTGCTTGAGGACCGAGACCTCGTTCGTGCCGGGGTGCACGAAGACGGTGCCGTGCTCGGCGCCCGGGATGTTCCACTCCAGGCCCTGGAAGACGAGGGTGTCCTCGTAGGCGGCGCGGGCGCTGCGGATGTCCGGGTTGACCTTGTCGACACCGATCTTGGCGTGGGTGGTGCTGCCGTGGTCGGTGATGACCAGCCAGTCCATGCCGTGCTTGGCGCCCTGGCGGACCTGGTCGACGACGCGGTACTTGCCGTCGCTGCTGTACTGGGTGTGGATGTGGTGGTCGCCGGCCAGCCACAGGAAGCCGTTGGTCCTGCGGCCGCCGGAGGCGGGGGATGCGGCGGACGCGGTGGACGTGGTGGCGGCGGCCGCCGTCGGGGCCACGACGCCGCCGGCCAGTCCGGCGCCCAGCAGACCCGCCCGGCGCAGCAGTGTGCGCCGGGACTGCTGCTCGGAGGTCAGGGCCTCGTCGGGGACGGTGGTGTCGAAGGCGGCGGGCAGGGCACCGGACGCCTCCGCGTCGTGCGCGTGGTCGTGTCCGTGCCCGGGTCCGTGGTGGTGATGGCCGTGCGCGTGTCCGTGTCCCATGAACGCCTCCCCATTGCCGCTGCCTTCCACGGCTGCATGACGACTGCCGTCTGCGGCCGCCCGCCGCGGCGCTTCTGCGCCGCCTGTGGAGGATCAAGGCGAAACATGAACGTTGAACGAGCGCCGCGTGGCCAGCGGGTGCCCCGGACACGGCGGAACGCCGCGTCGCTCACTGTTTCCTCAACCGCCCTTGTACGTCACCCTGGTTGACATCGAACCTGAGCAGCGCTCACCTTCTTCGTCACCCAATGGATTCTTCGTCACCCACCGGAGACACCCCCACATGAGAAGACTCATCGGCACCCTCGCCGCAGCAGCGCTGGCCCTCACCGGCCTCACCACCGCCGCGGCCCCGTCCGCGACGGCCGCCACCTCCGGCACCTTCAACGTCCTGACGTACAACGTCGCGGGCCTCCCGGAGGGCCTGAGCTCCGGCAATCCGGAGACGAACACCCCGTTGATATCGCCGCGGCTGGCGGCGTACGACATCGTGAACGTCCAGGAGGACTTCAACTACCACGCGGCCCTGTACGCGGGCGACAACCACCCGTACCGCACCGCGACCAGCGGCGGCGTACCCTTCGGCGACGGCCTCAACACCCTCTCGGACTACGCCTTCGACGACTTCGAGCGGGTGAAGTGGAACGACTGCACGGGCACCAACTGCCTGACCCCCAAGGGCTTCTCGCTCGCCAGGGTCCGCCTTGCCGAGGGCGTCTTCGTGGACCTCTACAACGTCCACACCAACGCCGACGCCACGGACGAGGCGCTGGCCGCCCGCCGCGCCAACGTCGAGCAGCTGTCGGACTTCATCCAGGCGAACTCTTCCGGCAACGCGGTCATCGTCATGGGTGACACCAACACCAGGTACACCCGCAGCGGCGACAACATCCGCACCCTTGCCGACGAGAACGGCCTGACGGACGCCTGGGTGCAGCTGGTCAAGGGCGGCGTCCGGCCGACGCAGGGCGCGGACGCGCTGCTGTGCCCGACGACGGCGCCGCCGAACGGCTGCGAGGTCGTCGACAAGGTCCTCTACCGCGGCAGCAAGCTCCTGACACTCAACGCCACCCGCTACAACAACGAGTGGGCGTCGTTCCTGGACTCCGCGGGCGGCAACCTGTCCGACCACTTCCCGCACGCGGTCGACTTCTCCTACACCCTCAACTCCTCCCTGCGGGCGAGCGACTTCATCGGCGGCCCGCACGGCACCGCCTTCAACGACGCCGACGACCTGCCGGCTTCGGTGTCCCCGCGCACCCTGACCCTGCGCGGCGGCTCCCGCCTGGACTCGGTGTCCCTCACGCACGACGGCGGCACGGCCCTCACGCACGGCGGTACGGGCGGCACGGCGTCCTCCCTGACCCTCGCCTCCGGCGAGCACCTCACCTCCGTGAAGCTGACGCAGGGCCAGAAGGACAGCCGTACGCGGATCTTCTCGGCGGCCTTCACCACCGACAAGGGCCGTACCCTGTCCGCCGGTACGGCGACTTCGGACAGCAAGACCTTCACGGCGCCGTCCGGCTGGCAGATCGCCGGGTTCACGGGGCGGGCCGGCGACGAGATCGACAAGCTGGGGGTGCTGTACGCGCCGATCGGCTGATCACCGCCGTACGGGAGAGGCGTCGCCTCACGCGATCACCAGCCCGGCGCAGGCGAATCCGTCCAGGGCCGGGCCCGCCCCGGCCTCAGAGCTCGCGGTCGCCGGGTGCCGCAAGTCGCGTACGGGCGACGCCCGCGTGCGGTTCCCGGCCCTGTTCGGCCACCCATGCCCACACCCGCCGCGCCTCCCCGGTACGGCCCCGGCCCGCCAGCACCTCCCCGAGCAGCTCCCCGGCCTCGGCGGCCACCTCGTCGTGACCCGTTTCCACAAGCTGCCCCAACACCAGCTCGGCCTCGTCGAGTTCGCCGTACCCCTGGTGGATCTGCGCGAGCAGCAGCCCCGCCTCGGGCGAGTGCTCGGCGTGCCCCGCGTCCAGGGCCACCCGCAGATGCCAGCGTGCCGCGTCGTCGCGATGGGTGCGCAGGCAGAGCCGCCCGAGGTACAGCTGGGCCTCGACGGAACGGTCCGGGTGCCGCAGTTCGATGGCCTGGCGGTACAGGGCCGCCGCGCGGTCCACGTCGTCGTCGAGGTCGTGCAGCGCGCCCAGGAACATGGTCGCGCGCGCCTTCTCACCAGGGTCCTCGGCAGCCATCGCCATGCCCAGCAGTCGCTTCGGCTCGGCCCGCAGGCCCCGTCCGACCAGCCGGCCCGCCAGCGCGATGGCGGCCTGCGGCATGAACTCCGGGTCCTCGGTCTCGATGGCCGTGCGGTACCAGCCGTCCACCGTGTCGTCCTCGGCCCCGCCCTCGGCGTGCAGCAGTGCCAGGTTCAGCGCGGCCTTCGCCCTGATCCTGGGGTTCTGGGTCTCCAACGCCCGGCGAAAGGCCGTCTCCGCGGCCGCATCGCGCCCGCGCCCCAGCCCGTGCAGGCCGAGGTTGAGCGCGGCGATCTCCGCTTCGTCGGCCACGCCCGTCGCCACGGCCCTCGACCAGGCCCGGTACGACCCCGGCTCGTCTCCTGCCTCGGCCAGGAGCACCCCGAGTTCCAGCAGCGCCTTGGCCGCGTGCCGCGGTACACCGCACTCCGCGGCCGCCTCGAAGGCCGCACCCGCCTGATCGCCCCGCTCCTGCCCGCGCAGGATCCGGGCGGCGCCGAGCAGCGCCCGGGCCCGTACGTCCGGATCCTCGCAGTCCGCAGCGGCCTCGAAGGCGGCCAGCGCCCCCGCCAAGTCGCCCAGGTCCCTGAGCCGGTCGGCCTGTTCAAGCACTTCCCCGGCGGTCCGGGGCGCGGGTCCCCCGTGCAGCACCTCCGCCAGCTCCACCATCCGCTGGTTGAGATCGGGGACCGACTCCTCCATCAGCGCCACCACCTCGGCGTGATCCCACTCCGCGGCCCGCTCCCATGCCTCCAGGGCCGCCGGCAGATCACCGCGGTCCTGATACAGCCCCGCGAGCATGGCCCACGACCTCGGGGCGAGATCGGTGTGCCCGCTCGTGGCGACCTCGCGGAAGAGGGCCTCGATGTCCTCCCTGTCCGCGCCTTCGTCCACCAGCATCATGGCCAGTTGGAAGCGGGCCATCGGTGCGACGCGCTTCTCGTCCCCGTTCGCCGCCGCCCGGCGCCATGCCTCCTCCGCGCCCGGGACGTCCCCTTCCAGCTTCAGCAACGCACCGAGTTCCAGGGCGGCTTGGGCCCGTTCCTCGGCGTCGCCGGTCCGCATGAGCTGCCGGAAGGCCTCCTTGGCACCGGTGTTCGCACCGAGCAGCGACTTCGCCCTCCCGAGCCACAGCAGGGCGACCGACCGGTTCTCCTCGTCCTTCATGGCCTTGGTGAAGGCGGCGGCCGCGTACACCGGGGCGTCCCGCCTCCCGGCCTGGTAGCCGATGCGCAGGGCCTCCTCGGGGTTGGCCAGATCCAGCAGCTCCGGCCAGAGAAAGCCCGGCACGGGACCGGAGTCGGCCTCGCCAACCAGCTCCGGCGCGGCCTGCCAGCGGTCCGTGCCCGCCTCGCGCGGCGCGGCCTGAAGCAGTGCACGGCCGCCCACGACCGGGTCCCGGGCCCAGTCCAGCCCTCGCTCGATCGCGTCCTCCGTGGCCATGGGAGCGCCGAGCACGGTCAGATACGGCGGAAGCAGCCGGAGCAGTTCGTCACGTGTCAGACCCCGGTCGAGTCCGGCCCGGTGGCAGTCCACGGCGGCCCGGACGACGGCGACGCCGACGGGGTTGGCGGACCGGGCCGTGTTGAGCCGCAGCAGCATCTCGCGGGGCTGCGAGGCTTCCACCACCTCGGCGAAGCTCCTGGGCACGGCACCGCCCGCGAAGTGCCAGGCGGCCTCGGCGCGTTCGGCTTCGTCGAGTTCGAGCGGCAGATGCACCAGGCAGGCGGTGCTCAGGGCGGCCCGGGCGCCGGCGCCGTCGGGTCCGGTCTCCTCCAGAATCGCCCCGCATCGGCGCGCGGAGATGGTTCCGGCCGTCACGGCCCACCCGGAGAGCCACTGCAGCAGCTCCGGCGTCAGCCGCTCCACGTCGGCCTCCGTCAAATCGTCCAGCCAGAGCACGACCGGTGTCCCGAGGCGGCCCGGCATCTCGGCGTGGGAGCGCAGCCGTGACACCGCGGAGACGGTGTGCGGGATCAGCACCGGCGTGCCGGCGGCGAACTCCGCGCGCAGCGCCTCGACGGCCGACCGGGTCTTGCCCGCACGGTCCTCGCCGTACGCGAGGACGTACGGGTAGGGCGGGCCTTCGAGGGAGAGCATGCTGCGCATCTCCTCGTCGAAGTCGCTCCGGGCGATGTACCCGGCGTCCGCGCCGGGCAGCGGCGGGGCCACCCCCAGGTCGGCGTCGGTGAGTTCACCGAGGACGGGTGGCAGTCCGGACGCGGTGAGGCGCAGCAGCCCGCCGAGCTCGTCGGGCGACTGCTGGGGTGCCGAACCGTCCAGGGCCCGGACCAGTTCGTCATGGCGCCGACGCCAGGCGGTGACGGAGCCGAGGTCCTCGGGGATGTCGATGCCGACCGCTTTCGCGTGCTCCTGGCAGGCGGTGACGAGTTCGCGCACGAGTTCCCAGCGCGGGGCACGGCGGATCTTCCCGGCCAGCAGGGGACTGAGCGTGCTGGCGGCGGGGCGTGAGGGCATCCGCCGTTTCAGGTCGCCGAGGGAGGGCGCTCCCGAGACGAACTTCAGTTCCCGCAGACTGCCGCAGAAGCGGAGCAGCGGTTCGAGGGTGCCCTGCGGAGTGGCCATGCGTCTCCCCTGACACGCGGTTTCCGACGGTTCGTCATCAGCGTAGCCAGGGTGGCGTGTTCGGGGATCTCGTCGCTCGTTCGTGGTCGTTCGGAGTCGTTCGCCGTCGCCGCCGAAGGGGCCCGCGGGGCCGGAGGCTGGCCGTACGGATCCCTCGGGGCAACGGCCCCGAGACGTACGGGAAGGACACGACATGCCGCTCTTCGACGTCCGCACTCTGGTTGCCCTCACCCTCGCCCTGCTCGCCGCCGCCGTCGTCGGCGGTCTGGCGCTCGCCGCCGGGGCGGGCTGGCCGACGGCGCTGCTGGCGGCCGGCGCGGCGGGCTGGGGTGTGCTGACCGGGCTGCCGCCGCTGATGCGATGAGGTTCAGCTTCCTAAGACCTCTAGGCTACGGACCAGTGCTCACAGGAACGAGGTCACCCATGCCCCGAGCGGGTCTCACCGCCGACCGGATCACCTCGGCCGCCGCGGACCTGGCCGATGAGGTCGGCTTGGAGAAGGTCAGTCTGTCGGCGCTGGCGCGGCACTTCGGTGTGAAGGACGCGAGCCTGTACTCGCATGTCAGGAACCTTCAGGACCTCAGGACGCGGATCGCGTTGCTCGCGGGCGGGGAGATGATCGACCGGATCGCCGTGGCGGTCGCGGGCCGGGCGGGCAGAGACGCGCTGAAGGCGTTCGCCGACGCCTACCGGGAGTACGCCCTCCAGCACCCGGGCCGCTACGCGGCGACCCAGATCCGGGTGGACCAGGCCCTGGTCGCCGACTCCCCCGCGATGCGCCGCACCGCCGAGATCACCTACGGCATGCTCCGCGCCTACGGCCTGGAGGAACCCGACCTCACCGACGCCGTACGTCTGCTGCGCAGCACCTTCCACGGCTACTGCGCCCTGGAGTCCACGGGCGCCTTCGGTGCTCCCCGGGACGTACGGGAGTCCTGGGAGCGCGCCGTCGATGCCCTGCACGTGGCGCTCGCGCACTGGCCGCGCGGTGGGCACGACCGGCAGCCGCCCCAGTTGTCACCCTGACCACTTAGACTGGAAGCTTCGCGGAGGTCACACGCAGGCGCCACGGGGGAGGGAGCGCGTCTTGTCCCAACAGCAGCTCGGACGCGGTCCGTTGAGTTCCCGTCAGCCCGGTTCGCCGCCTCCCGCTCCCGACGACGATTCCGCGGACGGCTCGCCCCCGGCGCGTTTCGTCGGCTGGCTCGGCGGCCTCGGCTGTGCCGCCGCCGGGTACGGCGTGTTCCAGTTCCTGTTCAGTGTGCTGCCCGACTCCCTCGACGGTTCGGCCGCCCGGTATGTGATCGCCGGGATCAGCGGACTCGGCACCTTCGTCGCGGCCTGGCTGGCGGCGGCGCTGCTGCGGGCCCGGGCGGCAGCGGCGGCCGTGGATGCCGCGCAACTCCCCGCCGTGGGGCCCGCCGCGATGGCACCGGGGGCGCCCGGCCCGCTCCCCAAGGTCTTCTCCGCCGCCTACGACTCCCTCGTCGACCAGGTGTCCGTCGTCGACGACCCCGAGCTCGGGCAACTCACCGGCTGGCCGCACTCCCTCGGCGAGGACTCGCCCTCCCGGCCCACCCCCGTCGGCACCGCGTACGGGCTGCACATCATGCTCGACCTGGGCGTGCCCTACGGCCGGCTGAGCACCGGCGACCTGGTGGACACGCTGTGGCGGCTGCGGCTCCCCGGCGGCGGCTGGTCGGCGCGCTCGCAAGGGTCCGAGGCGCGTCCCGAGGTCACCGCTCTGGTGCTGGGCGCTCTGGCCCGGGCTGGCACGTCCGCCGAGCGGCTGGCCGCGGAGGTGGACCACTGTACGAGCGGCTTCACCCGTCAACTCGACCGCGCAGGACGGGAGTCGACCCATGTGGTGACGACCGTGCTGCGCGGGCTGCTGCGCGCCGCGCCCCGCTCCGACGTCCTGCCCCTGCTGCGCGAGGCCCTCGCGGACGGCGCGATCAGCGACCCGCGCCGCGACCATCTGCGCTGCTGGGGCCACCGGCTGCAGCCGCCGTACGGCAGGCCGTCCCCGCTGCACACCGCGCAGGCCGTCGTCGCCCTCGACCGGGCCGCCCGGGTCCTGGGCGAGGACGGCGACGCGCGCGCCGCGCGGGCCCGGACCGCCCGCGAGGACGGCGTCCGCTGGCTGCTGTCCTGTCCGGACGCACCGCACGACACCTGCCCCGACCTGGAGAACCTGCACGAGGAGGTGCGCCGCCCCCGCACCGACGACCCCTCCCGCCACGAGGTGCTGAACGTACGGCACTTCACCGCCTCCTGGCTGGTCCGCGCCCTGCTCTCCCCCGGGGCCCTGGAGATCGCCCGCGCCGACGGGCTGGAGGACGAGTGGCGGGTACGGCTGGACGGGGCCCTCGCCGCGGTGTGGGCGGGACAGTCGGACGGCATCTGGTACTGGGGGCGGGGCGCCGGCACCGATCTGCGGCGGCCCATGTGGATGACCTATCAGGGGCTGTCGGCGCTGCGCGCGCATGCCGTATGGATGTATCAGCCCGGTGGCTGAACTCACGGGCGGAGAGCGGCTGTTGGAGGATGAGTGCATGGGCGGTCGGCAGGTCCTGGCGGCGCGACGGCGACTGGCCGAGGCGCTGGACGGTGAACTGCCCGGGCACGAGCGGGCGGCTGCCGCACGCTCGGTCGTCACCGAACTGGGCTCCCCCGACCGGCTGTTGGACCTGATCGGCGAACTCGCCTCCGGCGAGGGCGATCCGGAGGGCTGCGCGCGGCTGTCGTACCGTCACGTCCTCGGCTTCGACAAGCTGCTGCTGATCGACGGCGGCCCGCGCCACATGCTGCGCGCGCATGTGTGGCATCCGGGCGCGGGGGCGATCGGCGAGGAGGACATCCACAACCACCGTTCGCCGCTGGCGTCGTATGTCGTCCGGGGCCGTTTGGCGATGGAGTTGTACGAAGTAGTCGCCGACGATTCCGCGGATTCCGCCGATACCGACGGTGTCGCGGCGGCCCGCTACGAGGAGTCGCTGGCGGAGCGGTCGGCGGACTGGGTGCTGAAACCGACGGGTCCGGCGCGGCTGCGGCTGACGCATGTGGGGCAGTACGCGGCGGGCAGTTCGTACGCGCTGCCCGCGCACACCCTGCATCGGGCCTGGTGCGACACGGACGCGCCGACGGTGACGTTGTTCCTGGAGACGGGTGCCGAACGGCGGCGGCACACCGATGTGTTCACGGCGGCGGGACCGCACCCGGGCGCGGTGGCGAAGGTCCCGCTGGCGGTACCGGACTATCTGGCCGCGCTACGTGAACTGGCGGAGCGGCTCAGGGCTTCGTGAGGTGAGGGCCTGCCGGACGATGTCGAGGTTGTACGCGTCGATGTCGACCGTGGTCAGCTCGGCCGGGGCCAGCCAGACGGCGGCCTGGTCGGGCTCGGGCAGGGTGATCGTCGCGGACAAGGACCTGACCAGGAAGTTGTCCTGCCAGTTCTTGATCTCATGCCCTCGGATCTCACTGACGAAAGACGACTCACCGACCTTACGGACGACTTCGCCGAGCAGTCCGGTCTCTTCCTTCAACTCCCGCAGCGCGCCGTCCTCGGGACTCTCACCAGGCTCCAGCTTCCCGCAGGGAACGCCCCACACCCGAGGCAGGAACCGCTCCTTCGCACTGCGGCGCACCAGAAGCACCCGCTGCTTGTCGTCCATCACGACGGCGGCCGCCAGTCGCCTGTCGCCGGGGATGTCCATGGTCATGGTTCCTCGGTCCCTCGCCGGTGATGAGTCCAAAGGGTCTGATACCCGGGAAAGTGTCAACGGTAACAGGAAGCCGTCGCCCTTGGCTGTGAGCCAGGTAGCGCCGCCCCCGCCCCCCTTCACGACAGATCCCCTACGGCATCGGCGTAATACGTCGATCCCTCCAGGTGACGGGCGATTTCACGGAAGCTCCAGCCCTCTCCGGGCGAGTCGTCGAGCTGCTCATCACTCAGGGCGTCGAGCCGGTTGGCCCAAATCCGTGCAAGCCGGGTGAGCCGGCTGCGAGCCTCGTCCAGATCCTCGTGTGTGAAGCGCGCGAGGTCCGCCTCGGTGGTGACGGCGGAGGCGTGCCAGTGGTCGGCCTGGGGCACATCACCGGCCAGCCGGGCCTCCAGTTCCGCCAGGTGGTCGACGAGGTGATCGGCGACGCGGCGGATCGCCTTGTGCGGGGTGTAGACGCGACCGTCGACGCGGGCGAGCGTGCCGTCCCAGTTCGGCCAGGTCGCGGCGAGGGCGAGGACGTGGTCGACCATGGCGGTGACGGCTTGGTCGGGGGTGTGAGGGGCGGTTTCGGCGAGGGCCTGGCGGGCGGTTTCGGTCATGCCGGGAACGCTAGGCGCCCCTCGTTTCGGCGCCGGCCGAAGTGATCCGGCCCACACTCTGTGAAACTTCAGCAACCTTCCCCGACCGGGCGGCCACCAGGGTGCATGACTTCCGCACGACGCTCGACGTCCGCTTCCGGCAAGGCCGGCCACCGCCGGGTCCACGTGGCCCGTAGGCCCCTGATCGCGGGCGTCGCCGCCGGCGCCGCTCTGGTCGGGGCGTGGTACGCCTCCGCGGGCGCGGCCACCGCGCCGAACCTCACCCCGGCGACCTCCACGGTGACCCTGTCGGCCAAGTTCCCCTACCTGTCCGCCGGTTACAACAACACCCGTGAGTGGACGCGCACGGCGACGGCCGTGGCCCCGAACGGCGCCCTGCGCGTGGCCTGGCCCGCCTCGGACGGCATCCATGTCACCCCGCTGTCCGCCGACGGCAAGCGCTCGGGCGCGGACACCGTCGTCAAGGGTGCCAAGGAGGTCGGCGGCCTCGTCGCGCACAACGACGGGTTCGCGCTGCTGACCCGGGTCGCCGACACCAACAAGTGGAAGGAGACGGCCGCCGCGATCGTCCGCTACACCAACGACAAGCAGACCTTCCGCACCAAGCTCACCGGCACCGCCTCGAACGACACGTCCCCGACCCTCGACGGCCAGCTCACCTGGAACGGCACCAAGTACGGCGCCTACTTCGTCGTGCACGGCGCGGGCGGCTTCGCCGACGGGCACTTCGGCGACAAGCTGTCGTACGTCAGCGCCAAGGGCGGCAAGCTCAGCGGCGGTTGGAGCTGGGGGTGCAGCCACAACGAGGGCATCGCCCTGCACCCCGAGAAGACCGGCGCCTTCACCTCCCTCTGCTTCGACGACTGGCGCTCGGGCCTGTTCGTGTCGACGGGCATCGGCGCGCCCGACAACGCCCCGGTCGTGCAGCGCGAGCAGTGCTGGGCCGGCTACTGCGGCGGCACGTATCCAAGCCGTACCGGCGACCTCGTGAAGTCCTCCAGCGGCCGTTACGCCACCGCCTTCGCCTCCCGCGGTGCCGCATCCGCCAAGAAGAACCCCGCGGACTCCAGCGGTCGCGGCTGGACGGTCACGCCGAAGACCGGCACCCACCAGGTGGCCGTCGCCTTCCTCAAGAACCGCAACTCCGGCCCCGGCAAGGCGATCCACCTGTCCGACAACAAGGGCGTCGAGCACGTCAACGTCCGCCTGGCCCCGTACGGCAAGGACCGCCTGCTCCTGTCCTGGGAGTCCCTGAAGAACGCCAAGTGCAAGGACGGCACCTGCACCGGCACCTTCACGGGCATGAACGTCCGCCTGATCGACTGGAACGGCAAGTTCAAGAGCGCCACGAAGGTCGTGAGCGCCCGGATCACCGGCGACATCGCGGTCCAGAAGGACGGCACCCTGACCTGGGCGTCCGTACCCGTCACTCCGTCGTACGCGACCCCGCTCACCGGCGCGTCCCCGACCACCACGACCCTGAAGATCGCCCGTCTGAAGCCCTGAGAACCCTGAGAACCCTGAGGACGCAGTACGGGACGTACAACCACCGCCCCTGTCCGACGCGTCTCACAGGTGCGAGATACGCGCGGACGGGGGGCGGTGCGATGTCCGGCAAGAGCAGGGGGCCACACGGCGTCGTGCGGAGCGTACGGCGGTTCTTCTGGCTGCCCCGGGGGACGCCACGTCACCCCTCACCCGTGGTGCCGACGCTGCGGATCTCCGTGTTCTGCCTGGCCACCGGCGCCCTCGCCACCTGGGCCGGCTGGGACGAAGGACCGATCGTGATGACGCTCGCGACGGTGTGGTCCATGCTCGACGACGTGATCGACGGCGTACGGCACCGCTGGCCCGCCTTCGCGGCCGGACTGGCGGTGGCCTGGGGCGTCAACAGGCTCGCCCATGCCTCGCTGCACGCCCCCGACGCGTCGTGGGGCGAGTACTCCGTCTACGCGTCGACGACTCTGGCGGCCCCGGCGACGTTCGTCGCGGTCACCCGGCTTCCGTGCCGGGGACGCTGATCCGCTCGACCATGCTGCGCACGACCTCGACGGGCAGCGCCGGATTCCGGGCCGCGGTCTCCGCGCCGCCGACGTCTACGCCGTCATCCTCGCCGCGTTCCTCGCCTGTTGCCTCTGGCTGGTCCTGGCCCCGCCGCGCGCCCTGACCACCAGCCGTCTCGCCCGCCGCACCGGGCTCGCCACCGCCGTACTGCTCGGCGTCTGCTTCGTGTGGGCCGCCCGGTCGGGGGACGTCATGGCCACCTTCGTCTTCCTGCCGCCGGTGGCGATCTCCTTCCTCGGCTCGGCGGTCGCCGCCGCGGTGCGCCGGTCCTTCCGGGCCGGGGTGCAGACGACGGTGTGGACCACGCTGACGGGCACGCTGCTGGTGTTCTCCTGCTGGCTGGTGGAGGCCGTGCGCCTGTACCGGGCCGAGGGGGCGCTGCTGCTCGACGGCGAGACCCTCTACCCCGTCGGCGCCAACGTCACCGACGCCGTCTTCTGGGTCCTCGTCTTCGTCCCCGCCTGGGGCCTGCTGCCGTTCGGCGTGATGGGCGCGGCCGTCGGGAGCAGGCTCCCTCGGCTGCTCCGGCCCGCGCGCCGATGCCCGTGGCCGCTCAAGCCCGCACGCTGACTCCGTCGCCGTCCGCCAGCCGCGCCCGGATCTCCCGCCCGTCGCTCCAGCGGACGTGCATCGTGCCCTCGCCGTCCACGCGTACGGTCACCAGCTCGTCCAACGGTGCGGGGTCCGGCTCGGCCGTGAGACGGGCGAGGGCGACGAAGAGGGTCGGTCCCTCGCCGGTGGTGCCGGAGAGGTCGTTGCCCAGGCCGACGACCGGTCGGATCTCCCCACGCACGCCGTCCCGGCAGGCCCAGCCGGTGACCCGCACCGGCGTCCCCGCCTCCGCCCCCGCCACCAGATGGGCCCGTACCTCCACGGCCCCCTGCGCGAGCACGAGGCTGGTCACCCGGGCTCCCCCGCCCGCCGAGTGCCGGGACGCCACCCAGCCCTCCCCCACGCCCAGCGGCACGATGTCCGTACGGCTCGGGTCGTGGCCGACGATCACGCTGTTGTCGTACGACGGTGAAGGCCGCGTCAGCGTCGAGTAGGCGAGGCGCGTGTAGTACGGGTCGTAGCGGACGTCCTCGCTGCCGTGGTTGTGGAGGCGCACCAGGCCGTCCGAACTCGTGGACTGCAGAAGCCAGTTGGGGGCGGTGATCGGCGTGAGGGTGTCGGCCCGCTCGGCCGGTCCCGGTTCCTCCACCGCCGTCCAGACCTCGTGCTCCGCCGGGAGAAGCAGGCCGAGGAAGCCCTTGCTGGCCCAGTACGGGGACGCCGGGCCCGAATAGCCTTGCAGGACCGTCTCGTCGGGGCCGTGCCAGCCGAGGGTGAGCAGGCCGTTCGCGTCCACCGCGCCCCGCTCCAGGAAGTACTTCAGGGCGCCGGAGGCCAGCCGCCTCGTCTCCCCCGGCGGGAGCGGCGTGCGGCCCGTCAGGGCGCCCAGCCACAGGGGGGCCGTGGTCGCGAAACGGTAGGTCAGCGAGCGGCCCTGGTGCATGGGGGCGCCGTCGCCACCGAACAGGCGGGCGTAGTCCTCCAGGTGGCGGGAGAGCCGGCCGCCGTACAGGTCCAAGAGCCGTTCGTCCTGTGCCAGCCAGGCGTGCAGCACCGGGTAGAGGTGCATCGCCCAGCCGTTGTAGTAGTCGTACTTCCGGCCGTCGCCGTCCGTGTACCAGCCGCCGCCGACGTACCAGTCCTCGATGCGCTCCAGGCCCCGGTCGATCGCCTTGCGGGACTCCTCGGCCCGGTACCCGACCTCCTGGAGGAAGCCGCCCACCGTCACCGGGAACAACTCCCAGTTGCAGGGCCAGGCCTCGGCGGTCAGCGCGTCGCCGAGCCAGGCCGCCGCGCGCTGCCGTACCCCGTCGTCCAGCCGGTCCCACAGCAGGGGCCGGGTCAGTCGCAGCGCGAGCGCGATCGACGCCGCCTCGACCAGGGGCTGGCCGCGGTCCTCGATGCGGGGCCAGACGCCGGAGACGCCCGCCGCCAGGCCGTCCGCGTACCGCTCCAACGCCGTCTCGTCCCGGCGGAAGGCCGCGAGGAGGAGCGTACGGGCGTAGCCCTCCAGGCCGTCGGAGAGGCGGCCAGACCAGCTCTGGTGGTCGCCCGGGAAGTGGTAGAGGGCGCGGTCCTCGGTCGCGTACGGCTCCACCGCTGCGAGCAGGGCGTCGGCGGCGGCCTCCCAGTGGGCTCGGGTGCAGCCGGTGTGCGGGCTGAGGGTGCGGTCGTCCGGGGGCAGGTCCATCGGTTCTCTTTCCGGCTTCGTGAAGGTCAGACCTGGGGCGCCCCGGTTCCGGTCGGAACGCCCCAGGGGTTCATCCCACCCGCACTTGCCCCTCCGGCACCAGATGCCGCGCGGCGAGTTCGTCGCGGACGAGGCCCGCGTACACCGTGGCGCCGTGCACCGAGGTGTGGGTGTTGTCCCGTTTCTCGTTGTAGAGGTACAGCGCCTTGGAGGCCTCGACGCCCAGGGACTCCACCAGCGCCTTCGTCTTCGCCGTGAGGTCGATCAGGGGGACGTCCTGGGCCGCGGCGACGGAGCGGATCACCGCGGGGTGGTTCACGCCCAGGCCGTTCACGAGCAGGGCCGTGTCGTTGTTCAGCGTGCCGTCGGCGTTGAACCAGCGGCGCACGATCGGGGTGACGAGGACCGGCTTCCCGCCCTTCTCGCGGACGCCCGCCACCAGCGCCTCCAGATTCGCGCGATACGTCGCCTCGTCGGTCGTCTTGTCGTTGTGGGCGAGATGGATCAGGACCAGGTCGCCGCGGCGGATCTGCGGCTGGACGGTGGCCCACAGCCGCGGGTTCCCCAGATAGGTGACCGTACTCTCCCCGGAATCCGCGTAGTTGGCGACGGACAGGCCCTTGCGGAGGTACTGCGGCAGCTGCTGGCCCCAGCCGGAGTACGGGTCGCCGGGCTGGTCGCAGACCGTGGAGTCGCCGACGAGGAAGATCTGGCGGGCGTGCCGGGCCGGGGTGACCGAGATGTCGGCCAGTGCGGGGGCCGCGCCGCCGAGTTGGAGGTCAAGGCCGGGGGTTCCGTCGGGGCCGGTGGGCTCGCCCTCGGGGGTGCGGACGTTCACGGTGAAGGTGCGGGCGACCCGCTCGCCGGCCGGTGCGGCCGTCTCGGGGAGCAGGGCGCGGCGGGTCTCGCCGGTGACGCTCGTGCTGGACGCGGTCTCACCCCCGAGGAGGACCTTCACGTCGTACGTGCCGGGCGGGACGTCGAAGTGGCAGGCGGTGGCGGTGCAGTTGTCGATGCCGAGGGGGCGCTGACCGCCGTAGGCGTGGGCCGGCAGGGCCGACAGGACGGACAGGCCGGTGCTCAGCGTCACCGCCGTCAGGACGGCGAGGTTGAAACGTCTCATGCGTCTCATGCGTCTCATGCGTCGGCTCCTCCACAGACGACAAGGTCTGGCGCTGGACCGTATCGCGAAGTGCAAGCGCTTTCTAGAGCTCGGGCTCATTTCACAAGATTGCCAATCTCCTGCCAACGAAAGCCCTTTCGCGAAATCGATTCAACTGTCACCCTCGCTCTCACCCGCACCACCCCCACACCTCTCGAAGGAGGCACCCCCCATGTCCGGATCCGCCAACAGCCCGGTCCGACGCCGCACCTTCGTGCTCGGCACCGCCGCCGCGGCAGGCACGGCGGCCCTGAGCGGCACGGCCGCCGCCGCGGCCTTCGGCTGGAGCGACGACGGCTCGAACTACGTCGTCGACACCGGCGCCAACCTCGTCTTCAAGGTCAGCAAGACCAACGGCGACCTGACCTCGCTGGTCTACCGCGGCACGGAGTACCAGGGCTACGGCGGCAAGAACTCGCACATCGAGTCCGGCCTCGGCACGTCCACCGTGTCCATCAAGCAGTCGGGTTCGACGATCCTGATCTCGGTCGCGTACGGCACGCTGCGGCACTACTACGCGGCCCGCAGCGGCGAGAACAACGTCTATCTGTGGACCAACAGGGCCGACACGTCGGTCGCGTCGACCCGCTTCATCCTGCGCGTCAAGGCAGGCCTGTTCCTCAACGACGAGCCGGACTCCTACACCTACGCGCCCACCACCATCGAGGCCTCGGACGTCTTCGCGAAGTCCAACGGCCAGACCCGCTCCAAGCACTACTCGAAGCTGCGGGTCGGCGACTACAACTACGTCGGCTGGAGCGCGAGCGGCGTCGGCCTGTGGATCGTCCGCTCCAACCACGAGAAGGCCTCCGGCGGCCCCTTCTACCGCTCCCTGCTGCGCCACCAGAGCGCGGACGGCGGCGGTCTGTACGAGATCCTGCACTACGCCCAGAACCAGACCGAGAACGAGCGCTTCGGCCTCCAGGGCCCCTACGTCATCGCCCTCACGGACGGCGGCGCGCCCTCGTCGGCGCTGTTCCCGGGCACGCTCACCACCTCCTGGGCCCACTCGCTCGGCATCTCGGGCTACGTCCCGGCGAGCGGCCGGGGCCGGGTCGCGGGCGTCGGCATCACCGGCCGCAACACGGCGCACCCGTACACGGTCGGGCTCGCCAACTCGGCGGCGCAGTACTGGGGTTCGGCCCGTTCGTCCGACGGCTACTTCTCCATCACGGGGATCCTGCCGGGGACGTACACGCTGACCGTCTTCAAGAGCGAACTCGCCGTGTACACCACCTCGGTGACCGTCACCGCGGGCGGCACGACGACGCTGAACTCGATCGCGATCCCGTCCACGAACGACCCGTCCAACGCGAGCGCGATCTGGCGGATCAACGACTGGACGGGCACGCCGAGCGGCTTCAAGAACGCCGACCTGATGACATACGCCCACCCCTCCGACGTCCGCGCCTCCGCCTGGACCGGCAACGTGGTGATCGGCAGCGGCAGCGAGACCTCGGCCTTCCCCTGCTACATATGGAAGGACGTCAACAGCGGTCTGCTGGTGTACTTCAGGCTGACCGCAGCCCAGGCCGCCGCCGCGCACACCCTGCGCATCGGCGTGACGACGGCCTACGCCAACGGCCGGCCCCAGGTCGTCGTCAACGACACCTGGACGTCGGCGATCCCCTCCCCGCCCACCCAGCCGAGCACCCGGTCCCTGACCAACGGGTCCTACCGGGGCAACAACCACACGTTCACCTACAGCGTCCCGGCGAGTGCCTGGCTCACGGACACCAGCCAGTACAACGTGCTGAAGATCAACGTGGTGAGCGGTTCGGGGGCGACCGGCTATCTCAGCGCGGGCACGTCGATCGACGCGATCGACCTGCTCGCCTGAGACAGACAGCCGAACGTGCTCTGACATTACGTCAGGTTCCGCGCGTCCACTGCTGGTTGGTTCCTCCGCCGCAGGTGTAGGTGATGATCGCGGTGGAGTTGGCGGTGGACGCGCCGTTCACGTCCAGGCACTCGCCGGTGGCGCGGGAGACGACGTTCACGTAGGAGCCGGTGGTGGTGAGGGACCACTGCTGGCCGGTCGTGGAGGCGTTGCAGTTCTCCTGGGTGACCGTGCTCGCGTTCTCCTGGACGCACAGGGAACTGTGCCGGGTCATCAGCTGGTAGTAGCCGCTGCCGACGGACTTGAACCAGTACTTCTGGTTGCCGCCGCTGTTGCAGTCGTACTGCTTGAGCTGGGCGCCCGCGAACTGCGACTGGCCGGTGACGTCGGCGCACCTGCCGCTGTGCCGGGCGACGAGCGTGTTGTACGTGGCACCCGTGCCGCTGATCGAGCCGGTGGCCGTGTCGATGGTGACCTCCGGGGACCAGGACATGGACATCGAGGTCGATGAGGGGAAGGTCAGCGGCAGCCAGACGTAGCGGGAGTCGTTGACGGTGCCGCCGAAGGAGTTGCCCCAGCGGTCGCCCAGGTAGAGGTACGAGGTGGTCGACGTGCCCTGCACGGGGAGGACGTACGCGGTCTGCGAGCCGTAGGTCGTGGAGTCGCCGACGTTCGTCATCGCGGACCACGGGCCGGCGATGTTGGTGGCGGTGGCGTACTGCTGCTGGTTGGGGCTCCAGCCGGTGGCGCCGGAGGTCAGCATGAAGTAGACGCCGCCCCGCTTGAACAGCGCCGGTGCCTCGCGGTGGCCGCCGTGCCAGGGGTCCGCGACCAGGGCTGCGATGCCGGTGTAGTCGCTGGTCAGGCGGTAGATCTGCAGGTCGTAGTTCTCGCGTGCGGCGGAGATCATGTAGCCGGTGCCGTCGGTGTCGACGAAGACCGTGATGTCGCGGGACATGTGCTGGCCGAGCGGGCGGAAGCTGCCCTGCCAGGTGTAGTTGCCGTCGACGGTGTCGGATACGGCGACGGCGGCGCGGGCCTCGCTGTAGTCGGTGCCGTTCTCCTTGTGCATCCACATGACGAACTTGCCGGTGGAGGCGTTGTACATGACCTTCGGGCGCTCGATGTTGGCGGTGGCCAGCTCCGAGGCGCTCGACTGGGTCAGGACGTGGTTCCTGAACTCCCAGTTCTTCAGGTCGGGGGAGCGGTAGGCGTCCACGTAGCGGAAGGTGTTGTCGGCGTTGCGGTGCTCGCCGAACCAGTAGTAGTAGGTGCCGACCTTGATGACACCGCCGCCGTGGGCGTGCACCGGGTTGCCCGAGGTGTCGGTGAACTGGGTGCCGGTGGTGATCGTCTGGGGTGCCGCCTGCGCGGGCCCCGCGGTGGCCAGGGCGCCGGCCAGGGCCAGACAGAGGGCGAGCAGAACCGCGTACGCACGTCTCATCTCACGCACTCTCCTTCACGGCTGCGGCGGCGGTCGTCTGCGCCGCCGTGTCTGCCACGGGTATGCCGAAGTTCGGGGTGCCGTCCGGGTTCCAGCCGAGCTTCTGGACGCGGGTGTGGCGGTTGGGGTCGTTCAGCGGGTCGCCGACGATCTCCTTGTACTGGCGGGCGTGATAGACGAGGACGTCGCTGCGGCCGTCCTCGGCGACGGTGAAGCAGTTGTGGCCGGGGCCGTACTGCTTGGTGGTGTCGTTCGTGGTGAAGACCGGGGTCGGCGACTTGGCCCAGCTGACCGGGTCCATGAGATTGCTGTCGACGTCGGCGGTGAGCATGCCGACGCAGTAGTGGTGGTCGGTGGCGGAGGCGGAGTAGGTGAGGAAGATCCGGCCGTTGCGCTTGAGGGCGTAAGGGCCCTCATTCACCTTGTAGCCGACGCACTCCCAGTCGTACTCCGGTGTGGACAGCCGCACTTGAGGACCGGTCAGCGTCCAGGGGTTGGCCATCTCGGACAGGAACAGTCCGGTGTTGTTGTCCATCCCGGGTTCGTGCTGAGCCCAGCACAGGTAGCGGGTGCCGCGGTGGGTGAAGGTGGTGGCGTCGAGGGAGAAGGTCTCCCAGGCCGTCTTGATCTGGCCCTTCTCCACCCAGGTGCCCTGGAAGGGGTTGGGGTGGGCGTTCTCCAGGACCCAGATGCGGATCTTCCAGACGTCCTCGGCGGGCGCGGCGGCGAAGTAGATGTACCACTTGCCGCCGACGCGGTGGAGCTCCGGAGCCCAGATGTGCGCGCCCATGTCGCCGGTCGCGTGGGCCCGCCAGATGACCGACTCGTCGGCCGTGGACAGACCGTTCAGGGTGCGGGAGCGGCGCAGGATGATGCGGTCGTACTCGGGGGCGGTGGCCGTGAAGTAGTAGCGGCCGTCGGTGTGACGGTGTATGTGCGGGTCGGCGCGTTGCCGGACGAGGGGGTTCACGTAGGGGGCTGCCTTCGGGGGCGCGGCAGAGGGTGCGGGGGCGGCGGCGTGGGCGGCGCCGGGAATGGCCGAGGTGGCGGTCAGGGCGCCGGCGGCAACGGCGCCCTTCAACAGCAGTCTGCGGCCGGGGGCTTCGGGCAGATCGTGATCGCGGCTCATGCGGCCTGCCTCTCGGGGGTGGGGTGGGCGTGGGGGTGGAGCTTGGAGAATGTTCGAGATTGTTCGGGATAACGAACAAGATCTGACATTACGAACGGCTGAAAGGTAAGTGCGTGTTACCAGGAGGTCAACGGGTCGGGCGAGACAAAAGAGGAACGGAAAATTTCTGTTATCGGCGGCCGTCTCCGACCGTCCCCGATCACGTGCGCACCCTTAGCCATACGACTAGCCATACGACAGCAGCGGCCGTCGGCGCCCTCCTGGCAGTCGCCGCCCTCACCGTCACCGCTCCCCCCGCGGTGGCCGCCGGCCCGCGAGACGTCACCACCGACGTTCTCGCGGGCCGGGATGTGACGCTCAGCGGCGACACGGTGGTCGCCGTGCCGTCGGGGACGACGACGTACGACGGAGTCTTCCGCGGCGAGGGCACGCTCACCGTGCGCGGCACCGGAACCCTGATCCTGACCAAGGACAGCGACTTCACACTGCCGAGGTCCCGGCAGCGGCAGAACGTGCGGATCCAGGGCGGCAACCACCCGTACGTCACCACGACCAGCCCCGACCAGCCGGCGATCACGGTCGCGCGCGGGGCGACCCTTCAGTACGGCAACGGCGGCAGCACCGGCCTGATCGGCCACTTCCCGTACAACACCCCGGCGTTCCGGCTCAACCAGGACAACATCCGGGTCGACGGCACCCTGCGACTGTCCCTGCGGAACGTCGACTACAACCTGGGCACCATCAGCGGCTCCGGGCTGATCACCCAGCCGCGGTTCCTCTGGGGCACCTGGGACCTGTCGGGCACGCACTCCTTCTCCGGGGTGATCGACAACGGCACGCAGGTGAACGCCGGGCGCCCGGAGTTCGCGACGTCGCTGCCGAACGTGCGCAAGGTCCTCAACCAGGGCACGTACACCGTGGACACCCCGCTGGGCCAGACCGTCACCATGGGCATGGACTTCTACCAGCGCGAGTACGGCAGCGACATCAACGTGCAGTCCCGGCCCGGCAGCAAGGTGATCCTGACCGGCCAGTACAGCTGGTCGAACCAGGGCGGCGACACCAGCCCCTCGCTCAGCGACCCCGCCCTGAACTGGACGCCCGCGCGCAAGAACGTCAACAAGCGCGGCACCAACATCAAGGGCGCCAATGTCCAGTGGGGCGACGGGACGACGAACAAGATCTTCATGCCCGGGACCGCCGAGACCGTCTACATCAACCTGCTGGCGGCCCGGTCCCGTTCGCTGCTGACCTTCGACTACAACGGGCCCGTGACGCTGGGCGCCCCCATCGGCGGCGGCAGGTTCCACGACACGCTGGCCGCACCTGGGGCCGGGGACGTCGTCATCAAGGGGACGAAGGGGAACGACGTCACCTTCGCGGCCGTGCAGTACTACGACGGTTCGACGACGGTGGAGAAGGGCGCCGTGCTGCGGCTGGGCAGCGGCAGGTCGGGCGGCGACGGCGGCCTCTACACGCAAGGGGCCCTCTACAAGGTCGTCAACAACGGCTCCCTGGTATTGAACAACACGGGCAAGGCCCTGTCCCTGTCCCGGATCAGCGGCAGCGGGTCGCTCACACACTCCGGGGCCGCCACGACGACCCTGACGGGCGGGTCGGTGACGTACACCGGCCCGACGACGGTCAAGAAGGGCACCCTCGCGCTGCGCGGCGGCGCGACGCTCGCCGGCAGCCGATCGATCCGGCTGTCTTCGGCGAAGTCCCGGCTGGACGTGGGCAGTTCGGGGCTGCGCGTGGGTGCGGGGAAGTCGCTGAGCGGCAAGGGCACGGTCGAGGGAGCGGTGACGAACGGGGGCGTGGTCGCGACCGGGCTAACGGTCACCGGGGACTACACACAGTCGGCGAAAGGCGAACTGGTCCTGCGCGACGGCCCGTTGAAGGTGAAGGGCGCGGTCCGACTGGCAGGCGACCTCGACCTCGCGTCCGTCACCACCGCCGCCGAGCCCGCCCGGAAGATCACCGTCCTCGACCACCAGGGGCGGGCGAGGACGACCGGCGCCTTCACCGGTCTGAAGGAGGGCGAGAAGCTACAGCTCGACGACACCACGTACCGGATCAGCTACCGGGGCGGCGACGGCAACGACGTGGTCCTCACCGCCGCCACCCAGTCCCCCTCCCCCAGCTCCGACAGCCCCCGCACGGCAGCCGACCCGGTCGCCTCCCCCGGCACCCCCACCGCGAGCACGACGGCAGACGGCCTCGGCTGGTGGCCGTACGTCCTGGCCGCCGGGCTGCTCGTCGGGCTCGGGGTGCCGGCGACACGGTTCGGACAGGGGCGCGGACGCCGACGGAGCGGGCGGCACGCTACACAGGGCCGGCCTTGACCGTCGCCTCCTCTCGTCCCCGGCAGTTCCGTTGAGACACGGGCGGTTTGCAACCCGGCAGTGGCCGGGGAACGTCAGCGGTGGAGCAGGGCTTCGTCGGTGGTGGCGGGAGGGTCATGGGAACGGGCGCGGGGGCAGGCCGGGAGGCGCGTCGTGCGGCCGTGGGCATCGGGTTGGTGGTGTTCGCCTTCGGGGTCCCGACACTCTCCGAGCGGCCGGGCAGCGGGACGTGGCTGCTGGGCGGCGCCTGCGTGCTCGTGGGAGCGGGGTTCGTCCTCGGTGCGTGCGCGCTGAACATCCGTGAGGGTCGGCGCCGGGCACGGCGGGTGGCGGAGGGGAGGGGGCGGGGGCGGGTGCTGAGGTGATGTACCGGCTGGGCGGGGGCATCCTGTGCGGCTGGGCGGCTGCCGATATGGCCCGGGAGCAGGCGGTGCGGCTGGACGACCGCCGATACGGCCCGGGAGCAGCCGGTACGGCTGGGCGGCTGCCGGTGCGGCCGGGTGAGCGAGTGGGCCGGTCGTGCCGTGGGGCTTGGGAAGGGTTAACGTCAGCGGCATGACCAGCACCATCACCCTCGCCGAAGCCCTCGCCGCCGGGACCGTCGTGCTCGACGGCGGGATGTCCAACCAGCTCGAGTCCGCCGGGCACGATCTGAGCGACGAGCTGTGGTCGGCGCGGCTGCTCGCGGAGCGGCCCGAGGCCATCACCGAGGCGCATCTCGCCTACTTCGAGGCAGGTGCGGACGTGGCGATCACGTCCAGCTACCAGGCCACGTTCGAGGGGTTCGCGAAGCGAGGGATCGGGCCCGAGCGGGCGGCCGAACTGCTCTCGCTGAGCGTTGAGTTGGCACGCGAGGCGGTACGGCAGGCGCAGGCCGGGGGCGTTACTCGGCCGCTCTGGGTGGCCGCCTCTGTCGGGCCGTACGGGGCGATGCTCGCGGACGGCTCCGAGTACCGGGGCCGGTACGGGCTGAGCGTCGACGAACTGGAGCGCTTCCACCGGCCCCGCCTGGAGGTGCTCGCCGGCGCCCGTCCCGACGTACTGGCGCTGGAGACCGTCCCGGACGCCGACGAGGCCGAGGCGCTGCTGCGGGCGGTGCGCGGGCTCGGTGTCCCGGCCTGGCTGTCGTACTCCGTCGCCGGTGACCGCACCCGTGCCGGGCAGCCGTTGGAGGAGGCCTTCGCCCTGGCCGCCGACGCCGACGAGGTCATCGCGGTCGGCGTCAACTGCTGTGCGCCTGAGGACGTCGAGGGCGCCGTCGAGATCGCCGCCCGCGTCACGGGCAAGCCGGTCGTCGTGTACCCCAACAGCGGCGAGGCCTGGAACGCCGAGGCCCGCGCCTGGGACGGGCGTTCCTCCTTCGCCGCCGAGCAGGTGCGGGGGTGGCGGGCGTCCGGGGCACGGCTGATCGGGGGGTGCTGCCGGGTGGGGCCGGAGGCGATCGGCTCCATCGCGCGGACGTTGGCGGAGGTGCCGTAGCCGGGCGGGGCGTGCGGCTCGCGCCCCGGCCGGAGTCACGTCCGAGCCACGTCGGTTTCCGGTCACCGCGGGCTGCGCTCGGCGAGGTCCTCGAACAGTGATCGGTTACGCTGGCCGCGCCGCCGCGTGGCGATCGCCGGCCGGACCCCTGGGACCGCGGATCGCCCGGCGAGAATCACCGGCCCCTGCGTCAGGCAACGTGACGTGCCCGTCCGCCCGTCTCGTAGGACGCATGTGTCGCGAGCGCACGAAGGAGACAGCGATGGGGGACCGAACACCCGACACCGACGTCCTTGACCAGGACGACCCGTCGGCGAAGCCCCGCGGCGCCGAACACGGTTCGGGCGCGGAGTCAGCCGAGAAGGACAGCGGGGAGGCGTCCGGGGAGGCATCGGCGGCAGAAGCGGAGTCGGCGGAGGAGTCGGGGACACCGGTGGCAGAGGAGAAGTCCGCGACGCAGGACCCCGAGTCGCCGGAAGCGGCAGAGGAACCGCGGACGCCGGAGGAAACGCAGGATCCGGACCAGCCGGAGGACACCCCCGCCGCAACAGCACCGGAAGCGGCCGAACCCGACGACAACGCTGCCGGAGAACCGGCCGACGAGGCGGCGGACCCGGTGGCGGAGCCGGAAGCGACCGAGCAGTCGGAGGAGGAGCCGGGGCCGACGGGGACGACGGGGACGGAGCCCGAACCACCGGAAGCGACCGAACCCGACGACAACGCTGCCAGTGAACCGGACGACGAGGGCGACACCCACGGCGAAGCCCCGGTTCAGGAGACCGATCCCCTCCCCGACGAGGCGCCTGACGCCGAGGCCGACGACACCGCACCGGAGCAGGACACCGACGCGCCCGCCAAGGACAACGGCAGCACATCGGACACGACGACCGCGGACGAACCCGAGGAAGCCGCCGCCGCGAAGGAGTCCGAGGGAGACGCCGCCGGCCCGCAGGGATCCGAGAGCACGCGGACCCTGGCGTTGCGGTCGCCGGAGGCCGCCGCCGTCGAACCCGACAGGACGCTGGCGATCAGCGTCGACGATCTGCCGGGCGCCGAGCCGGAGGAGGCACCGCCTGCCGCCTCCCCTATCGACCTGCTCGCGCAGCTCACCAACACCCCGCCGCCCCCGGCCACCCCGCTGCGCACGACCCTACGCAGGATCAAGATCTGGTCACCTCTCGTGGCGCTGGTCGCGCTGGTGCTGCTCGTCGTTCAGTTCCTCCGACCGCTGCCCGAACCGACCCTCGCCCTCGACGCGAGCGCGTCGTCCTTCACCATCGGCGGCGAGGCGTTCACCATGCCGTGGCCCGAGGAGGGGCAGGCCGCGGTCACGGTCGTCGGATCGGGCAGCATCGGGACGTTCGGGGAGCAGAAGTCCGTCCCGACGGCGAGCGTCGCCAAGATCATGACGGCGTATGTGCTGCTTCACGAGCGCCCCCTGAAGCGGGACGAGCCGGGCCCGAGCGTCACCGTCGACGCGCGGACCGTGGAGGAGGGCAAGTCGAAGGACGAGTCGCGCATCGAGGGGCTGCGGGTCGGCCAGACCTTCAGCCTTCAGGACATGCTGAAGATGCTGATGATCCCGTCCGGCAACAACGTGGCCCGGCTACTGGCCCGGTGGGACACGAAGAGCGAGGACGAGACCGCGTTCGTCCGGAAGATGAACGCGGCGGCCAAGTCGCTCGGCATGACGAACACGAAGTACACCGACCCCAGCGGCCTGGACAAGGGCACCGTGAGCACGGCCGTCGACCAGCTCAAGCTGGCCGAGGCGGTCATGAAGTTCGAGTCCTTCCGCGCGGTCGTCGCGATGCCCAACGCCGACATCCCCGACGTCGGGCGCATCTACAACAACAACGACCTGCTCGTGGCCGGCCTGAGCGTCAGGGGCATCAAGACCGGCTCCAACACCGCCGCGGGCGGCACGCTGTCCTGGGCGGCGTACCGGACCGTGGACGGTGAGGACCGGCTGATCCTGGGCACGATGATGGACCAGCACGCCCCGCCTCCGGACCCCAACGGCGGGACCAGCCTCAAGCTGGTGCTGGACAACAGCGAGAAGGTCGTCAAGGCGGTCCGGGATGCGCTCACCTCGGCGACCGCGGTGAAGAAGGGCCAGGTCGTCGGACATGTCGACGACGGTCTCG
This sequence comes from Streptomyces sp. NPDC051738, assembly GCF_044453205.1. NCBI lineage: Bacteria > Bacillati > Actinomycetota > Actinomycetes > Kitasatosporales > Streptomycetaceae > Streptomyces > Streptomyces sp. NPDC051738. The sequence goes on along the minus strand of NZ_JBITCM010000006.1, from coordinate 270,668 downwards.
GCGGCCGTACGCCGGTGGTGGCCACGCAGGACCTGAAGGTGGTCGGGGTACCAGGGCAGAAGCTGAAGCTCGCCTTCCGCGACGGCGGCGAGAACCTCGCGAGCGGGACCAAGGCCGGGACCGTGGTCGGCAAGCTGGCCGTGGACGCCGGTGCGGGGGCGCAGAGCGTGCCCGTCGCGCTGCAGTCTGAGCTTCGCGAGCCGTCTCTCGGGACGAAGCTGACCCGGCTCGGGTGAGGAGAGCGGGGTTCCGCCGGGGACCGGACCGCTGCCCCCCGGCGGATCCGGCCCGCCGGACTCAGGTCAGCGCTGCAGCGACCTGCTCCGTCTCTCGCCGACCCGGATCAGTTCTGCAGGACGGCCTCCATCACGTCCCGCGCGATGGGTGCGGCCAGACTGCCGCCGGAGATGTCCTCACGCGAGATGTCCATGTCGGTCGGGTCGATGAAGACGGCCACCGCGACGGCCTCGCCGTCGGGCTTCACGCCGTACGAGACGAACCAGCCGTAGGGAACCTGATCGCGCACATTCACACCGCGCTGGGCCGTTCCGGTCTTGCCGCCCACCGTGATGCCCTCGATGAGGGCCCTCTTGGCGCTTCCCTCCTTGGCGGTGTGCTCCATCATCTCCCGGACCTTCTCGGCCGTGGCCTCGGAGACGGCCTGGCTCATGACCTGGGGCTCGTTCTCCTCCAGGGGGTTCAGATCGGGAGAGCGCAGCTCGTCGACGAGGTAGGGCTGCATCACCTTGCCGTCGTTGACCAGCGCGGCCGTGATCATGGCCATCTGCATGGGCGTACTGGTGAGACTGCCCTGGCCCATACCGGTCAGCGCGGTGCCGGGCTTGTCCAGGTCCCCGGGGTAGAGGCTCTCGCTGGCCCTGAGGTCGCCGAACTCGGCCGAGTAGACGTCCTCGTTGAACCCGAACTTCTCGGCCGTCTCGCGCATCTTGTCCGCGCCCACCTTCACGGCCGCGTCGAGGAAGACGTTGTTGCAGGAGTACTGCATGGCCGTCTTGAGCGATGCCTTGCCGCAGACGGCGTCCCCGGCCTCACTGCCGATCCTGTTGGTCGACTGCGGCAGGAGGTAGGGCGAGGCCGCGTCCGAAGCGGCGTCGATGTCCGTCACCACGCCGTGCTCCAGCGCCGCGGCGGCGGTGAGGATCTTGAAGGTCGAACCGGGCGGAAACGTTTCCCGCAGTGCGCGATTGGCCAGCGGCTTGGTCTTGTCGGCACCCAGCGCCTTGAACCTGTCGCTCTCCTTGAGGGAGTTGCCCGCGAACGCGGCTGGGTCGTAGGACGGGGTCGAGACGAGGGCGAGCACCTTCCCCGTCTTCGGGTCGAGGGCCACGACCGACCCGCGGGCGCCGAGCTCCGTCAGCCCCTTGTAGCCGGCCTCCTGCGCCTTGGCGTCGATCGTCGTGACGACGTCACCGCCGCGCCGTTCCTTTCCGGTGACGACATCCGTGAAGCGCTCGAAGGCCAGCCGGTCGTCCTGGCCGCTGAGCACGCTGTCGTACGTGCTCTCCAGGAACGTCATGCCCATGGCCTGGGAGGCGTATCCGGTGACCGGCGCGTACATGGGCCCGTTCTTGTAGGTGCGCTGGTACTTCAGATCCGACCCGTCGGCCGCCGCCGAGCCCGTGATCGATCTCGCGCCCACGATGATGTCGCCGCGCGGTGCCGCGTACTGGTTGATCAGGACGCGTCGATTCTTGTCGTCGGTGGCGAGTTCCTCGGCCTCCATGTACTGGAGCCAGTTGGCCCGAATCAGCAGCGCGAGCATCAGCAGCCCGCAGAAGAGGGCTATGCGCCTCAGCGGCTTGTTCACGCGGTCGCACCTCCAGCGACTGGTCGATGGCCTCGCGACAGCGCTAATCGAGCATGAGTCGGATTGCAAAGAACCATGCCTGCACCATAGTTGAGCGAGTTGCCGGGTTCCCGGACTACTGATCAGGTCCGGCCGACCGGCTCGGCGCCCGGAATACCCGCAGCTCGCCCGCGCACAGGACTCGTCCCCGTCCTTCACCCGCTGCTAGCCTCCGCATCGGGAACCGGTTGCCATCGTGTTGCCGTGTGTTCCCCCAGGGGGTGGGCGAGGGTGCCCGGGAGAGGGACGAGGCAGGGATGACCAGGAAGAGCGTGGACGCGGGGCGCAGCACCATCCGGGACGTGGCGACCCGGGCGGGGGTGTCCGCGTCGACCGTCTCGCGTGTGCTCGGCGGGGAGTATCCGGTGAGCTCGGCGACGCGGACGCGGGTGATGCGGGCGGTGCGGGAGCTGGACTACGTCGCCGACGCGCGCGCCAAGGCGGTGGCCGGGGTCGGCACGCCCACGCTGGCGTTCGTGCTGGAGGACATCACCGGGCCGTCGTTCGCGCACATGGCGTACGGGGTGGAGCGGGAGGCCCGGCGGCTCGGGCATCTGTGCCTGGTGTGCACGACGGAGGGCGACGTCCAGCACGAGGTGGAGTTCGTCGAGATGATGCGCGCCCAGCGCGCCGCCGCCGTGATCCTGGTCGGCGGCTCCGCCGACACCCCCGAGTACCGCGAGCGCACCCGCCGTATGGCCGACTCGCTGGCGTCGGCGGGCTCCCGGCTGGTGCTGTGCGGACGGCCGCCGCTCGGCCCCGGCGCTCCGGTCACCGTCATCGAGTACGACAACGAGGGCGGCGCCTACGCCCTGGTCGCCCACGTCCTCACCCAGGGCCACCGGCGGGTGCTGTTCCTCGGCGGCAAGCCCGACCACACCACCGCCCAGGGCCGTGAGCGCGGCTATCTCGCCGCCCACCGCGCCCGTGGCCTGGAGCCCGACCCGGCGCTGCTCCTGCACGGCGACTTCACCCGCGACGCCGGGCACCGGCTGATGCGGAAGGCGATCGAGCAGGGGCTGGAGTTCACGGCTGTGGTCGCCGCCACCGACATGGTCGCCGCCGGCGCGCTCACCGCCCTGCACGAGGCCGGCCTGGACGTGCCCGGCGACGTCTCGCTGGCCGGCTACGACGACATCCCGTTCGCCCGTGACCTGCACCCCGCTCTCACGACCGTCCACGTCCCCTACGAGGAGCTGGGCCGCCTCGCCGTACGCACCGCGCTCGGCCGCACACCGGAGAACCCGGACGAGCATCTGCTGCTGGGCACCCATGTGGTGGTACGGGACTCGGTCGCGCCGCTCGACGCATAGCAAGCGCGCTCGTGCCGAACCCACCGGCACCCTTGTAGTGAAAGGGCGTGGACCAGCGGCCCGGTGTTCCCTTCGACGAGCTGACCCTCCCCGAGGGGGCCGAGCTGACCGTCCGGCACGAACCGGACCTGCTGGGCGGGGTGAGCGTCGTCAGTGCCGACGGACGGCGCCGGGGAGCCGCAGACGCCGTACGACTGACCGCAGTTCCGTACTACGCGTGGGCGAACCGGCAGGCAGGGCCGATGCGGGTGTGGATTCCTCGGGCCTGACGAGCGGGACGGCGGCGTCCCACAGGGCGAGCTCGGCATCGCGCGGGCCGTACGCCGTACGGGTCGGGCCGTCGCCGAAGACCCGCACCGGATGCGAGTCGTCCCACGCCTGCCACCCAGGGTCGCCGTCCTGCGCGAACCGCACCCACGCCCGGTGCATCTCGTCCGCCAGCTCCCGCGGGGCGCCCTCGCCGGCCAGCTTGCGGGACTCGGGGGCCTCGCCGGTGTCGAAGACGAAGCCGAGCTCCAGGGCGTGGCAGGAGCGGAGGTCGGGGAGGGTGGAGGGCCAGGCGAACTCGTACACGTACGACGATCCGGGGCGGGCGTCGGCCAGGCGGTGCAGGGGGCGGCGCAGCAGGTGGTCGGTGACCATCTGGCCGACGATCTCGCCGGTGCCGGCCTCCGGGTGCAGGGCGCGGTAGCCGCGCGGCACCTCGGCGCCGACGCGGCAGCGGGCCATGGCGGCGGCGAGGGCGACCGCGCCGAGCCGGTCGACGCGCTCCAGGAGCCCGCCGGGCACCAGCCACAGCCGGTACTCGTCACGGGTCCAGCCCGTCATCAGGTCGACGCCGGAGGCGGCGCCGCCCGCGTTGCCTTCGGTGAGTGCCTCCAGGGGATCGCGGGGCACGATGTCTCCGTCGACGACGATCCCGAACGCGGGCCCGCCCACCACGGGGCTGCTGAGCCGGCCCACCTCGGCCTGGGTGCTCAGGAGCAGCTCACGGTCGACGTCGGCGAAGGCCGCGGCGGTGGCGGGGATCTTCAGCCGGTTGGCCATCCGGCGCACCATCCGCCGCACCTTGTCCCGCTCGGCGGCCTCGGGCGGCCCGCTCTGCAGGATGGCCCGCCGCATCAGGCCCTGGGCCTGCGGGGCGGCGAGCAGCGCGCCGATGCTGATGGCACCGGCGGACTGGCCGAACAGGGTGATGCGGTCGGGGTCGCCGCCGAAGGCCTCGATCGAGGCGTGCACCCACTTGAGGGCGGCGAGCTGGTCGCGCAGGCCCGCGTTGGCGGGGACGTCCGGGAAGAGGCCGTAGCCCTCGACCCCGAGCCGGTAGTTGACCGAGACGAGGACCACCCCGTCCCGGGCGAAGGGCCGCCCGTCGTAGACGGGCACGCCCGAGGAGCCCCTGGTCAGGGCGCCGCCGTGCAGCCACACCAGGACCGGGAGCCGGGCGCCGGGGCCCGGCTCGGGGGTCCAGACGTTGAGGTTGAGGCAGTCGTCGCCGGGCACGTCGGGATCGGACAGGTACTGCGCGAAGGACTCGGAGTACGGGGGTTTCGGCGCGGTCGGCCCGAAGGCCCCGGCGTCCCGCACACCGTCCCAGGGTTCCGGCGGCAGGGGCGGCCGGAACCTGTTCGCACCGAACGGGGGCGCCGCGTACGGGATGCCCCGGAACACCGCGACGCCCTCTTCGAACCGGCCCCGTACGGCACCGTATGGCGTCCTCACCACGGGGTCTGTCTGGACTGCCGTCATACGTCCACCAGCCTCCTCACCGCGCTCGTGCACCGTGAAGATCAGAGCAACTCATTGTGGCTCGATATTCCGGCGCACGAGCGGATGTGAGGGCTATTCGGGGGACACGGCCACCCGGCGTACGGGGCTACTTGGCATACAGCAGCGTGCCGAAGCCGAGCTGGTCGTAGCCGCCGCTGGCGGAGCCGTAGTCACCACCCCCGCCCTCCGGACGGACCTGCTCGGCCATGGCGGTGATGTAGGGAACGGACAGCCCGCGTCGCCGGGCGTAGTGGTAGTGGAGGATGTCCCACACCGGACGGAGCTGACCGCGGCTCGCGGCCGAGACCGCCGTGTGGCTCTGCTGGGCGCAGTTCTGCCCGGTGCCCCAGGTGTAGGTGGTGAAGGGCACGTCCTGGCCCAGGTTGTACTTGGCGACGTACTGGGCGGCCTTCATGAAGCGGTTGCTGTCGTAGCCGTACAGGTCCTCGCCCTGGGACCAGGCCATTTCGCAGAAGGCGCCCATCAGGCCGATGCCCATGACGCTGTGGCCCTGGTCGCGGCCCGACTCCTGCCACTGCGCGAGGCCCTCGCTGTCGTACACGAACGGGACGGCCTTGCGGATCGCGCCGTTGCCCGCGCCGTTCTTGAAGTAGTTCACCGCCTGGTCGTACTTGGCCCCGTCGTCGCACAGGATCCCGATGGCGAGGATGGAGCTCATGTTGCACAGGTCCCAGTTGGCCCAGTAGTTCGTGATGCAGGCGTCGTTGTGCTCGTTGAGGAACCGGTTGTTGAGCGGGTAGAAGACGTTGAGCATCATCGTCTTGAACCGCTCCAGGTCGAACCCGCTGTAGCCGCGCATGAGTTCGGCGGCGTTCGCGAACTGGTAGCCGTAGATGCCGGCGGCCAGGTAGCGGTCGGCGTTGCCGGTGACCGTGGTCAGGGTGCCCGACCAGGCGTTGAGGATGCGGACCGCCGCGTCGCCGTTGGCGGTGGTGCCCGCGATCTTCCAGCGCAGGGCGTTCTGGTAGGCGGCGTGGATGTCGTTGTAGAGGATGCCGTAGTTCTGTCCCGTGCCGCCGCGGATGATCGTGGCCTGCGGGTTCGGCTGCCAGGTGCTCGCGGAGTGGGAGTTGGCGGTCAGGCGGTTCCAGCCGGACAGCCACGGGTCGTTGCCCGCGGCGACCCGGACCTTGGCCCGGTTGAGCTCACCGTAGGCGTGCAGCATGCCGGGGTGGGTGAAGGTGGCCGGGGCCGCCTCGGCCGGGGCGCCCGTGAGGGCGGCGGCCGAGGCGCCGACGGCGAGGGCGGCGGTGAGACCGCCGGCGGCCTTGAACAGGCTGCGTCGGCTCAACTCGCCCTGTTCGGAGGGCTGGTGGGGGGAAATGCGGCTCATTTCGTGCGACTCCAATCCGTGGGGGGATCAGTCGTTGGTGATGCTCACCTCGTCGAACTCGGTGGTGCAGCGGGCCAGTTGGTTGCGTGAGCAGACCACGAGGCCCACGTAGTAGGGGGCGTCACCGAACCCGGGGACCTCGCCGGTGGCGAGGGTTGTCCAGGTGGCGCCGTCATCGGTGGACAGGGCTGCGGTGAAGGCGGTCCCGACGCGCTTCAGCCGCAGCAGGCTGGGGAGGGTGGCCGTGCCGTTGCCGGTGAAGGCCGACTTTCCGGCGACGGTCGTGCGCAGCATGAGCTGCGCGAGGGTCCCGCCGGTGACGATCGCCCCGGCGGCCTGGTCGAACGGCGACAGCGACTTGGCCATCAGCAGTCCCACCTGGTCGGCGCTCGCGCCCGTGCGGGAGCCGAGCCGGGCGGTGATCTCGCAGTCGCCGCTGACGGACCGTCGTACGAACTGACCGGTCATGGCCTGGTTGTTGACGCTCAGATCGACGCCCGCGCCGCGCACGGTGAAGGTCCCGCCGTCGTACGACGTGCTGCCCTGCGTGCGGATCGCGACCACGCCCAGCGTCCCGAAGGCGCGCTCGTCGAGGACGGGATCGCCGAGGTCGCCGTAGGTCCAGGGGGCCGGCGGGGGTGCGCCGACGGTGAGGGCGAGCGTGCCGGTGCCGTCACCGGAGGCGTTGCCCGCGGTGGTGGTCACCGTGAACTGCCCGCTTTCGGTGGGCGTGCCGTGGACGAGCCCCGTGCGCTTGTCGAGGCGGAGCCCGTCGGGCAGCCCGGCAGCGGTGAACCGCACGGGCTCGTGCGAGCCGCGCAGGACGTGGCGGAAGGAAACGCCCTTGTTGCCGAACGCGGCGGCTGCGGAGGTGAGTCGGGGCACGCTCGGGGTCGGCATCCGTGCGGACACCGGGTCGGAGAGCGGGCCTCGGCCGCCGGAGTTGGTCTTCGTCACGGCGTAGTGGTACGTCGTCCCGGGGGCGCCGGTGGCGTCCGCGTACCGCAGGCGCGTGCCGAAGCCGACGGGGCCGATGCCGGTCGCGATCGTCTCGTAGGGGCCGTGGGCGGCCCTCGACCGCAGCACCTTGTAGCGGGCGGAGAGGTCGGGGTCGGACCAGGCCAGCTCCACGGCGTCGGCGCCGGTGGTCGCCTTGAGGCCGGTGGCGGTGCGGGCGGGGCGGGGCACGGACCAGACCTCACCCTGCGCGGACGAGATGACGGTGACGTTGTCGAAGGCACCGGTGCCGGTCTCGGCGTACTCCGTGTCGACGCCCAGACAGGAGGTGAGAACCAGACCGGCGTAAGCTGTCCGCCCCAACTCGACCTCGCTGGAGCCGACTTGGGTCCAGCGGATGCCGTCCGGGGAGATCGCCCCCGTGCAACGGCGGCCCCTGCGCGTCACCCGCACCCAGTAGGGCGCCCGCAGCCGGTAGCCGTCGCCCGCGCCCTCGACGTACGGCGCCTGAAGCGGGGTCGCCGACTCGGGCAGCTCGCCGAGGTCGGAGATCGGGAACGCGGCGGACGTGGTGATGGCCTGCTGCTGGGTGGGCGGCACGGGCGTGCTGCCGGTGGCGGAGATGTCCGCGCCCACCTCGGGGCGTACCGTCCACACGCCGCTCCAGGTGTGCAGCGGCAGCCCCTGGATCAGCATCAAGGCATGCGCGGCGTCCGTGTCGAGGGAGTCGCGCAGGGTGACACCGATCTTGGCGTACTGCGAGCTGAGCGGGAACACGATCCGTGCGGTGATCGTGCCGTCGCCGGACAGCCGGAGGTGGGCGGAGCGGTAGGTGTCGGCGGTGCCGGACGCCTCCAGCACGAACCGCTCGCCGTCGAAGGCGGCGGAGCCGGGGATCCGCGCCGCGCCGATGTCCTGGCTGGACCAGGGCTCGGGGAGCCCGGCGGTGGCGGTGGCGTGGCTCGAACTCCCGCTTTCACCTTGTGAGTTGGTTGCGGTGACGGTGTAGTGGTACGTCCGTCCCGCGCGCACGTCGCCGTCCGTGTACGCCGGCTTGTCGACGCCGGAGGCGATCTCCTCGTACGGCCCCTCGGGGCTGCTCGCCCGCCGGACGGTGTACGTCGTCGCCCACGCGGACGGCAGCCAAGCCACCGTCACGGCGTCCGAGTCACCGAGGGCGGTGACGCCCGCCGGGGCCGTCGGCACCGTCGGTGACGGCGCCTTCGTGCCGGCGTAGGTGAAGGTGCCGAAGCTCGGCAGGTCGTCGTTGCTGCCCTCGACGAAGCGGGTGCCACCGGTGCCGCGGAAGACGGCCGCCTTGGTGTACGGGGCGTCGAGGCCGCGGACGCCCGCGTAGTGCGCGTAGTACATCTCGTAGACCGGCGGCAGATTGCCGCGGACCTTCTCGGAGACGGCCGTCTTGATGTACTTGCCGGTGCGGTCGAGGTCGGGGGTGAAGGGGACGACGCCGCCGAGATTGTAGCGGGCGGCGTACTCGGCATTGGCGAGAATGCGGTTGCCGTCGAAGCCCCACAGGTCGACGCCCTGGTTCCAGGCGACCTGCGCCGCGTCGCCCATCAGACCGACGGCGAGCTGCTCGTGTCCCTGGTCACGGCCGCTTTCCTGCCCCTGGCCGGCGTCGGTGACGACCCGGCCCGGGACGCTGCCGTTGCCGGAGCCGGCCGCGACGAAGCGCAGCGCGTCCTCGAAGAGGGTGCGCTCCTCGCAGAACACGCCGATGGCCAGGATGGACTGAATGGCCGTCAGGTCCCAGTTGCCGTTGGCGTAGAGCATGTAGCCGGAGATCGCCGGATACCAGACGTCCAGGAAGGACCGCTCACAGCGGGCGATGTCCTTCTGCGCCCAGCCGTCGTAGCCGCTGTGGCGGAGCAGCTCGGCCGCGTTGACGAACTTGAAGGCCTGCAGGCCCGCGCCGAGCGGGCCGTCGGCTCCGGTGACCATGGTCAGGGACGCCGACCAGGCGTTGAGGATGTCGCGGGCCTTGTCGGCGTGGGCCCGGTTGCCGGTGACGCACCACATCAGCGCGTTCTGGTAGGCGGCGGCCGCGTCGGCGGGAGCCTGGTTCTGGAAGTTCGCGGGACCGCGGCCCCAGGAGGTGATCTGGCCGGTGTTCTGGATCGTGTACGTCGACTTGGAGCGGGCGTGGGCCGCGAACGCGAGGTAGCCGTCGTGGACCGGGGATTCCTGTGCGGCGACCGCTGCCTTCATGCGGGCGAGGTCGTCGGCGGTGTGCAGCAGACCGGGGTGGGCGAAGGCTCTGGAGCCGGTGTCGTTCTGGGCGGCGGCCCGGGCCGTGCCGGGCACGAGCAGTGCGCTCGTACCCGACGCCAGCAGCAGGGCCGCCGCGCCGCCGAGGAAGCCCCGGCGGCTGGTGGCGAGGTTCGTCATGACGCCGCTGCCGCCTCGGCCTCGGCGGTGGTGAGGAACTTCAGGTTCGTCACGTGCTCGTTGACAAACATGGGCACGCCGTCCGAGGCCAGATACCACCTCGGCTTGCCTGTACTGTCGGCGATCACCCTGCCGTTGACGCGGAGGTTCTCGAAAGTGACGTCCTTGATCGCGTGCTCCGCGTCGAGGCCGGCGATGATCGAGAGGTCGGCGTTCTTGCCGTTGTAGCTGAGGTCCTTGATGTAGACGGACTCGATGCCGCGGCCTGCCGAAGTGTTGTACTTCGGGTTGTACTCGACGCGCATGTGGATGAGCTGGCCCCAGCGGAAGTCCTCCACGCGGATGTCGTCGAACCTGACGTCCCGGACGATGTTGCTGTCGCCGACCATGAAGGCGATGGCGCCCTGGTAGGTCACCTGCGGCTCGCGGTGGTCGAGGATGTCGATGTTCTCGTAGCGCAGGTTCTCCAGCATCTCGGGGGTGTCGGAGTTGCCGTGCACGCCGATGTTGATCGGGTGGGCGACGTCGGCCCAGAGGGAGCAGTTCTTGACGGTGATGTTGCGGGTGTCGCCGTAGAAGTCCCAGCGGTGGGTGTAGAGGGCGACGCAGTCGTCGGATGTGCGCAGGAAGCAGCCGTCGATCGTGACGTTCTCGGAGCAGTAGAGCTGGATGCCGTCACCCCAGCCCTGGTGGCTGAAGGCGCGCAGATTCTTGATGGTGAGGTTCTTGGACTCGGCGACCCTGATGTTCTCGTACCGGGGGTTGAGGATCGTGACGCCGTCGATCGTGACGTTGTCGCACTTGCGGACGAAGACCGCGCCGCCGGTCGCGTTGTAGAGCACGCCCCGGCCGATCAGGCGGGAGTTCTCCACGCCCTCGAAGATCACGCTGGAGGTGAGGACGGCGCCCGGGGCCAGGTAGACGGTGGTGCCGGTGGGCACCTTCAGGGTCCGGTCGGGGTGGGTGTGCAGACCGGGCCCGAAGTACATGACCTTCTTGTCGCCCTCGGTGGGCACGTCCTGCTCGATCGGGTTCGCGAACAGGTGCAGGCAGTCGAAGATCTTGTCGTCGATCTGGACGACGAGGTTGCGGGGCCGGTCCAGGGTGAAGCGCGCGGTGCTGCCGAGCACCTCGGGCTTGATGCCGTACGAGTCGGGGCGGATGCGGACGTTCTCGCCGCCGCCCGGGTTGTACGTGACCTCGACCTCGACGGTGCCGGAGAAGTCGAAGGCGGCCCAGGAGGAGCTCTGGGCCTTGTTGCTGCCGGTGTTCGCGTCGATCAGTGCGAGCTTGGCAAGGTAGACGCCGAGCTTCTGCCAGGTACCGCCGAGCGGCCGGACCTTGACGGTGAAGGAGTTGTTGACAGGCACCTGCGGAAGGGTCGGGTGGATGACCACGCTGTCGCCGGTGGTGCCGGCCTCCTCCGCCGCGGCGGCCTGTGCGGAGCCCGCGATGCTGCCGGCCAAGCCGGCGGCAGCGATGACACCGGCGGCCTGGAGGGCGTTCCGGCGTGACAGGGGCGCGTTCATGCGTAACTCCTTGCAAAAGGTTCGGTAAGAGAGGTCACTTCAGTCCGGTGGTGGACATCCCGGCGACGAAGCCGCGCTGGGCGATGAGGAAGATCAGCAGGATCGGGACGACGTACATCACGGAGGCCGCGGCCTGAAGCTCGGGGACGGGCGTGCCGCCCTCGTTGACGTAGGTGGTCATCACGGCGACGGCGAGCGTGGTGCGGTCGGTGGACAGCAGCAGCTGCGGGGCGATGTAGTCGCCCCAGGTCCAGGTGAAGGCGATGATGAAGCTCGCCGACAGCACGGGCCAGGACTGCGGCAGGAAGATCCGCCAGAAGATCGCCCCGTATCCGCAGCCGTCGACGATCGCGGCCTCCTCCAGCTCGCGCGGCATGCCCGCGAAGAACTGCCGGAAGAGGAAGACCAGATACGGCGCCGCGGACAGGCCCCACAGGACCCACGGCCAGTACGTGTCGACCATGCCGAGCTTGGCGAAGATCAGGTAGGTCGGCAGCAGCGTGACCATCTGGGGCAGCATCATCGAGCCGAGCAGAACGCCGAACAGCACCTTCTTGCCGGGCGCGTCGAGCCGGGCGAAGCCGAAGCCGACCCAGGCCGAGCTGAGCGTGACGAGCGTGGCATAGAGGAGAGCGATGATCAGCGAGTTGCGGGCGTAGCCGAAAAAGTCGATCTGGGTGAAGGCGTCGGCGAAGTTGTGCCACTGGAAGACCTCGGGCAGCCAGTGCACCGGCGAGGCGGCCAGTTCGGCCTGTGTCTTCAGGCCCGAGAGGACCAACCAGCCGAAGGGGCCGAGGAACAGGCCGGTGACGGAGACGAGAACCGTGTAGAGGACGAGGCGCTTGGTGCGCACCCGCACGCGTATGCCGGTCGTCGATGACTTGGGCGGCAGGGTGGTGGCGGTCACTTCTTCGCCTCCGGGTCGACGTTGTAGAACACCGCGCCGGACGTGAACTTGAAGATGAGTCCGGTCACGACGAGGATCAGGACGAAGAGCACCCACAGCAGTGCGGAGGCGTAGCCGTAGCGGCCGAGCGCGAAGTACTGCGCGAACACGTGCATCATGTAGAGGTAGTTGGACTGCGGGACCGTGGTGATGCCGCTCGTGTCGCCGAGCGGGGCCAGCAGCAGCGGCATGATCGTCTGTACCGAGGCGATCATCCCGGTCACCGTCTGGAAGAGCAGGACGGGTGACAGCAACGGCACGGTGATGCTGCGGAAGGTGCGCCAGGCGCTCGCCCCGTCGATGCGGGCGGCCTCGTGGAGTTCGCGGGGTACGTCCTGGAGGCCGGCCAGCGAGATGATCATGACGTTTCCGGCGCCCCAGAGCACCGTCATCAGCAGTACGTAGCGGGCGTAGGGGTCGGCGAGCCAGGCCACTGCGTCGATGCCGAAGAAGGTCAGGACACCGTTGGAGGCGCCGGAGTTCTGGTCGAAGAGCAGCTTGAAGGCGAGGCCCGCGCCCACCGGCGGCACCACGGCGGGCAGATACAGCAGGGTGCGGAACAGTCCGCGTGCCTTGATCGGCCGGTTGACCAGGACGGCGAGGGCGAGGCCCGCGATGATCGACAGCGGCACCGAGGTCACCGCGAACAGGCCGGCGCGGCCGAGCGCGTCCCAGGTCACCGGATCGTTCAGCAGCTCGCGGTAGTTGCCGAGTCCGACGTACTTCCAGTTGGGCGAGATGCCGTCGAACGTGGTGAAGCTCAGCCACAGCGCGTACACCATCGGCGTGACGGTCAGCAGGAGGAACCCGATGATCCAGGGCGAGGTGAACATGTAGAACGCCCGGTGCCTGCGCGCCGTCATGGAGACGCGTGGCCCGCCGGTGGCCGGTGCGCGTGCGGCGCTCACGGCGGGGTCCGGCCGTTCCGCGCCTACGGAGGAGATCTGGCCAACCGTCATCCCACTTGCTCCTTACCGCGCTTCAGCTGCTCGTTGATGGCCGAGTTCAGGCGCCCGGCGAGGGTGTCGACGGAGATCTGGCCGTTCATCGCGGCGGGGGCGATCTGGTTGAAGAGGGCGTCGAGCGCGTCCGCCCGGGTGTAAGGGGTGAAGGAGACCACCGAGAAGTGCTTCAACTCGTCGTCCTGCACCTTGAGCACGCGCTTCTGGTAGTCCTCCTTGGCCGGCATCAGCGACCGCATCGACTTCAGGCTGGGGATGCCCCAGCCACCGGAGGCACGCCCCCTGGCCGGCTCCTCGCCGAAGAACCACTCGAAGACCCGCCAGGCGGCGTCTTTGTTCTTCGCCCCGCGCGGCATCCACAGACCGGTGCCGCCCTGGCAGGCGCTGATCCGCTCGCCGCCCGCGAAGTACGGGGCGGGCGCCAGGCGGGACGCCTCCGCCAGCTTCTTGTCGGGGTAGATCATGCCGCCCATCCAGTAGCCGGAGTTCGACATGGCCATCCGCCCGGCCTGGTAGGTGGGCCCGTCCCAGCCGTTGGGGTCGGGCTGGATGAGGCTCGGCCCGACCTTGGTCTTGCAGTAGTCGATGTACCAGGCCAGCGCCTTACGGGCCTCGGGCGTGGTGAAGTCGACCCGGGAGAAGTCGTCGCTGAAGAGGCTGCCGCCGGCGGACGCCGTCATGGTCGCCAAGAGTGTGGACCGGGTCAGCCCGTTGAAACTGCCGCCGAAGACGGTGGTCTGGCCGTTCTTGCGCTGCACCAGGCGCTTGGCGCTCTCCAGCCACTCCTCGTACGTGGCCGGCTCGGTCTCCGGCGGGTAGTCGATTCCGGCCTTGTCGAAGGACGAGGTGTTGTACCAGTACATGGAGTCCTGGGAGAAGTCCTTCGCCATGCCGTAGCGCGGGCCCTTGCCCTGGATGCGGCCGTCGAACCGCCACAGATCGTTGACGGGATCGAGGTCGTCGAGCTTGAGGACGCTGCTCCGGGCAAAGTAGGGGTCCAGTTCCTCTGCCACGTCCCGCGCCGCGAAGTACGGCAGGTCCACCGCGCCGACGCCGCGCACCAGGTCGGGCGGGTTGCCGCTGGTCAGCATCGCGATCAGCTTGGTTATGTCGTACTTCACCAGGGCGATCTTGATACCGAGGTCCTTCTTCGCCTGCTGGACCTGCTCCGGGAGGATGTCCCCGGAGTTGACCATCACGGTGACGGTCTCACCGGATCCGCTGACCCCGGTGGACACCTGCATTGCACAACCGCTCAGCGCCGCAGCGCCGGCCGCGGCGCCGCCCGCGGAGAGGCTGAGCAAGCGGCGGCGACTCAGCGGGGCTCCGGCATGTGGGCGCATGAGCGCACCACCTCCTGCTCAGTTCGTTCGATATATCAGCCAGCGAGCGACTCGTCGGCCGAGAACCGGCCAATTTAGCAACCGGTTGCTATGGCGTTGGGGCAGAGCTTCTTCCGGGCCGGGGAGCGCGTCAAGAGCCTTGGCGAACTTTCGAAAAGTCTGCGTAACCTCGGCTTCATGATGGACAGGGGCTCGCAGGAGCCCTGAAAGGTGCTCTGAGCAGGGGCGATCGGCAAGGATGGGGACGACACCCCGACCGGTCCGGACGGGAACCGGTTGTCAACGAGCTCCTTCAGTCTCGGCCCGAACGACTCCAGGGAACGGTTAGTAACCGATTTCGAAGACAGCTGAAGAGCTGGCGGCACATCGGCGCGCGAACCACACGGCCAGCCCTGAGAACTGCGCTCTTCACCCCAGCGATTGACCGGTCACCGCTCCAGATCTACGGTAGAAGCCGCTTTCTGAAACAGTTTCCGCCCAGCGTGTCGATCGATGTCTCGATCGGTACCTCGATCAACGTCTCGACCAACGTCTCGATCAGCGTCTCAACTAGGTGCCTCAGGAGAGTCATGCCCAGCCCGCACCCGCCGAGGGCCGTGTTCGCAATGGATCCGGTGCACCTCCCCCTGCTCTTCCCCCCGCCGCTCATGGCCCGGCTGAGGCAGGCGTCCGAACTCGACCCCGCGCTCGTCGTACGGGACTTCGCCGATCCGGCGGCGGCCGAGACCCTCGCCCGGACCGAGGTACTGATCACCGGCTGGGGTTGCCCCCACCTCGACGCCGACGCCCTCGCCGCCGCGCCCAAGCTGCGCGCCGTACTGCACGCCGCCGGCTCGGTGCGCTCACTGGTCGGAGACGCGCTGTGGCAGGCCGGGGTCACCGTCTCCAGCGCGGTCACCGGCAACGCGCTGCCGGTTGCGGAGTACACGCTTGCGATGATCCTGCTCGCGGGGAAGGACACCTTCGGGCATCGGGAGCGTTTTCGCAGCACGCATACCTACCCGACGCAGCGCGAGACCGCCGCGATCGGCAACGTCGGCCGGCGGATCGGCGTCATCGGCGCCTCGCGGGTCGGCAGACGGCTGCTGGAACTGCTGCGGCCGTTCGACTTCACGGTGCTGTTGCACGATCCGTATGTCAGCGCGGCCGAGGCCGCCGAGTGGGGCGCCGAGTTGCTGTCGCTGGACGACCTTCTACGGCACAGCGACATCGTCAGCCTGCATGCGCCGGACATCCCTGAGACGTACCGGATGCTCGATGGGGAGCGGCTGGGTCTCATCCGGGACGGCGGCGTGCTGATCAATACCTCGCGGGGGGCGCTCGTTGATCCCGAGGCACTGACGGATGAGCTGGTTTCCGGGCGGCTGCATGCGGTGCTCGATGTGACCGAGCCGGAGCCGCTGCCTGCCGGGTCGCCGCTGTATCACCTGCCCAATGTTTTCCTGACCCCTCATATCGCCGGGTCGCTCGGGAACGAGCTGGAGCGGCTGGGCCGGATCGTGGTGGAGGAGTTGGAGCGGGTGGCGGGTGGCGGAGCGTTGCGGCATGAGGTGCTGCATGCGGATTTGGCCCGGGTTGCTTGAGGGTGGGCGCTTGGGCGGGGGGCTTGAGCGGGGGCACTTGGGTTGGTTTGCCCGTCTGCGTCTTGCAGCTGGAGTGGGGGTGCTCACCCACGCCTTGCAGCCGCGGTGCCGGAAATGTGGCTCGGTCGCCTACGGGGCGCCACATGCCGGTGTCATGGGGACAGCGCAGGTTGGTGGGCCGTCGCTCGGCGTTGGTGCGCCTCCAGCGGGCCGGAGATCGGCAGTGGACACCGCCCCCGTGGCCGTCAGGTGGCCGTTGCCGGGCATCGGGCGGGGACGGTGGGTCGGGATGAGCATGGGATACGGTTTCTTGTATCGGTGGGGGCGCGTTTTCCGGCCGTATGCCGAGGCAGGCGCAACGGTGAAGGAGCCGCAAGGGTGAGTCAGCGCAAGGCGTCCGGCGACACCGGTCGGGCCACCATCCGGGACGTGGCGGAGCGCGCGGGCGTCTCTGTCGCCAGCGTGTCGCGCGTCCTGTCCGGCAACTACCCGGTGTCGGAGGATCTGCGCCGCCGGGTGATGAAGGTCGTCCGGGACCTGGACTACGTCACCAACGCCCACGCCCGCTCCCTGGCCGGCGGCGGTACACCCACCGTGGCCATCCTCATCAACAACATCACCGGCGCCGCGTTCGCCCATGTGGCGAAGGGTGTCGAGGGCGCGGCCACACTGCGGGGCTGGCTCTCCCTGGTCGGTACGACCGGGGACGACCCCGAGCGGGAGCTCGCCCTGGTCAACCTCATGCGGCAACAGGGTGTGGCTGCCGTGGTGCTCCTCGGCGGGGCTTACGACTACGACGAGTACCAACTGCGCATGGCCCGGTTCGCGCGCTCCCTCGACGCGGCCGGATCGCACCTCGTGCTGGTGGGCAGGCCACCGCTGGAGGGCGACGTCCCGGCCACGACGGTCGACTACGACAACGAGGGCGGCGCCTATGCCATGGCCAGCCATCTGTTGTCCGCCGGGCATCGCAAGGTGCTCGTACTGCCGGGGCATGCCGAACTCACCACCGCGCAAGGGCGGTTGAAGGGTGCTCGACGGGCCTTCGAGGCCTACGGCGTGCCCTTCGACCCAGGCATGGTGCGGCACGGGCCGTACGACTACGAACACGGGTACGAGGCCGTCGAGGAGAGCCTGCGCGAGGGGCTGGACTTCACGGCCGTGCTCGCCGGGACCGACGTGGTCGCCGCGGGCGCCATGCAGGCTCTGCGTGCGGCCGGGCTGCGGGTACCCGAGGACGTGTCCATCGTCGGTTACGACGACATCCCGCTCGCCTCCCAGCTCACGCCCCAACTCACCACCGTGCACGTGCCGTACGAGGAGATGGGCCGCGTGGCGCTCCGCGCGGTGGCCGACAGGCGTGAGGGCAATGGTGGCCGCCGTAAGGGCAGCGACGGCGAGCATCTGGTGCTGGGCACCCATGTCGTCGTACGCAACTCCGTAAAGCCGCCTGCCCAGCGCAGGTGACGCGCGCGTCTCGATCCATGTGACCGTGCATCGTTTCGTAACCGGTTTCCGAGCAATTTTCCAGCCTCCCCGAGGCCACTCGGGGAGTTCGTCCGGCACCCGGTCCAGGCCCTTCTGAACCGCCAGTGACCTGCGGTTACGCGCAGTGGTCCGACGATGGCCGACGCGTGTCCGGGGATAACCCTCCGGACAACCGGCCGTAACAAATTCCAGCGCACCTCTTGCTATGAGCCACGCCGTCGGCCTACCGTCCCTGCAACCGCTTACTACAGCTTCTGCTTGGCCGACCCCCCGCAACCGCGAGCCGATGGTTTCCGGCCGCCGTTCCTGGCCGGCAGCACCGAGCCGCCGTCCTCTCGTTCTGAGAACG
The DNA here is from genome assembly GCF_044453205.1 of Streptomyces sp. NPDC051738. Classification (NCBI taxonomy): domain Bacteria; kingdom Bacillati; phylum Actinomycetota; class Actinomycetes; order Kitasatosporales; family Streptomycetaceae; genus Streptomyces; species Streptomyces sp. NPDC051738. The sequence continues at coordinate 252,798 of NZ_JBITCM010000006.1, read as the reverse complement.
CCCAATTCCGAAGGATCACGGTCAGATGAACTTCACCAGCTCCCGGAGAAGGTTCGCCTCCGCCGCCGTCGCGGGAATCGCCCTGACAGGTCTGCTCGCCGCATGTGGCGGGAACGACTCCTCGGACTCCGACTCCAAGGCCTCCGGCCCGGTATCCCTCGACTTCTGGGGCTGGGCCAACGGGCAGGAGGCGGTCGTCAAGGCGTTCAACGCCTCGCACAAGGACGTCCAGCTCAAGTACACGAAGGTCACCGACCAGCTGACCATGCAGAAGCAGCTGACCAACGCGGTCAAGGCGGGCAACCCGCCGTGTCTGCTGCAGAACACCGGTGAGTACGTGACCAGTTGGGTCTCGCAGGGTGCGCTCGCCGACATCACCCAGTACGTCGAGGCGGACAAGGACAAGTTCAACGCCGGCTCGTGGGCGACCGGGCAGGTGCAGGGGAAGGTGTACGGGGTGCCGACCGCCTCGGCGCCCGCCTTCACCATCTACCGCACCGACCTCTTCGAGAAGTACGGGCTCACGGCCCCGGCGACCTGGGACGACTTCATCGCCGCGGGCAAGGAGCTGAAGAAGCACGACATCAAGATCACCAACTATGCCGGTGAGGACCCCAGCACCCTGGAGGTGCTGGCCATGCAGGCCGGGGCGCACTGGTACGGCATCGACGGCGACTCGTGGGTCGTGAACTTCCAGGACGCGGGCACCCTCAAGGCCGCGAAGGTGATCCAGGAGATCATCGACAACGATCTGAACTCCAAGCTGTCCTTCGCCGATTACGCCGCCGTGCAGCGCAACTACGACAACGGCGGCACCGCGACCCGGCAGATCTCGACCTGGCAGATGTCCGGCATGGTGCAGAACTTCACCAAGTCGTTCGGTGACTGGGCGCTGTCCCCCTGGCCGACCTTCAAGGGTGAGGCCGCCAAGACTCCGGCCGGGACCAACCAGAGCGGCAATCTGACGCTGGTGACCGAGGACTGTGAGTACAAGGAGCAGGCCGCCGAGGCCGCGCTGTGGATGTCGACGGACACGGGTGCCGTGAAGACCATGGCGAGTCCGGAGACCGGCAGCGGTGTGATGCCGGCACTGGCCGACAGTGACGCGTATGTCTCCGAGGCGATCTCCGACAAGCTGCTCGGGAAGAACTACGAGCCCGCGAAGAAGGTCGTGACCGACAGCCTCGGCACCGTCACCACCGACTGGACCTACGGGCCCAACTGGACCGCGATGTTCACCGAGATGCAGGACGAGTGGGCCGCGGTCGTCAGCAAGAAGCAGAAGGTCACCGACCTGCTCGCGCACATGCAGGAGTGGACGGTCAACGACCTGAAGCAGCGCGGCATCAGCGTCAAGGGCTGAGGCGGCGGACTCGATGATTCGCTCGCAGCGCTGGAAGGGTGCCGCCTTCACGGTGCCCTTCCAGCTCGGCTTCGTCTTCCTGTATCTGCTCCCGATCGGTTACGCGGTCCACCAGTCGCTGTTTCTGCAGAAGCAGTCCGGGCTCGGGCTCGGCGGCGGTGCGACCACGCAGTTCGTCGGCCTGGAGAACTACCAGAACGGGCTCACCGACTCGGCGTTCATGACGTCCATCCTGCGCGTGGTGCTGTTCGCCTGTGTGCAGATCCCGTTCATGCTGCTGGTCAGCCTGGTCCTGGCGTTGTTGCTGGACGCGGTCAGCGCCAAGGTGGCCGGGCGGTTCCGGCTGCTGCTGCTGGTGCCGTACATGATCCCCGGCGTCGTCGCCGCCCTTGTGTGGATCAACCTGTACAGCCCCGAGGTAGGGCCGCTGACCCCGCTCGGCGAACTGTTCGGGTTCGACTGGAACTTCTTCTCGCCGTCCATGGTGTGGCCCGCCATCGGCAATCTGCTGACCTGGCACGGCATCGGCTACAACATGGTGATCATCTACGCGGCTCTGCAGGGCGTGCCGCGCGAGTTGTTCGAGGCGGCTAGGCTCGACGGCGCCTCCGAGCTGCGGATCGCGCTGAGCATCAAGATCCCGTTCGTGCGCGGGGCGCTCGTCCTGACGGCGCTGCTGTCGATCATCCAGATGCTGCAGATCTTCAACGAGCCCGCGCTGTTCCGGAACATCACCCCGCAGACCGTCAGCGACAGCTTCACCCCGATCATGATCATCTACAACCAGGCGTTCAACGCCGGCAACTACCACTACGCCGCGGCCCTTTCGGTGCTGCTCGCCCTGATCCTCGGCGTCGCGTCCTTCCTCTTCTACCGGCTGACCTCACGGGAGGCGGACTGATGGCGCTGACCGCCAACCGCAAGGAAAACGGCACGGAGAGCGCGGCCGGGCCGGCCGGCGGGGGTGGCGTCCGCCGGCGCACCCGGCCCGATCCGGCCGCGCGCTCCCGGGGCGGGCAGCGCTTCCTGCTGATCGGTCTCGTCCTGGCCAGCGCCTACAGCCTGTTCCCGGTGTACTGGCTGATCATCGCGGCGACCAAGGACCGGGTGGGGCTGTACCAGAGCAATGGGCTGTGGTTCTCGGGCTGGCATCTCTGGGACAACCTGCAGCAGGTGTTCACGTACGAGGACGGCATCTTTCTGCGCTGGACCGCCAACTCGTTCCTGTACGCCGGTGTCGGCTCGCTCGGCGGCACGCTCATCGCCCTCGCCACGGGCTACGGCCTCGCGCGCTTCGACTTCCCCGGCCGGGGCGTGGTGTTCGCGGCCGTGGTGGGGTCCTTCCTGATCCCGATCGCGCTGCTCACTCTGCCGCTGTACCTGCTCTTCTCGGCGATCGGCATGGTCGACACCCCGTGGGCGATGCTGATTCCGTGTCTGATCAACCCGTTCAGTGTGTATCTGGCCAAGGTGTACACCGAGGCCACCATCCCGTTCGAGCTGCTGGAGGCGGCCCGCATCGACGGCGCCGGTGAGCTGCGGATCTTCTTCAGCATCGTGCTGCGGATGATGACGACGGGCGGTGCGACTGTCTTCCTGCTCGCCTTCGTCAACACCTGGAACGCCTTCTTCCTGCCGCTGACTGTGCTGCGGGGCGAGGAGAACTGGACGCTCAACCTCGGTCTGTACAACTGGTCCGGCAAGCGTCTGGAATCGGGCATCGACGTGACCAGCCTCGTCCTGACGGGTGCGCTGCTGTCCATCATCCCGATGGCGATCATGATGGTCGCGATGCGGCGCTACTGGCGCAGCGGCGTGACGTTGGGGGCCCTGAAGTGACCCTGCTGCACAATCCCGTCCTCCGCGGTTTCGCGCCCGACCCTTCCCTGGTCCGGGTCGGCGACTGGTATTACGTGGCCACGAGTTCGTTCGAGTGGTTTCCGACCATCCCGATCCATCGCTCCCGTGACCTGGCCCGATGGGAGTACGCGGGTCATGTCCGGGGCGCGGTGCCCGGCGACTCACTGGCCGGGGTGCCCGACTCCGGTGGCGTCTGGGCACCGTCGCTGAGCTGGGACGGCGAGCGGTTCTGGGTGGTCTACTCGGTGGTGCGCTCGGTGGGCACGCCGTACTTCGATGTGGACACCTACGTCAGTACGGCCACCGAGGTGGGCGGCAAGTGGACGGCACCGCGCCGCCTTCCGAGCCACGGGTTCGACCCCGCGCTCTTCCATGACGAGGGGCGGCTGTGGCTGCTCAACCTCCAGAACGACCATCGCCCCGGCGGGCGCCGGTTCGCCGGGATCATGCTCACCGAACTGGATCTGGAGAGCCTCGGGCCGGTCGGGGACACCCACTTGCTGCTCCAGCACGAACGGCTCATCGAGGGCCCGAAGCTGGTACGCCGGGACGACTGGTACCACCTGGTCCTGGCGGAAGGGGGTACGGGTTTCGAGCACGGAGTGCGGACGGCACGCAGCCGCGCCCTCACCGGCCCGTACGAACTCGACGACCGCCCGCTGCTGACATCCCGGGACGATCCGTCGTCGCCGTTGCAGAAGGCCGGTCATGGTGAGCTGGTCCAGACGCCGGGCGGCGACTGGGTGTTGAGCCACCTGACGGCCCGCCCACTGCACACGCCGGACGGTCCGCGCTGCACGCTCGGGCGGGAGACGGCCATCCAGGCGGTGACCTGGGACAAGGCGGGATGGCCGCGACTGCGGCACGGGGACTGGCATCCGGCGGTCGAGGTGGACGTACCGACACCGTCCGTCGAGCCCGAGCCCGAGCCCCAACTGGCCGATCCCGACGAGCAGTTGGGCTGGCCCTGGAGCACCCTTCGCGGTTACGCCGACCCCGGCTGGGCCGACACCACCGCCCGCCCCGGCTGGATCCGGCTGACCGGCCGGCACGGTCCCGAGTCGCGGTGGGCGCACAGTCTGCTCGCCCAGCGAATCACCGAGCACCGCGCGGAGGCCGAGGTCACGGTGGAGGCGAGGTCGCACACGTTCACGCAGGCCGCCGGGCTGGTCCTGCGGTACAACACGGAGGCGTATCTGAGCCTGGACCTCACCTGGGCGGAGCCCGAGGGCGAGGGGCAGCACGGACAGCAGTGGGGCGGGGGCGGTCGTACGGTGCTCAGTCTCGTGGAGCGGGAGGAGTTCGGTACCCGGCAGGCCGCGGTCGTGGAGGTGGACGCGAGCGGGCCGTTGACCCTGGGGGTGACGGTCGACGACGGGCGGGCCCGGTTCTGGTACGTCCGCCAGGGCGTGCGCACGCCGGTCGGGCCGCCGCTCGACTTCACCAAGTTGTCCGACGACTACGGCTCGAAGTTGCGCTTCACGGGGGCGATGGCGGGCGTCCATGCCGTGGATCTCGTCGACGCGGCGTTCACGGCCGACTTCACGGGGTTCCGCCTCACCTGCTGTTAGCCCTGACCCTGTTCGAGGTTTCGAAAGCCGGACCCCGCACGGACCTTGCGAACTCCAGCCTCTTCCCGACTCATCGCGGTGAACCTAGGGTAGGAAGCGCTTACTGTTTCCGCGCTGGTCGAAAACTTTCATGGCCCTCGGGCGGGCCGGAGAGGTGGTTCCCGATGGTCCGTACGGGCAGTGCGAGCGTGGCGGCCGGACCGACCCTGGCGGTCGTGGCCCGCGAGGCCGGGGTGTCCGTGCCGACCGCGTCCAAGGTGGTCAACGGCCGGGAGGACGTGGCCCCCGAGACCCGCCGCCGGGTCACCGAGGCACTGGACCGGCTCGGCTATGTCCGCAGACCCCGCTTCGACGCGGCGAAGACACCGGGCCTGGTCGACCTCGTCGTGCACTCGCTGGACACCTCCTGGTCGGGTGCGGTGCTGCACGGGGTGGAGGCGGCGGCCCACGACGCGGGGCTGGAGGTCGTGGTGTCGGCCGGGCTGACCCGCACGCGGGGCGCCCGTCCGGAGCGCGGCTGGCTGGACAAGCTCATCGCGCGCGGCTCGTCCGGGGTGCTGTTCAATCTGGCCGAGCTGACGGCGTCGCAGTACGCGTGGCTGGAGCAGCACCGCACCCCCTTCGTGATGATCGACCCGGTGCTGGAGCCGCCGCCCGGTGTGGTGTCGGTGGGCGCGGCGAACTGGCACGGCGGGGTGACGGCGACCGAGCACCTCCTGGCGCTCGGCCACGAACGCATCGCCGTCATCGCCGGGCACCACCGCAAGATGTGCAGCAACGCCCGAGTGGCCGGCTACCGCTCCGCGCTCGCCTCGGCCGGGATACGCCACCGCCCCGAGTACGTGCGGCACGCCGGTTTCGACGAGAGCGTCGCCCACCGCCGCATGCTGGACCTCCTCGACCTGCCCGAACCGCCGACGGCCGTCTTCGTCTGCTCGGACCGGATGGCCCTCGGGGTCTACCAGGCCCTGGCGGAACGGGGGTTGAGCGTGCCGGCCGACCTGAGCGTGGTGGGCTTCGACGACCTGCCGGAGGCCCGCTGGATCAGCCCGGCCCTCACCACGGTCCGCCAGCCGCTGTCGGAGATGGCGGCGACGGCGCTGCGACTGCTGGTGCGGATGATGGACGGGGACCGGCCGGAGAGTACGCGCACGGAGTTGTCGACGCGGTTGGTCAAGCGGAGCAGTACGGCGGGGCCGCGCCAGGGGTCGTCCGGTTGAGTCGCTCCCCTCTTCGGCAACGGCACCCCCTGACAGGACCCCGATCCCGAACGCCGTACCGGAACCCAAACGTTGGCCCGACAGAGTGGTCGCTGCGCCAATCGCCCTGTATGCCCTGATAGTGATCGTTTTGACTGCTAGCTTCGCGAGCTGTCGGAGGGGTCCCGGGGGCATACGAGCCGAGGCGGGACCTTCGTTGAGAGCTGAGGCGAGGGTGACGGGTATGAGCGAAGTGCCGGACAGGCCGGCGGTGGGACCGTTCAGGCGCAGGAGTTTCCTTGCGTCGGCCGCTCTGGCGACCGGGGCGCCCGCTGTGGCGGCCGGGGTGCCCGTCGTGGCGGCCGGTCCCGCGCAGGCCGCCACGCTGCCGGAGAGCGCGGTGCCGACCGCGCCCGCCGTGGGCTCCGTGGCGCGTCTGCTGGCCGTCGCCGAGAACGGTCGCGGTGTCGAGTGGCTCAGGTCGTCCCTTCAGCTCGCCGTGGGACTCGAACTCGCCACCATCCCGCCGTACTTGTGCGGCTGGTGGTCCGTCAAGGACCGCGGCAGCGAGGTCGCGCGGATGATCCGACGGATCGTCGGGGACGAGATGTTCCATCTGAGCATCGCCTGCAATCTGCTCGTGGCCGTCGGCGGCCGGCCGCAGATCAAGGCCGCAGCACCCGTCTTCCCCGGCCCGCTGCCCGGCGGTGTGCGGGCCGGGGTGAACGTCTACCTGGCGGGCCTCAGCAAGGCCTACGTCCGTGACGTGATGATGGCGATCGAGGCCCCCGAGGAGCCCCTCACCCGCGGCGCGCAGACCTCACCCACCGTCGGCGAGTTCTACGCGGCGATCCAGGAGGCGTTCCAGACCGTGCGGCCGGAGCTGTCGGTGCGGGGACAGGTGTCCGAGCACGTCGGCGGTGACGACCTGCGGCCGATCGAGAACCTCGACCACGTCGAGCGCGCCATCGAGATCATCAGGGAGCAGGGCGAGGGCACCTCAAGCTCCCCGGCCGACCCCTACGAGGACGACGAGCGGGCGCACTACTACGCCTTCGGCGAGATCTACCACGGCCGTGAGCTGCGCGAGACCGAAGAGGGCTGGCGGTACGTCGGCGGGCCCGTACCCTTCCCCGACGTGCGCCCCATGGCCCCGGTTCCGGTCGGCGGCTGGCCCACCCCCCAGGACGACCATGTCCGCGGGCTACTGCACCGCTTCGACGCGACCTACAGCACCGTGCTGGACACCCTCGACTCGGCCTGGGCCGGCGGCGGTCACCGCGCGCTGAACGCGGCCGAGCACGCCATGCGCGGCCTTGAGCGTCCCGCCGTGGAACTGATGGAGACTCCGCTCCCCTACGCCCCGGGCCACACCTACGGCCCCCAGTTCCGCGCCCTCCCCAGGCCGCCACGCGTCTCCTGACACCGCGACGACGACAGGGCCGCTCCGTCGAGCGGCCCTTCGCCGTGTCTAGCCCAGCCCCGCCGACCAGTTGATCCCGCCCAGCAGATGCGCGCGGAAGTCCGGGTCGTCGTACGCCTCGGCGGCGTGGCCGAGGGCGGTGTAGAAGACACGGCCGGATCCCTGCTCGCGGCACCACACCAGCGGGTGGTCCTCGCCCATGCCGCCACCGTCGTACGACGACTCGTCGGCGCGGGCCAGCACCCGTACCGATCCTCGGGGGTTGCCGCGGAAGTCGTACCACTCGTCGACGAAGTCCCATACGGCGGGCAGATGCCGGGTCGCCGGATGGTCGCGGTCCTCGACGACCGCCTTGCCGGGCTGGTAGTCGGGGTGCCGGTCGAACCACGCGCCCAGCAGTTCGCCGTAGTAGGGCCAGTCGTACTCGGTACAGGCCGCCGCGTGCACGCCGACGAAACCGCCGCCCGACTCGACGTACGCGGCGAGCCGCTCGCGCCCGCCGGGGGTGAGCACCTTGCCGCTGGTGGAGAGGAACACGACGGCCGCGTAGCCGTCCAGGGGCCTTTCGAGGGCTTGCGGATCCTCGGTGTGGTCCACCTCGAAGTCGCCGATGGTGCGTACGGCTTCGACGCCGGCCGGGATGGATTCGTGCCGGTAGGCGGTGGTGCGGGTGTAGACGAGGAGTCGTGCGGACATGCCGTCGAGCCTAGGTGAGCCGGGGGCGGGGACCCACTCCTCCCGGTGATCCGAAATTTTCGGATCACCGGGATCGGATCACCGGGACGGAAGCCGCCCAACAGACCGCGTTGTTGGGTCGGTTCGCCCTCACACGCACCGACTCCCCCGCGACAATGCGTGCATGACCCATGACTGGCAGCAACAGATCCACGCGCTCCACGAGGAGCTGATCCGCCGCGACGACCCCGCCGCCTGGGTGCGGGAGGCCGACGCCGTGGATGCCTCTCTGCTCTACCCCGGGTTCGCCCTGCGGGGGCCGGTGTTCGGGGTCGCCGTGCAGGAACCGGCGGTGGGGCCCGAGTGGCGGGTGCTGAAGCCGGTCGTGAACGGGATGCCGCAGATGTGCCGGGACTCGCTCAACACCTATCTGTGGTTTCGCGCGAAGGACGACACCGATGATCCGGCCGTACGGCGTGAACTGCTCGCCGCCGTCCACGTGTTGGAGCGGGAGCCGGTCAACGAGGTCGAGGCGTGCGGGGTGCGGTACCGGATCGTGCGCGGGGACGAGATCTCCCGCTGCGACGGCAAGGACCGGCTGGAGCCGCCCCGTCCCACCGACCCGGAGCCCGCCGAACGCACCTGGGAACGGCGCGCCGCCCACACCCCCTCCCCCGACCTTGACCTCGTCCTCGACCCGGACCCCAAGGACGACGGCCCCATGGCGGGCGCCGTGCGGGCGGGGCTGCGCGGCTTCGCGTACCGGGGCGTGCGGTTCCCCGCCGATGTGCGCCGGGAATCGGAGGAGGCGCTGCGCTCGCATCCGCAGGTCGTGCTCCTGCCCGTCTGTTTCAGCGTGGTCGAGCGCGAGCGCACCGGCTGGGAGCCGGCGCTGGCGCTCCAGGCCACTGCGCACGACGCCCGGCGTGTGCTCTATGACGCGATGGGCGAGATGTGGCCGCTGCTGTACCGGTTCGACGACGACAAGAAGGCCGTGTACGAGAAGGCGGCCGAGGAGTTCCGGGCGCTCGAACGCGCCGACGAGGCCCGGGTGGCGGGGCGAAGGTTCCAGGTCTGCCGTGTCGAGCGGGTGCTCCGCATGGGCCCCGACGGCCCGGAGACCCCGCGCCCCTCGGACGTCGACGAGTACGGCCCGATGAAGATCCACCCGACGCTGCTCGACGACGGCACCGTCATCCACGACGACTGACCCACGGCGCACAGGTGTTCCATTCCGCGGGCCGTTCTGCGTAGCCTCGGCTGCGATGAACGCCATTCCCGCGCTCCTGGACCATCTCGTCCTCGCGACCCCCGACCTGGCCGCCACGGTCGCCGACTTCGCCCGGCGCACGGGCGTGACCCCGGCCCCGGGCGGCACGCACGTCGGGCTCGGCACCCGCAACCACCTGGTGTCCCTGGGCGGCATCAGCTACCTGGAGATCATCGGCCCGGATCCCGAGCAGTCCGCGCCCGGGCAGCCCCGCCCCTTCGACGTCGACGGGGTCACCGCTCCGCGCACGGTCACCTGGGCGATCAGTCCGGCGGACCTGGACGCGGCGATCGAGCACGCCCGGGCCCAGGGCTACGACCCCGGCTCCGCGCAGGCGATGAGCCGCCGCAGACCCGACGGCACCCTGCTGGAGTGGCGGCTCACCGACGGCGACGACGCACACCCCTCCGGCCTCGTCCCGTTCCTCATCGACTGGGGCACCTCGCCGCACCCCACCGCCTCGGACCTGCCCGCCACACCCCTGCTGTCCCTCTCCGCGAGCGCCCCCGAGCCGGACGAGATCCGGCCCCTGCTGGCGGCGCTCGGCACGACCCTCGATCTCGCCAGGGGCCCGGTCGGAATGACGTTCACGGTGGACACGCCTCGGGGCCAGGTGACCTTCCACTGAGGGCGGACCTTCGACTGAGGCGCGGCACCTTCCACCGAAGGGCAGCCCTGAGGCGTCCGATTCCTTCAAGACCCGCGGCTCCCCGGCTGCCTACGGTGGCCGCATGACTCCACGTTTCGACGCCATCGGCCTCGTCGTCTCCGACATGGCCGCCTCTGTCACCTTCTACCGTCGCCTCGGTTTCGCCTTCCCCGAGGGCGCCGAGAACGAGCCGCACACCGAGGCCGAACTGCCGGGCGGGCTGCGGCTGATGCTCGACACGGAGGAGACCGTACGGTCCTTCCTCCCGCACTGGCAGCCGCCCACGGGTGGCGGCCGGCACTCACTGGCCCTGCGCTGCGCGGACCCGGCGGAGGTCGACGCGGTGTACGAGGAGTTGGTCGCCGCCGGCCACCACGGCGAACTCAAGCCGTGGGACGCCTTCTGGGGCCAGCGCTACGCCTCCGTCCAGGACCCGGACGGAGGCGGCGTCGACCTGTTCGCCCCGCTAGCCGCCCCGCCGTCGGAGTAGCTCGCCCAGCGGCATGCCCGCCAACTCCTTGACGTCCCGCGCCAGATGGGCCTGGTCGGCGAACCCGGCCCGCGCGGCCGTGTCCGCGAAGGGCACACCGTCCCGCGCCAGGGCGAGGGCTCGCTGCAGCCGCAGAATCCGCCCCAACGTCTTGGGCCCGTACCCGAAGGCGCCCAGGCACCGACGGTGCAACTGCCGTACACCGAGGCCGAGTTCATCGGCGGTGGCGGCGACGCCGCGCCCCGAGTCGAGGGCGGCGACGACCCGTCGTAGCAGCGGATCGGGCGGCTCACCGTCGACGGCACGCTCCAACGCCACGTCTTCGAGCGCGCTCACAGGGTCGTCGGCGGCCTCGACACGGCCGCACAACCGCCGTACCTCCGAGGCCGGCCACAGGTCGGCGAGATCGACGCGCCGATCACGCACCTCGTTCGCCGGCACACCCAGAAACCCGGGCCCGGTCCCCGGATAGAAGCGCACACCCGCCCAAGCAGTGGGCTCACCACCGGTGACGTACGCACGCGTATCGGGCCCGGCGACAAGCAGCCGCCCCTCGTTCCAGAGCAGATCCATGCACCCGTCGGGCAGGACGGGCCCGACGCCGATCCCGGACGGAGTGTTCTTCCAGACCACGGCTCCAGGCAGCCGCGACATCCGCTCCGCGTACATACAGGCGAGGCTACGCGGCAACGCCGCCAGGGGCGCGGGGCTGTGTCAATGTGCGGCTCCGCCGCGTGGGCGCGACCAGCCACACACAACCCGCAGCCCGCAACCAAGCGGCATCCCACGACGAAACCCGGCATCTCAAGCAACTCGCGCCCGATGCTCCTGCGGACTCACCCCGTACACCCGCTTGAACGCACTCGACAGAGCAAACGCGCTCCCATAGCCGACCCTGCGAGCAATCGCATCCAACGTGTCCCCCGTATCGCGCAGCGCATCCGCCGCCAACGCCAACCGCCACCCCGTGAGATACGTCATCGGCGGCTCCCCCACCAGCTCCGTGAACCGCCGCCCCAGCGCGGCCCGTGACACCCCCGCCTTCGCCGCCAGCGAGGCGACCGTCCAGGGATGCCCGGGATCGTCCTGGATCAGCCGCAGGACACGCCCGACGACCGGGTCCGCCAGTGCCCGGTACCAGGCGGGCGCCTCCGCCTCCGGACGGGAGAACCAGGCCCTGAGCGCGGCGATGACCAGCAGGTCGAGCAGCCGGTCCAGGACGACCTCCTGGCCGGGCTCGTCGCGGACGATCTCCTCCATGAGGTACGGCGTGAGGGGGCAGTTCCACACGTCGGCCGTGAGCGCCAGCAGCGGCGGCAGAGCGTTCAGCAGCCGCCCGCTGATCTCCCCCTCCCACAGATACGTGCCGATCAGCATCACCGCCGAGCCGTCCAGCCGGTCGCCCCAGGTGCGCACGCCCAGGTCCATCGAGCCGTTGAGGGCGCGTCCGTCGGGGTAGCGGCATTCGGCGCCCGGCAGGATCAGGGCCTGGGGGGCGGTGTCGGGGGCGTCGGCGCAGGTGTAGGGGTCCGGGCCGCGGGCGATGGCGAGGTCGCCGGGGCGCAGTCGGATCCTCCCCCGGCCTTCGGCCGGGGGGACCCCCATCTCGCTTCGCTCGCCCCGGTCGGGGATCACCCAGGCGTCGCCGCGGACCATGACCATGACGGTGAGCGGAGCCCGGTCCTCGATGCGGACGGACCACGGCGGCTCGAAACACGCGCGGATCATGAAGGCGCCACGCGCGCGTGGACCCTCCAGCAGACCGGCAAGGGCATCCATGTCGCCAGCGTAGACGTCCGCACATGGGAATGAGCCGTTCAGCGATGGGCTGTTGGGGCGCGCGCCCGTTGACTTGAGGCATGACGGAGAACGCAGCCGACAAGGCGAACAAGCAGCGGATGACGGTAGTGGTGACCGGTGCCTCGGGTCGTACGGGGAGCCGGGTGGCGGAAGCGGCACGCGCGGCGGGGTTCACGGTACGGGCCGCGTCCCGGGCGCAGGGCTTCGACTGGGAGGACCCGACGACGTGGGCGGAGACGCTGCGGGACGCGGACGCGGCGTATCTGATGTACCCGTCCGACGTCGGCTCCCCGGCGGCGGCCGAGGGCGTCGGGGCGCTCTCCCGGGAGGCGGTCGGGCTCGGCGTACGGCGGCTGGTGCTGCTGTCGGCGCGCGGCGAGGACCAGGCGCTGCCCACCGAGGAGGCGCTGAAGTCGTCCGGCGCGGACTGGACGGTCGTACGGGCCACGTGGTTCGCGCAGAACTTCAGTGAGGGGCCGCTGGTGGAGGGCATGGTCCAGGGGGAGCTGGTCTTCCCGGCGGGCGAGGTGCGGGAGCCGTTCGTCGACGTGCGGGACATCGCGGACGTGGTGGCGGCCGTGCTGACGTCCGGGGACCGCTATGTGGGCCGGACGCTGGAGCTGACGGGGCCGCGGCTGCTGTCCTGGCGGGAGGCGGTCGCGGAGATCTCCGCGGCGACGGGCGGCACGATCACGTACACACCGGTCCCGACCCGGGCCTACGGCGATGCCCTGACCGGCTTCGGGGTCCCGGCGGAGGAGGCGGAGCTCCTGGTCGAGGTCTTCGAGACCCTCATGGACGGCCGCAACGCCCACCTCACGGACGATGTCCGCGCGGTGCTCGGGCGTGCGCCGCGCGACTTCGGTGACTTCGTGCGGGAGGCCGCGGCGGCGGGCGCGTGGAAGGCGTGAGCCACTCGCGTCGGCGCTGGTCGCGGACGGAATCGCCGAGCTCCGGCACGGGCTCTCAGGGGCGCTCCGAGTCCTCCGGCTTGTGCGGGGTGTGATGCGTGCTCTTCACATGGGTCCGCAACCGGGACGACACGTCCTCCGGCGGCAGGAAACGGGACCACCGCTCGGGGAACTCCGACGGCATGTCCGGGTCGTCGGGGTCCTCGAGCCCGGGCTCGCGGCCGGCGGCGTGGCGGGCGACGTACTCGGCGACCTGGGCCTCGCGCAGCCGCTCGTTGGCGGCGCGGGCCGCGGCCGTCGCGGCGGCCGGCCAGACCCGGTCGATCGCGGCGTTGACCGCGGCCCCGACGAGCACGGCGAACGCGGACACACCGATCCACAGCATCACGGCGACGGCGGCGGCGAGGGAGCCGTAGATCGACGCACCCTCGATCGTGTTCGTCAGGTAGATGCGCAGCAGGAAGCTGCCCAGCACCCACATGCCGAGGGCGACCAGCGCGCCGGGCACGTCCTCGATCCAGGGCGAGCGGACCGGCACGGACACGTGGTACAGCGTGGTCAGGAAGGCGATGGACAGGACGATCACGACGGGCCAGTACAGGACCTGCACCAGGGTCTCCGACCACGGCACGATCCGCACCACCGCGTCCGGCCCGGCCACCATCAGCGGCAGCGCCACCGAGCCGATCAGCAGGGCCGCGATGAACAGCAGGAACGCCACCAGGCGGGTCTTGACGATGCCGCGGACGCCGTCGAGGCCGTACATCACGGTGATGGTGTCTATGAAGACGTTCACCGCGCGCGACCCCGACCACAGGGCGAACAGGAAGCCGACGGAGATCACGTCGGGGCGGCCGCCCTTCATCACGTCGTCCAGGATCGGCTGGGCGATCTGGTTCACGCCCTTGTCGGACAGGACGGTGCGCGAGGCCTCCAGGAGGTTGGTCTCCAGGCTGGTGATGGTGTCGGTGCCGGTCCAGTTGTCGACGTAACCGAGGAGGCCGATGAGGCTGAGCAGCAGGGGTGGGACGGACAGCAGCGTGAAGAACGCGGCCTCGGCGGCGAGACCCAGGATGCGGTACTCGATGCAGGAGTTGACAGTGTCCTTCAGCAGCAGCCAGACGGTCCTGCGTTTCGAGACGTTCCGGTAGAGGACACGCGCCCGATGGAGACGGCCGGAGGTCCGCTGGGGGGATTCACTTGCTGGCTGCACGACCTAACGTTATCCGCCGCACGGGGGCGCATTCATAGCGGCGCCGGGTGCGCACACCGTCGCCACCTGCGCGGTGCCGCGCGCCGCCGCCGTGTCAGGGTGGAAACCACCGCCCCGTGGAGGGATAGGTTCACAGCCATGGCAGGCAGCACGCACACCGTGACCAATCAGCCCCCACCCCTGGTCGGCCACGACGTATACACCTCTGACCTGGCCCTGACCGAGGCCGTCGCACGTCATCTCCCCCCGGAGCTGCTGGACGAGGTCCAGGGCGAGCTGGCGGGGCTCGGCCGCACCTGCGGTTCGGCGCAGGTCCAGGAGTGGGGGCGGCTGGCCAACGAGCATCCGCCGCGGCTGCGCACGCACGACCGCTACGGCCGGCGGATCGACGAGGTCGATTTCCACCCGTCCTGGCACCGGCTGCTCGGCAAGGGCGTCGCGGCGGGGCTGACCGCGGCCTGGGTCCGGCCGGCCGGACATGTGCGCCGGGCGGCCGCCTTCCTGCTCTGGACGCAGGTCGAGGCCGGCAACGGCTGCCCGCTGTCCATGACCCACGCGGCCGTGCCCGCCCTGCGGACGGAACCCGAGCTCGCCGCCGAGTGGGAACCACTGCTGACGTCGATGATCTACGACCATGAGCTGCGGCCGGCCGGACAGAAGGCCGGGGCGCTGTTCGGGATGGGCATGACGGAGAAGCAGGGCGGCAGCGACGTACGCGCCAACACGACGGCCGCGCATCCCCTCCCCGACGGCGAGTCGTACGAGCTGACCGGGCACAAGTGGTTCTGCTCGGCCCCCATGTCCGACGGGTTCCTCGTGCTGGCGCAGGCCCCGGGCGGGCTCACCTGCTTCCTCGTGCCGCGCGTGCTGGCGGACGGCAGCCACAACCTGTTCCTCATCCAGCGGCTCAAGGACAAGCTGGGCAACCGCTCGAACGCCTCCGCCGAGGTCGAGTTCGACGGGACGTGGGCACGCCGGGTCGGTGAGGAGGGGCGCGGAGTGCGCACCATCATCGACATGGTGGCCGCGACCCGCCTCGACTGTGTCCTCGGCTCGGCGGGACTGATGCGGCAGGCCGTCACGCAGGCGATCCACCACTGCTCCCACCGCGAGGCGTTCGGCGGAAAGCTCGTCGACAAGCCGCTCATGCGCAACGTCCTGGCCGACCTCGCCGTCGAGTCCGAGGCGGCGACCACCCTCGCACTACGGCTCGCGGCGGCCTACGACGACGACAGCGAGCAGGAGCGGGCACTGCTGCGGATCGCGGTGCCGGCAGCCAAGTACTGGGTGACCAAGCGGTGTGCGCCGGTGACGGTCGAAGCGTCCGAGTGCCTCGGCGGCAACGGATACGTCGAGGAGTCCGGCATGCCCCGCCTGGTACGCGAGTCCCCGCTGAACTCGATCTGGGAGGGAGCGGGCAACGTCCAGGCCCTGGACGTCCTACGGGCGTTGCAGCGCGAGCCCATGGCCCTCAACGCCTATCTGCAGGAGGTCGGCAAGGCCCGCGGCGCCGACCACCGCCTGGACGCGGCGATCAAGGGCCTGCTGACGGAACTGGCCGACCTGGAGGGCATCGAGGCAAGGGCCCGCCGCCTGACGGAGCGACTCGCGCTGGTCCTACAGGGCTCCCTGCTGGTCCGCTTCGCGCCATCGGAGGTGGCGGACGCGTTCTGCGCGTCGCGGCTGGGAGGGGACGGAGGAATGGCCTTCGGCACACTCCCGTCAACCCTGAACCTGGCGTCGCTGGTGAACAGGTCCAGGCCGCAGGCCTGAGACCTCAGGGGCGCGGGGAACTGCGCGACAAGCCACAACGGACCCGCAGACGCCAACGCGCAGAAAGCGGCACCCCCCGACGCGCAACCCGCCCAACCGCCGGAGGTAGGGGGTGGTGCTGCGCCGACACGGCACCACCCCCACCCAGGCCCGTTCGAGCCCACGAACGCCGCTCGGGACGGCGTTGCTCAAGTCTCAATCAGGCCAGGCCGGTCCACCAGGGTTGCAAGGGGTTGCAACTTGTTGGCATCTGTGTGCGGAGTGTGTGCCTCCGCGAGCGGCGGACGGCACTATGAGACGCACAGTCAGTGTGAGCCCGAACCGGGAGGAACCCTTGGCGCTCTCGCCGACGGACGTGACGCAACTGGCCGCCGTGGACTCGGCACGGGCCGCCCGGGTGCTCAGCGACGTCCGCGCCGCCAAGCTCGCCGGGCAGCGCGCGCCCGTCGCACCGCGCCCGGTGATCGAGCAGTCCTGGGAGCGCATGCTGCGCAGCGGGGTCGATCCGGACCACGACTTCCGCTCCGGGCTGCTGTCCCGGGAGGAGGTGCAGCGGCGCCGGGAGAGCACCACGCTCAGGCATGTGCTGCCGGTGCTGCGCGAGGGGCTGCTGTCGGTCGCGGACGTCGCCCACCACATCATGGTCGTCGCCGACGACGAGGGCCGGGTGCTGTGGCGGGAGGGCAGCTCCTCCGTGCTGCGCAAGGCCGACGGGCTCGGGTTCGAACTCGGCGCCGACTGGCGGGAGAGCGTCGTCGGCACCAACGGCGTGGGCACCCCGGCGGTGGTCCGCCGGCCCGTGCAGGTCTTCGCCTCCGAGCACTTCCAGCGCTCGCAGACCGCCTGGACCTGCACCGGCGCCCCGATCACGGATCCGCGCGACGGCCGGCTGATCGGCGTGGTGGACGTCAGCGGGCCGCTGGAGACCATGCACCCGGCCACCCTCGCCTGGGTCGACTCGGTGGCCAAGCTCGCCGAGGCCCGGCTGCGTGAGCAGCATCTGACCTCGCTGGAGCGGCTGCGCGCGGTGGCGGCGCCGGTGCTGGCCCGGATCGCCGGGCGGGCCCTGGTGGTGGACCGGGACGGCTGGACCGCGGCGGTGACGGGGATGCCGTACGCGACCCGGGTCGCGCTGCCCAAGTCCCTGACGCCGGGCCGCCGGTGGCTGCCGCAGCTCGGCCTGTGCTCGGTGGAACCGCTGGCGGGCGGCTGGCTGCTGCGACCCGCCGACGAGCCGGTGCCGGCCGGGGCGACACAGATCGCGCTGGACCTGACGCAGCCGCGCCGCTGGTCGGTGACGGTGTCCGGCGGCGCGGGTTCCTGGAGCCATGAACTGAGCCCCCGGCACGCCGAGTTGCTCTACCTGCTGGCCCTGCACCGGTCGGGACGCAGCGCGGCGGGGCTGGCCGAGGACATGTTCGGCGACGCGGGCCGTACGGTGACGGTGCGGGCCGAGATGTCCCGCGTACGGCGCTATCTCGGGGCGTTCCTGGAGCATCGGCCGTACCGCTTCCGTGAGGACGCGGAGGTCGGGGTGCTGCTGCCGGACGACCCGCGCGCGTTGTTGCCGCATTCGACGGCGCCCGCGGTGGTGCGCGGGCGGATGTCGGCCAAGATGTCCTGAATACGGCCTGCGGGGTGGCATCTTCCGCATATTTGCGGGGTCTTCATCCGCAAGCGTGCTCACCTGCCGTAGCATCCCTCTACGAGCCACCCCACCTGCTCCTTTGGTCAACAGACAGACCAATAGAGGCAGTTGGCTCGCCTCGGGAGGTTTGATGAAGCACCGCGGCAGACACCGTCGACGCAAGCAGGGCCGTGCGGTTCGCGCGTTCCTGGCCGGAACCGCCCTGGCGCTCACCGCCGCCGCCACGATGATCAGCGCCTCACAGGCCACCGTCGGTGACAACCCCGGGGCGCTGGAACCTCTCACCAGGGACGCCGACACCCGCGCGCTCCGGCTCCAGGAGCAGCTGGTGCCGCAGGCCACCCTCGACGAACTCGCCGCCGGGATGGGCAAGCCGGTGGGTGTGCGCGCCGTCCTGGAGAGCGCCGACCGCACTCTGCGCGGCGCGTCCGGCTGTACGTCCGCCGAGCGCACGGCGCTGCCGGTCGCGCCGGCCGCCACACGCGCGTACTGCTGGGACGCCGCCGACACCCGGGCCTGGCGGGCGGGCGCGGTCACCACCTCGGGGGACGCCGACGACGACGGCTGGTGGAAGGACAACCGCGTGCTCCTCTCCGGCTGGAGCCAGGGCACCGCCGACCGGGGCCTCGCCCGGGTCTCCTTCGTCGACGCGAACGACCTGGACCACCTCAGGTACGCCTCGGCCCTCCTCGTCGTCCCGGTGGACGGCGGGCGCGACTACCGCGCCCTGGCCTCGCGCCTGACCGGCATGGTCTGGTACCAGGACAAGCTGCTGGTCACCGCCGCCGACGGGCTGTACGTGTACGACATGAACCGCGTCCAGCGCACGACGGTCGACAGTGGCGCGGTGGGCCGCGTCGAGAGGGGCTGGTCGGCGGGCGGCAACCGCTTCGTCCTGCCGGCCGTCGGCTCGTACCGTCTGAGCGGTTCGGACGGCGCGCCCCGCCTCGGTGCCGTCTCCCTCGACCGCAGCACGGCGCCCGACAGCCTGGTCGCGAGCGAGTGGACGCCTGCGGGCAGCGACGAGCACGCCCGTCTGTGGCGCTACGACTTCAGCAAGGACCCGGCCCGTCCCGGCCTGCTGGCCACCGACGCCACCGGAGCGGCGTCCGCGGTCGAGGCGTACGAGACGGAGGCGTCCGGCATCAGGGGCCTGCTGTCGCATCGGGCCGACGGCACGGACCGCTCCGACTGGTACGTGGGCCGCGACCCGGGCTCCACGGACCGGCACGGCAGCCTGTGGCGCCAGGACAGTGAGGGCGCCGAGGCGACCCGCTGCGGCTCGGAGAACGCCCCGCGCTGCTGGGGTGTCCAGGCGGGCCCCCTGTCGTACTGGGAGGCGACCGGCGAGGTGTGGTCCCAGTCGGGCCGGGTGCTGTTCGCGGCGCCGCTGACGTCGATCGACCGGGCGCTGGGGTAATCGACAGATCGGCTGTTCGGATGATTCCCTGGCCACCATGCCCCGCATCCCCGTGACCACCTGGTCCCTGGAACAGACCTCCCCCACCGACGTCCTCCCTGCCACCGCCCCGGAAGGGGACGTGCGGATCGTCCGCTCCGAGGTGCCCTCGCCCGCGTTCAGCCGGTTCCTGTACTCGTCGGTTGGGGGAGACATCCTCTGGATCGACCGGCTTGGCTGGACATACGACCAGTGGGAGAAGCACCTGGCACGTCCGGGGGTCGAGACATGGGTCGCGTACGACCAAGGGACTCCGGCGGGATACGTCGAGCTGGAGCCGCAGGACGACGGGGTCGTGGAGATCGTCTACTTCGGCCTGATTCCGGCTTTCCGCGGCCGGCGGATCGGCGGCCATCTGCTGGCGTACGGCGCCGCCCGCGCCTGGGACCTCGCGGACCGCTGGCCCGGACTGGCGCGGACGAAGCGGTTGTGGCTGCACACCTGCAGCCTGGACGGGGAACACGCCATGGACAACTATCTGCGGCGCGGCTTCAAGCTCTTCGACACCAAGGTCGAGGAGGAGGCCGAGGTGGCCGCGCCCGGTCCGTGGCCGGGGGCTTACCCTGGCTGACCTGGGCAGAAACGGCCGATTCGGGCCATGTGACCGACGACACCCTTGTCTCACTCTACGGGACAAGGGTGTCCGCATGACGGACGAAGCTGGACTGTGTCCAGATCGCCGTGCCACGCTTCCGTCATGTCTGGAACTGGAATTGCCTTGGTGAGTCGGCGGCACGTCGACCTCGGCCGCATGTCCAGCGCCATCTGTCCGGCGCGCTGAGTACAGTCCACCCGCGCCCGACACTCCCCTTCAGTCTCATTCCTGCGCAATGAAGCGCATGTATACCCATGCGCCAATACGCGCAGGTCAGAGCCGCTTTCCCGCCTGTCCCGAAGGACGTATCAACCATGGCCGCCAACCCGCAGAAGCCTGCCGCCGCGACTCCCCGCCGCAAGGTGAGCCGTCACCGCGGTGAGGGTCAGTGGGCCGCGGGGCACTTCACCCCGCTCAACGGCAACGAACAGTTCAAGAAGGACGACGACGGTCTCAATGTGCGGACACGCATTGAGACGATCTACTCCAAGCGCGGCTTCGACTCCATCGACCCGAACGATCTGCGTGGCCGGATGCGCTGGTGGGGGCTCTACACCCAGCGCCGCCAGGGTATCGACGGCGGCAAGACCGCCATCCTGGAGCCGGAGGAGCTCGACGACTCCTACTTCATGCTGCGGGTGCGGATCGACGGCGGTCGGCTCACCACGCAGCAGCTGCGCGTCATCGGCGAGATCTCGCAGGAGTTCGCGCGCGGCACCGCGGACATCACCGACCGGCAGAACGTCCAGTACCACTGGATCCGGATCGAGGATGTGCCCGAGATCTGGAACCGCCTGGAGGCGGTCGGCCTGTCCACCACCGAGGCCTGCGGTGACACGCCCCGTGTCGTCATCGGCTCGCCGGTCGCCGGTATCGCCGCGGACGAGATCATCGACGGCAGCCCTGCCATCGACGAGATCCAGCGCCGGATCATCGGCAACAAGGCGTTCTCCAACCTGCCCCGCAAGTTCAAGTCCGCGATCTCGGGCTCGCCGCTCCTCGACGTGGCGCACGAGATCAACGACATCGCCTTCGTCGGCGTGGACCACCCCGAGCACGGCCCCGGCTTCGACCTGTGGGTCGGCGGCGGTCTGTCCACCAACCCCAAGATCGGTGTCCGGCTGGGCGCCTGGGTGCCGCTGGACGAGGTGCCGGACGTCTACGAGGGCGTCATCTCGATCTTCCGCGACTACGGCTACCGGCGGCTGCGCACCCGCGCCCGCCTGAAGTTCCTGGTCGCCGACTGGGGCGCGGAGAAGTTCCGCCAGGTGCTGGAGGACGAGTACCTCAAGCGCAAGCTGACCGACGGCCCCGCGCCCGCCCAGCCCGTGGAGCGCTGGCGGGACCACGTCGGTGTGCACCGGCAGCAGGACGGCCTCTTCTACGTCGGGTTCGCCCCGCGCGTCGGCCGCGTCGACGGCGCCACGCTCACGAAGATCGCCGAGCTGGCCGAGGCGCACGGCTCGGGCCGGGTCCGTACCACCGTCGAGCAGAAGATGATCGTCCTCGACGTCGAGGAGGCGCAGGTCGAGTCGCTGGTCGAGGCCCTGGAGGCACTGGACCTGACCGCCAAGCCCTCCCCCTTCCGGCGCGGCACGATGGCCTGCACCGGCATCGAGTACTGCAAGCTCGCCATCGTCGAGACCAAGGCGCGCGGCTCCCAGCTGATCGACGAGCTGGAGCGCCGGATCCCGGACTTCGACGAGCCGATCACCATCAACATCAACGGCTGCCCGAACGCCTGCGCCCGTATCCAGGTGGCGGACATCGGTCTCAAGGGCCAGCTGGTCCTCGACGACAAGGGCGAGCAGGTCGAGGGCTTCCAGGTGCACCTGGGCGGCGCGCTCGGTCTGGAGGCCGGGTTCGGGCGCAAGGTGCGTGGCCTGAAGGTCACCTCCGAGGAACTGCCCGACTACGTCGAGCGGGTCCTGAAGCGGTTCCAGGACGAGCGCGAGGACGGCGAGCGGTTCGCCACCTGGGCGGCGCGCGCCTCCGAGGAGGCCCTCTCATGAGCGAGCGGGCCGCCCCCTTCTACTGCCCCTACTGCGGTGACGAGGACCTGCGTCCCGGCGAGCAGGGCCATGGCGCATGGGAATGCGCGGCGTGCAATCGGGCCTTCCAACTGAAGTTCCTCGGGCTGCTCGCCCGCGGTCTTCAGCGCACCGACGCAGGGGGAGACGAGATATGACGACGACACAGGAAGAGCGCACGACGGCGGATCTCAAGGCGCTCGCCGAGCAGGCGGGCCGCGACCTGGAGGACGCCTCCGCGCTGGAGATCCTCCAGTGGGCGGTCGACACCTTCGGCAAGCGCTTCTGCGTGACCTCCTCCATGGAGGACGCGGTGGTCGCCCACCTCGCCTCCCGCGCCATGCCCGGCGTGGACGTCGTGTTCCTCGACACGGGCTACCACTTCGAGGAGACCATCGGCACCCGCGACGCGGTCGAGGCCGTGATGGACGTCAACGTCATCACCCTCACCCCGCTCCAGTCGGTCGCCGAGCAGGACGCGCAGTACGGCCCCAAGCTGCACGACCGCGACCCCGACCTGTGCTGCAAGCTGCGCAAGGTCGAGCCGCTGGAGCGGGGCCTGAAGGGCTATGTGTCCTGGGCGACCGGGCTGCGCCGCGACGAGTCCCCGACCCGGGCGAACACCCCGGTCGTCGGCTGGGACGAGAAGCGGCAGAAGGTGAAGATCTCCCCGATCGCCCGCTGGACTCAGGACGACGTGGACGCCTACGTCGCCGAGCACGGCGTCCTCACCAACCCGCTGCTGATGGACGGCTACGCCTCCGTCGGCTGCGCCCCCTGCACCCGCCGGGTGCTGGAGGGCGAGGACGCGCGCGCCGGCCGCTGGGCGGGCCGCGGCAAGACCGAGTGCGGGCTGCACGGCTGACCATGACCGAGCTTGCTACGAATTTGGAGAACCACGTGACGAGCGGAGCCACCGTCTGGCTCACGGGTCTGCCGAGCGCCGGCAAGACCACCATCGCCTACGAGCTGGCAGGCCGGCTCCGCGAGGAGGGCCACCGCGTCGAGGTGCTCGACGGCGACGAGATCCGCGAGTTCATCTCGGCGGGCCTCGGCTTCAGCCGCGAGGACCGGCACACCAACGTGCAGCGCATCGGCTTCCTCGCCGAACTGCTCGCCCGTAACGGCGTCAAGGCGCTCGTCCCGGTGATCGCGCCGTATGCCGACAGCCGTGACGCGGTGCGCAAGCGGCACCAGGAGAGCGGGGCGGCTTACGTCGAGGTGCACGTGGCCACGCCGGTCGAGGTGTGCTCCGTACGCGATGTGAAGGGTCTGTACGCCAAGCAGGCCGCGGGCGAGCTCACGGGGCTCACCGGGGTCGACGACCCGTACGAGGAGCCCGAGTCGCCCGACCTGCGCATCGAGTCCCAGAACCAGACCGTTCAGGAGTCCGCGGCGTCGGTGTACGCCCTGCTCAGCGAAAGGGGTTTGGCATGACGACCACTGTCGCCACGGTGGAGGACGGCACGGACTCCCCGTACGCCCTCTCGCACCTGGACGCGCTGGAGTCCGAGGCGGTGCACATCTTCCGCGAGGTCGCGGGCGAGTTCGAGCGGCCGGTGATCCTGTTCTCCGGCGGCAAGGACTCCATCGTCATGCTGCACCTCGCCTTGAAGGCGTTCGCCCCCGCGGCGGTCCCCTTCTCGCTGCTGCATGTGGACACCGGACACAACTTCCCCGAGGTCATCGACTACCGGGACCGCACGGTCGAGAAGCATGGGCTGCGGCTCCATGTGGCTTCCGTACAGGACTTCATCGACCGGGGTGTGCTGCGCGAACGTCCCGACGGGACCCGCAATCCGCTGCAGACCGTGCCGCTGACCGAGAAGATCCAGAGCGAGAAGTTCGACGCAGTCTTCGGCGGCGGACGACGCGACGAGGAGAAGGCCCGGGCGAAGGAGCGGGTCTTCAGCCTGCGCGACGAGTTCTCCCAGTGGGACCCGCGCCGCCAGCGCCCCGAACTGTGGAACCTGTACAACGGCCGCCACGCACCCGGCGAACACGTCCGCGTCTTCCCGCTGTCCAACTGGACCGAACTGGACGTCTGGCAGTACATCGCCCGCGAGGGCATCGAGCTGCCGGAGATCTACTTCGCGCACGAGCGCGAGGTCTTCAAGCGGGCCGGCATGTGGCTGACCGCCGGTGAGTGGGGCGGGCCGAAGGACGGCGAGACGGTCGAGAAGCGGCTCATCCGCTACCGGACCGTGGGCGACATGTCCTGCACCGGTGCCGTCGATTCGGACGCGGTGAGCCTGGAGCAGGTCATCACCGAGATCGCCGCCTCCCGGCTGACCGAGCGCGGCGCCACCCGCGCCGACGACAAGCTCTCCGAGGCCGCGATGGAAGACCGTAAGCGCGAGGGGTACTTCTAAGCATGAGCACGACGACGACCGAGGAACTCTCGGCCACCACCCTGCTGCGGTTCGCCACCGCGGGCTCCGTCGACGACGGCAAGTCCACGCTCGTCGGCCGGCTGCTGCACGACTCCAAGTCGATCCTCACCGATCAGCTGGAGGCCGTGGAGCGCGCCTCGGCCTCGCGGGGTCAGGACGCGCCGGACCTCGCGCTGCTGACGGACGGCCTGCGGGCCGAGCGGGAGCAGGGCATCACGATCGACGTGGCGTACCGTTACTTCGCCACGCCCCGGCGCCGGTTCATCCTCGCCGACACCCCCGGCCATGTGCAGTACACCCGCAACATGGTCACGGGCGCTTCGACGGCCGAGCTGACGGTCATCCTGGTCGACGCCCGCAACGGCGTCGTCGAGCAGACCCGCCGGCACGCCGCCATCGCCGCGCTGCTGCGGGTGCCGCACGTCGTGCTCGCCGTGAACAAGATGGACCTGGTCGACTACCAGGAGTCCGTCTTCGCCGCGATCGCCGAGGAGTTCACGGCGTACGCGCTGGAGCTGGGCGTCCCGGAGATCACCGCGATCCCGATCTCGGCGCTGGCCGGCGACAACGTGGTGGACCCGTCCGCGAACATGGACTGGTACGGCGGCCCGACCTTCCTGGAGCACCTGGAGACGGTCCCGGTCAGCCACGACCTGAGCCACTGCCACGCCCGCCTTCCCGTGCAGTACGTGATCCGGCCGCAGACCGCCGAGCACCCGGACTACCGGGGCTACGCCGGTCAGATCGCCGCCGGTTCCTTCCGGGTCGGCGAGTCGGTGACCGTGCTGCCGTCGGGCCGTACGTCGAAGATCTCCGGCATCGATCTGCTGGGCAAGCCGGTCGGCATCGCGTGGACCACCCAGTCGGTGACCGTCCTGCTGGAGGACGACATCGACATCTCGCGCGGTGACCTGCTCGTGCCGACCAAGGACGCGCCCGCGACCACGCAGGAGATCGAGGCCACGGTCTGCCATGTCGCCGACCAGCCGCTGGCCGTCAACCACCGGGTGCTGCTCAAGCACGGCACCCGCACGGTCAAGGCCATCGTCAAGGACATCCCGTCCCGGCTCACGCTCGACGACCTGTCCCTGCACCCGCACCCGGGACAGCTCGTCGCCAACGACATCGGCCGGGTGAAGATCCGCACCGCCGAGCCGCTGCCGGTCGACTCCTACGCCGACTCGCGCCGCACCGGCTCCTTCATCCTCATCGACCCGAACGACGGCACCACGCTCACCGCGGGCATGGTCGGCGAGTCCTTCGCCTCGCCGGAGCCGGTCAAGGACGACGCCGAGGACGACGGGTGGGACTTCTGAGAGCCCGGCTCGTCGCCGTCCTGACCACGCTGCCGCTGCTCGCCCTCGCGGCGTGCGGCTACGGCTCCCAGGCCAAGGAGAACACCGAGCAGGCCATCGCCGGTGCGGCCAAGGTGGACGGCCTGGACTCGGTGCGGATCGGCTACTTCGGGAACCTCACCCACGCCACCGCGCTGGTCGGCCGGCACGAGGGGCTGTTCCAGAAGGAGCTGGGCGGCACGACGGCGGAGTACGCCACGTTCAACGCCGGCCCCTCGGAGATCGAGGCGCTGAACTCGGGGTCCATCGACATCGGCTGGATCGGCCCCTCCCCCGCCATCAACGGCTACATCAAGTCGAACGGCGAGAACCTGCGGATCATCTCCGGTTCGGCCTCGGGCGGTGTGAAGCTCGTCGTCGACCCGGAGAAGATCAAGTCCCTGAAGGACGTCAAGGGCAAGAAGATCGCCACGCCGCAGCTCGGCAACACCCAGGACGTGGCGTTCCTCAACTGGGTCTCCGAGCAGGGCTGGAAGGTCGACGCGCAGAGCGGCAAGGGCGATGTCTCGGTGGTGCGCACCGACAACAAGATCATGCCGGACGCCTACAAGTCCGGCTCGATCGACGGTGCGTGGGTGCCGGAGCCGACCGCGTCCAAGCTGGTCGCCGAGGGCGCGAAGGTGCTGCTCGACGAGGCCGACCTGTGGCCGGACAAGAAGTTCGTGATCACGAACGTCATCGTGTCGCAGAGCTTCCTGAAGGAGCACCCGCGGGCCGTGGAGGCCGTACTGCGCGCCTCGGTGAAGACCAACAAGTGGATCAACGACAACCCGGATCGGGCGAAGGCGGCGGCGAACGCCCAGTTGGCGGCCGACACCGGCAAGGCGCTGCCGACCTCGGTCCTCGACCCGGCGTGGCAGTCGATCCGGATCACCGACGACCCGCTGGCGGCCACGCTCGGCACCGAGGCCGAGCACGCGGTCAAGGCGGGGCTGTTGCAGAAGCCGGACCTGACGGGCGTCTACGACCTGGCGCCGCTGAACAAGGTCCTCAAGGCCGAGGGCGAATCCGAGGTCGACGACGCCGGACTCGGCGTCAAGTAAGCCGCGTTTCCGAACGACAAGAGTTCCTACGAGCGTTCCCAGGAGGTGACGACCATGGCAACCGCCCTCGCCAAGGCCGCGGGCACGGATGCGTCCGTGGAGCACGCCGCGCGCATCGAGCATGTCTCGAAGTCCTTCGCCGGCCCCGCCGGGCAGCAGCTCGTCCTCGACGACATCACGCTCGATGTCGCACCCGGCGAGTTCGTCACCCTCCTCGGAGCGTCCGGCTGCGGCAAGTCGACGCTGCTGAACCTCGTGGCCGGACTGGACAAGCCCAGCGCGGGCAGCATCACGACCGACGGCCGCCCGGCGCTGATGTTCCAGGAGCACGCCCTCTTCCCGTGGCTGACCGCGGGCAAGAACATCGAACTCGCCCTGAAGCTCAGGGGCGTACCGAAGGCCGAGCGGCGCGAGCGGGCCGAGGAGCTCCTCGAACTGGTCCGGCTCAAGGGCGCGCACGGCAAGCGGGTGCACGAGCTGTCCGGCGGTATGCGCCAGCGCGTCGCGCTCGCCCGGGCGCTGGCGCAGGACAGCCGACTGCTGCTGATGGACGAGCCGTTCGCCGCCCTGGACGCGATCACCCGGGACGTCCTGCACGACGAACTGACCCGCATCTGGCGCGAGACGGGACTGTCCGTCCTGTTCGTCACGCACAACGTGCGCGAGGCGGTCCGGCTGGCCCAGCGCGTCGTCCTGCTGTCCTCGCGCCCGGGCCGCGTCGCGCGCGAGTGGACGGTCGGCATCCCGCAGCCGCGTCGCATCGAGGACGCCGACGTGGCGGAGCTGTCCCGGGAGATCACCGAAGAACTGCGTGGGGAGATCCGCCGCCATGGCCAGCACTGACACGACCCCGGCCAAGGACGGCAACGACCTCGCCGGACTCGAAGCCGGTCTGGACGCCCTGGAGACGGTCCAGACGGGTCGTACGCCGCTGCGGAAGACGCTGACGCAGAAGGTTCTGCCGCCGATCGTCGCCATCGTGCTGGTGCTCGGTGTCTGGCAGTTCCTGGTGTCGTCCGGGATCGCCGACGACCCGTCGAAGCTGCCGTCGCCGTCCGACGTGTGGGGCGAGCTGCGCGACTCATGGCTGCAGGGCACGCTCCACGAGTACATCTGGACGTCCGTCTCCCGCGGCCTGCTGGGCTTCCTGCTGGCGCTGGCGATCGGTACGCCGCTTGGCCTGCTGGTGGCACGGGTGCGGTTCGTGCGGGCGGCCATCGGCCCGATCCTGTCCGGGCTGCAGTCGCTGCCGTCCGTCGCCTGGGTGCCGCCGGCCGTGATCTGGCTGGGGCTGACCGACCGGATGATGTTCGCGGTGATCCTGCTCGGCGCGGTCCCGTCGATCGCCAACGGCCTGGTGTCGGGCGTGGACCAGGTGCCCCCGCTCTTCCTGCGGGCGGGCCGCACGCTGGGGGCGACCGGCCTGAAGGGCACCTGGCACATCGTGATGCCGGCCGCGCTGCCCGGCTATCTGGCGGGCCTGAAGCAGGGCTGGGCCTTCTCCTGGCGTTCGCTGATGGCGGCGGAGATCATCGCGTCCTCCCCCGACCTGGGTGTGGGTCTGGGGCAGCTGCTGGAGAACGGCCGTACCACCAGCTCCATGTCCATGGTCTTCTTCGCCATCCTGCTCATCCTGATCGTCGGCATCGCCATCGACCTGCTCATCTTCAGCCCGCTGGAGCGCCGGGTCCTGCGCAGCCGCGGCCTGCTGGCAAGGAGCTGAGGTCCCATGCCCGTGAAGCCGGTCCTTCTCGTCATCGCCCACGGCAGCCGCGACCCGCGGCATGCCGCGACGGTGCATGCCCTGGTACGGCGGGTGCGCTCGCTGCGCCCTGACGTACGGGTGGAGACCGGCTTCCTGGACTTCAACATCCCGTCGGTGCAGGGGGTACTGGAGTCGCTGGCGGCGGAGGGCGTCCGGGACGTCGTGGCGCTGCCCCTGCTGCTGACCCGGGCCTTCCACGCGAAGGCCGACATCCCGGCGGTCCTGCGGGACGCGCCGCCGCAGCTGCGGATCCGGCAGGCGGAGGTGCTGGGCCCGTCGCCGCTGCTCCTCGCCGCCCTGGAACGGCGGCTGTACGAGGCCGGGCTGACGCCCGCCGACAAGTCCTCGACCGGGGTCGTGCTGGCCTCGGCGGGGTCCACCGACCCGGAGGCGATCGCAGTGATCGCAGAAATCGCGCGGGAGTGGCGGCACACCGGTTGGTGCGCCGTGCGACCTGCGTTCGCCTCCGCATCCCTTCCCCGCACCGAGGACGCGGTCCGCGAACTCCGGGAACTCGGCTGCGAGCGGGTGGCCGTCGCGCCGTACGTCCTGGCCCCCGGGTTCCTCCCGGACCGCATCGCGCGGGGCGCGGCCGAGGCGGACGTGCTGGCGGACGTGCTCGGGGCGGCGCCCGAGGTGGCGCGGGTGCTGCTGGAGCGGTACGACGCGGCCGGAGTGCCGGCGCTGGCGGCGGTCGGGGCCTGAGGGCGGGCTCTGCCGACCTCACCTGGCCGGATGCCGAACAACCCTCGCCGCCTGTCCCGGAGTTCGAGCGAGTTCCGCGCGCCGGTTCAGCGCGCCGTCCGGACCGCCTCGTCGGCCAGCCGCACCAACTCCCCCACCGGCATCGATCCCGCCGCCCGGCGCTCGCGCGCGAAGGTGCCGGCGAGGTGCTGGAGGAGTTCGTTCAGCGGGGTCGGTACGCCGTGCAGGCGGCCCAGCAGGGCGATCTCGCCGTTGAGGTAGTCGGCCTCGATGGTGCCGGTGCCGCGGATGAGGGACTGCCAGGAGGAGCCGCCGCCGCGCGGGGCCCCGTCGAGAGGGACCAGGGACACCTTGTCGCCCCGTACCGCCTGCTGTTCCTCGGCGCCCGCGTACGCGATCCCGGCGGCGTCGAGCACCGCCGCGCCCTCGGCCCGCACACGCCGGAACAGCGCCGCGCCCTCCTCGCTGTCGACGGGGCCGGTCACCGCCTCCAGGGCGTTGCCGAGGTTGGCCAGCAGCTTGGCGTACTGCCAGCGCGCCACGTCCGCCACGACCGGCGCCTCGAAGTGCGACTTCTCCAGGTCGGCGGCGACGAGGCGGGCGGTCTCGTCGGTGCCGTGCGGGTGGCGGCCAGGGCCTGTCTGGCAAATCCCCGTCGTCCGCCCGGAGGGCGGGCCAGGCGGCGTCTGGTGCGTGCGATCGCAAGGCGCCGGAGCGCCCTCGTGGCGGAGCCACGTGGGCGGTTCGGCAACGCGGCGAGCGTGCGTGCCAGACACCGCCTGGCAGGCGGGGATTTGCCAAACAGGCCCTAGGTGCAGGATGCCGGTGAGGGGGCGGCCGGCGGCGGAGACGACGCCGGGTTCGACGTACGTCGACGGCAGCCAGACGCAGACGCCGTACACCCGTCGGAACAGCCGCAGGGCTAGGCGCTGGCTCTCGACGCCGTTCTGCGCGCAGAACAGTGGCAGCCGCTCGGCGGCCGTACCGCCACCGGCGACCGGTACGGCCGCCCAGGTCTGCAGCGCCGCCGCGCTGTCCTGCGTCTTGACGGCGAGGACGAGCACGTCGTCGGGGTGCAACTCCCCGAGCGCTGCGGGCCCGTCGACGACCGGCAGCCGGTGGATCAGCTCGCCCTCGGGCACCCGGAGCCGCAGCCCACGGTCCCGCAGGGCCTCGAAGTGCGCTCCCCGTGCGACCAGTACGACCTCGTGTCCCGAGCCCGCGAGCCGTCCGCCGACGACACCGCCGATCGCCCCGGCCCCGATGATGATGTAGCGCATGGGACGAGCCTCGCACAGCCATGTGTAGGGCCCATGAACGACCCCTGTCCCCTGTCCCGGGGCAGGGACAGGGACAGGAGCAGGAGCAGGAGCAAGTGCCGTGACCGAGCGGGTCAGAGGCTGCGGGCGGTGATGTCGCCGTGGGAGGTGGTGGCACGGATGTCGAGTTCGGCCGTGCCGTCGTTCTTGAGGGAGTTGCTGACCCGGCCGTAGCCGGTGCCGGCGTCCAGGGCGGCCGAGACGCCGGCGGCGGCGCCGACCGAGATGTTGCCGGACTCGGTACGGAGCACGACCGAGCCGCGCACGGCCTCGGTGATCCGGATGTCGCCCCTCGCGGTGCTGATCTCCGCGGGCCCGCCCAGCCGGCCGACCTCGACGTCGCCGTCGGTCGCGGTGAGGCGGAGGCTCGCGGCCTCGTCGATCTTGATCTGGCGGTACGCGCCCTCGAAGGCGACGTCGCCGAGCCGCCCCACGCCCCGGAACTCGGCGGCCTCCGCCTTCGCCTCGACGCGAGAACCGGCGGGCAGCTGGATGGTCACCTCGACGGATCCGAAAGAGCCGAGGAGCCGGTTCTCCGCCTCCGGGGCCTCGACCCGCAGGACGCCGTCGGCGTAGGCGACCTCGATCCGCTCCGCCGCCTTCACGTCGCGGCCCTTCGACGCGTCCGCGGGCAGGACCTCGACGACGGTGTCGGCCCGGTCGGCGGCGATGAACCGGATGCGTCCCGCCGGGATTCCGAGGACGACGGAGACCGGGGCGGGGGTGTCGAACTTCTGCATGATGTTCTCCTGTGACTCGTCGTTTCTGATGAGAGAAACGCTACGTTGCATTCATGGATCTGGCAACGCCGTCGTTGCACGTAACTGCTGTAAATGCAGGTGAGAGCAAGGAAATCGTTGCAACGGCACTGAAAGTAATGCAACGAAAGAACGTCGAATGTTGCAATGAACTGCGAGTGAACGCTACCCTGAAGGCACCGAGCAACATCAGGGAGCACGAAGGAGACCGCGATGCCGGGAGGCAGACTCACCCAGCCCGAACGCCAGCAGATCGCGCTGGGGCTGGCCGACGGCCTCGCCTACGCGGAGATCGCCCGACGCCTCGACCGTCCGACCTCGACGATCACGCGCGAGGTGATGCGCAACGGCGGCCCCACCGCCTACCGCGCCGAAGCGGCCCACCGCGCCACCGAACGCCGCGCCCACCGGCGCAGGCAGGCCGCACCCCGAGGGGGCGGGGCACCCGAGCAGGCCTTCGGACGCGACGCGGAGGCCGTGCGGGAGTACGAGGAGTTGTTCACCACCGTCATGGTGGCTTCGGGCATGCCCGCGATGATGGCCCGGGTGA
Source organism: Streptomyces sp. NPDC051738 (assembly GCF_044453205.1). Lineage (NCBI taxonomy): Bacteria > Bacillati > Actinomycetota > Actinomycetes > Kitasatosporales > Streptomycetaceae > Streptomyces > Streptomyces sp. NPDC051738. Next base: position 220,981 of record NZ_JBITCM010000006.1, on the reverse strand, counting down.
TGGCCTGCCTCACCCTCACCGACTCGGGCAGCCTCACCGCGTCCGAACTCGTCCAGCACCTCCAGGTCAGCCCGGCGTCCGTCTCCAAGGCGATCGCGTTCCTGGAGAGCCAGGGCATGGTCCGCCGGGAACAGGGCGAACGCCGCCGCGAGCGCTACGTCGTCGACGACGACGTCTGGTACCAGTCGATGCTGGCCAGCGCCCGCGCCATCGCCCACCTCGTCGAGACCGCACGGCAGGGCGTCCGCGTCCTCGTCCCGGGCACGCCGGCCGCCACCCGCCTGGAGAACATCGCCCGCTTCCTCGACTTCGTCTCCGAGAGCACCGCCCGCGCTGCCGAGCAGGCCCGCGAGATCCTCCGCACCAAGCCCGAAACACCGTCGGGCGGCGCTACCGAGCCCTCAACCTGAGGTCGCGGGCGGGATCAGGAACCGGTACTGAACGGCGTCCCTTGATGGAAGTACATCTGCCACCCGTCCTCGGTGCGCCGCCACAGCGAACTGCGGTGCGCGTGGCCGCCGTTGTACACCGTGTCGAAGGTGAGGTGGACGACATCGGGGGCGAGCCGGACGCCCTGGATCTCCGAGGTGACGACATGGCGGTCCACAGGATCGGTGTCCGCGGGCAGGCGGGACATGGTCGACGCCCGGTCCCAGTGCCGTCCCGACGAGCCGAACTCGTGGAACTCCGGATGCAGTAGCGACCCGAGCAGTTCGGCCGAGCGGCGGACTTCGGGGTCCATCAGCCTCAACTCGCCCTCGATGGCGGCCTTCACGGCGGAATCGTGTTCAGTCACCTCTGATCACCTGTCATCTCCACGAGTTTCAGCACGGTGTTCCAGTTACGACTCGTGGCGATCAAACCCTTGTTGAGCCGCGGCCGCGACAGGATTTCGCCTAGCTTGGAGCGGCCCAGGCCGTCCGGGGCGTACAGGTACAGCTCGCGGTCGCCGAGCCGGAACTCCTCCGGCAGGTAGGCGGCCCGGTCGATCTCCGCGAAGCGCTCGGCGTCCACCGGGGCGGAGAAGTAGGTGACATGGAGCTGCTTGGGCTCCAACTCGACTGCGGGGAAGGGGCAGTTGTCGGCGACGGCCCTGAGGTAGGCGTGGTCGCGCACGATCACGTCCACGGCGAAGCCGAACTGCTTCTCGATCGCCGACGCGAGCTCCGCGGCCAGGGACTCCTCGTCGCCGTGGTCGGCGGTGAAGACCGCCTGGCCGCTCTGGAGATAGGTGCGTACGTCGCCGTAACCGATGCCGGTCATCAGGGTGCGCAGTTCGGCCATCGGGAGCTTTCTGCTGCCGCCCACATTGATGCCACGGAGGAGCGCCGCGTACGTCGTCGTCATCCCGTCAGCTTAGGGCGGCCGTCGCGCCCCGTGGGGGTGGGCACGACGGCCGCCTGGCCCCGTAAGTTACTCACCGGTCAGTAAGAGCACAACCGCTTCCCCCTGATCGTCGCCCCCGACACGACCGGACAGATGTAAGGGACCGGCATCCTCCCCAGTGGGGAGAGCCCGGTGTCCAAGGGGATGAGTTCCGGCCGCCGAGCTTCACCGGGGAGCACGACGAGATGCCCTTATCCGGCCCATACCTTCGAAACGAAAGGTGGCGGCAGGGGGCCGCCACCGCAGATCAAAGGGGCTAGCCCTCATGGTGAACGGAGATACGCGGGTCCGGGGCCTTGCCGCTCGGGCCGGCGGCTGGAGCGCCCGGCACCGATGGGCTGCCGTGGGCATCTGGGTGCTGTTCGTCGTCCTGGCGATGGGACTCGGTTCGGCGGCCGGCCGCGTGGACGTCAAGGACAGCGACCAGCTGAAGGGCGAGACACACACCGCAGCCAAGATCATCGAGGACGCGGGCATCAAGGAGCCGGCCGGCGAGACCGTCCTGATTCAGGCCAAGGACGGCTCGCTCAAGGCCACGGACAACGAGTTCCGGTCCGCCGTCACCGCGGTGGTCAAGGCGGTCGAGGGCACCGGCAAGGTCACGGACGTGACATCGCCGTACGACACACAGACGATCTCCAAGGACGGCCGCAGCGCGCTGGTGCAGTTCGACATGCGCGGCGATGCCGAGACCGCCGGTGAGCGCGTGGAGCCCGTGCTGAAGGCCGTGGAGGACGTCCAGAAGGGCCATGAGTCGCTGCGGATCGAGGAGATCGGCGGCGCCAGCATGATGAAGACGTTCGACGACGCGTTCGGGGACGACTTCCAGAAGGCCGAGTACTCCGCGGTGCCGGTGGCCCTCGGCATTCTGCTCATCGCCTTCGGCGCCCTGGTGGCGGCGCTGCTGCCGGTGCTGCTCGCGGTCACCGCGATCATGGCGACGATGGGTCTGATGGGCATCGTCAGCCATGTCATGCCGATGAGCGACACCGCCAACTCCGTGATGCTGCTGGTCGGTCTGGCCGTCGGCGTCGACTACTGCCTGTTCTACCTGCGCCGTGAGCGCGAGGAGCGCGAGGCCGGCCGGGACGCCCAGACCGCCCTCAGGGTCGCCGCCGCCACCAGTGGCCGCGCGATCATCGTCTCGGGCGTCACGGTGTGCGTGGCGATGGCCGGCATGCTGTTCACCGGTCTCGCCGAGTTCGAGGCGATGGGCCTGGCCTCGCTGATGGTCGTGGCGGTCGCCATGGTCGGGTCGGTCACCGTCCTGCCCGCGGTGCTGTCGCTGCTCGGCGCGCGAGTGGAGAAGGGCAAGATCCCCTTCCTGCACCCGGAGAGCAAGCTCCGCCGCAATCGGGGCGGCGCGAACCGCGAGAGCCGTTTCTGGACGGCCGTACTGAAGGGCGTGCTCGCACGGCCGGTCATCTCGGTCGTGGTCGCCGCCGGTGCGCTGCTCGCCATCGCGGCTCCCGCACTCGGCATGAAGACCCAGAACCTCACGCTGGACCAGGAGTTCGGCGACTCGCTGCCCATCGTGCAGACGTACAACCGCCTCAACGAGGCCTTCCCCGGCGGTTCCGACCCGGCCGAGGTCGTCGTCAAGGCCGACGACATCAACGCTCCCGAGGTGACGTCCGCGCTCGCCGACTTCCGTGAGCGGGCGGTCAGTTCGGGCGCCTCGCGCGGCCCGGTGGAGATCAAGCTGCACGACGAGAAGAACATCGCCTTCGTGTACGTCCCGCTGGTCGGCGGCTCCGACCTCGACAAGGCGGGCGCCAGCCTGGACAAGCTGCGCGACGAGGTACGTCCGGCCACGCTCGGCAAGGTCGACGGCGTCGAGGCGCCGATCACCGGGCAGGTCGCCGGTTCGAAGGACTTCAACGACCAGCTGGCCGGAGCGGTCGTCCCGGTCTTCGCCTTCGTCGTGGTCTTCGCCTTCGGTCTGATGCTGCTGTGCTTCCGCTCGCTGACGATCGCGATCACCTCGATCGTGCTGAACCTGCTGTCGGTGGGCGCGGCGTACGGCATCCTCGTCGCCGTCTTCCAGCACGGCTGGGGTGCGTCGCTGGTGGGTGCGGAGGGCGTCGGCGCCATCATCACCTGGCTGCCGCTGTTCCTCTTCGTGATCCTGTTCGGACTGTCGATGGACTACCACGTGTTCGTGGTCTCGCGGATCCGCGAGGCGCGGCTGCGGGGCCGTACGACGAAGGACGCGATCCAGCACGGCGTGGTCACCACGGCCGGGGTCGTCACCAGCGCCGCTGTCATCATGGTCGCCGTGTTCGCGATCTTCGGCACGCTGTCGATGCAGTCCATGAAGCAGATGGGCGTCGGCCTCGCGGCCGCGGTGCTCATCGACGCGACGATCATCCGGGGCGTGCTGCTCCCGGCGGTCATGGCACTGCTGGGCGAGCGCAACTGGTACCTGCCGAAGTGGCTGAACCGCCTGCCTGACCTGACGCACGACGAGGCGCCGGAGGCCGTGACGCGGGGGACGGCCCGGGAGGACGAGGGCGAGCGGGTGCCGGTCTGACCCGACTGCTCGACGACGGGGCCCGTTGACTCTCGGGGGAGTCAACGGGCCCTGTCCTTTCAGGTGTTTCCGTGCGCTTCTCGTACGGCGGCCAGTTCGGCCTCGATCAGGTCCGCGGCCCGCCTGGTGCCGCCCTCTTCGGCCATCTCCGACTGGATCCCCTTCAGGCGCCGGGCGACCTCGGGGTCGCCGACGAGGGCGAGGGCGGTCTCCCGCAGGGTCTGGGCGGTGGCCTCCTCCGTGTCGATCCGGCGGGCGACGCCCAACCCCTGGAGCATGTCCGCGTTCCCGAACTGGTCCACGGCCTGCGGTACGGCGATCATCGGGGTCGCGGTGGCCAGTCCCTCCTGGCTGCCGCCGGCGCCGGCGTGGGTGACGAACAGGTCGGCCTGTTGGAGGATCGCCAACTGCGGTACCCAGGAACGTACTTCGACGCCGGCGGGTACGTCCCCCAGCTCGGCCGGGTCTACGTGCCTGCCGATCTGCAGCACCAGGTGCCAGCCCGGCAGATCACCGAAGGCGCGGACGCACTCCCGGTAGAAGTCCGGCTGCTTGGTGAAGGACGACCCGAGGGAGACGAGTACGACCTTCTCGGCGCCGTCGGGCCGCTGCCAGTCGCCCTCGGCCGCGCGGTCGCCCTGGCAGGCGCCGACGAAGGTGTGGACCGTCTCGTCGACGCGGTCGGCGTTGGGCTGCAGGGCCCGCGGGATGAGGACGAGCGAGCGGTCGGGACGGCCGGCGAACGGATCCGGGTGCTGCGTGATGCCGTTCTCCTCCAGCCATGTGTGGAAGCGGCGGTAGTACGCCTGCCCGCGCTCGGTCTTCTTCGGCTCCGCCCACATCGGCTCGGCGACCTCCTCCTCGTAGCCCTCCCAGGCGACGAGGTTCGGCGAGAGGGAGACCGCGGGGACGCCCCAACGGTGGGCGAGGACCCGCGCCGGGTACGAGGTGATGTCGTGCAGGACGAGGTCCGGCTCGTCTCCCTCGTACGCCTCGATCAGCTGCGGGAGCGCCTGGATCGCGTCGGCGAGGAACGGCTCGACGTTGTCCAGCAGGGTGCTCCCCCAGGCCTCCGGGTCGGCGTCGGGACCGGGCAGGGTCGAGTTCCAGAGCTTCGGCTCGGCACCGGCCTCGGCGACCTTCTCGGCGAAGGCCGGCGGAATCGCGTACGTGACCCGGTGCCCGCGTGCCACGAGCTCGCGGATCACTTCGAGGCTTGGGTTCACGTGGCCGTGGGCGGCGATGGAGAACATCGCGATGTGAGCGGGGCGGGTGGCGTGAGCGGGACTGGTCATGACCTTGACGCTAATCGAGACGATACGTCTCGTGCAACTCGAATTCACGCTACTTGAATTCACGGCGCCAGCACCTCGTGCAGCCTCAGCCACGCCCCTGGCGGCACCTCGCCGACGAGAACCCGCGCGTCGAGGCCCGCCTCGCGGAACGCCGCGTCGACGCGCCGCCTCGGGTGGACCCGGCGCAGCGACGCGTGCAGCGAGCCGCCGACTCCGGAGAAGCCCAGGTCGACCAGGCGCCGCCAGCCGTCGTACGCGCCGGCGTCGAGCAACGGTGTGCGGCGTCGCTCGATCCGTACGATCCCGGCGTCCACCCGCGGCACGGGCCGGAAGCTGTACCGCCCGACCCGGCCGACCAGCCGCCACTCGTGCCGGGGCCAGGTCAGGACCGTCAGCCGGCTCCAGCTGCCGTAGTCGCCCGTGCGCTTACGGGCGTACTCAAGCTGGGTGAGGAGTGTGGCGTCGGTGAGGGCGGGGGCCCGCAGGCACCAGTCGACGATGGCCGCTGTGCGGGAGAAGGGCACGTTGCCGGCGACGGAGAAGGGTGTGCGCGGGGGCCGCGCGGCGAGGAAGTCCTCGGCGATGACCCGGACTTGGGGTGTGCCCGAGAAGCGCGTCCGCAGGGCGGGGACGAGCCGTGGGTCGATCTCGTACGCGAGGAGGCATCGGCAGCGCGGGGCGAGGAGCTCGGTCAACGCGCCCTTTCCGGCGCCGACTTCGAGCAGCAGGGGTGCCTCGCGTCCGTTCGGTACGGCCAGTCGGGCGAGCTGTCCGGCGGCGGTGCGGTCGGCGAGGAAGTTCTGCGAGAGCGCGCGGGATACGCGGGTGGGGCGGGCCATGGCCTGCGGTCCTTGTCTTCCGTGGAGAGGGAGAAGGGCAGACGAAGGCCCTGACCGGAAGACAGGAGGAAGCAGGAGATACGGGTGCCGCGAAGGCTCAGCGGGCGTGGCTCCCCGGACCGGTCAGGGCTCCGGGGCCGCGGCGCATCCGTACGGAGTGCGCGTAGCCCCGGCCGAGACCGGTGTTGATGATCGCGTTGTTCGCTGCCACGGACGGCACGTTAGGCGGGGCCGGGTGACGCGGACAACTGAATTTCGTCGGTGCGGATGCTGCCGATCCTGGCTTACGTCAGCGCTGGTAGCGCGCCAGCACCAGGTTCCCGTCGTCCTCCAGACGGTCGCGCAGCTCGGCGAGGTCGATGGCCCCGCTGTAGTACTCCTGGAAGGCGGGCGTGGCGACCTTGTCCTTCCACTCCGGATAGCCCCGTACGGACTGTGCGGGCGCCGAGCGCAGATGCCCGGCGAGGGCGGTGCCGGTGGCCCAGTCGTTCTCGGTGGTGTGCAGGGCCGGGTCCTTGAGCGCCTCGGTGCCGGTCGGCAGCATCCAGTCCCCCAACGCGAGCCGCACCATGTTCTCGGGCCGGAGCAGGAAGTCGATGAACTCGGCCGCCTCCCGTTTGTGCGGGCTGTCCTCGGCGATGGACAGGGTCTGCGGGCTGACGCCCTGGGTGAGCCCTTCGGCGCCGGCCGGGGCGGGCAGCACCTGCCAGTCGAAGCCCTTCGGCGCCTGCTGCACGATCTGCTGGCGGTAGGAGAAGCCGAGCGGAACCATCGCGTACTTGCCGCCGAAGAAGCCGGGCAGGGTGTCCGAGCCGCCGCTGCCGAGGGTGGTGGGCGAGGCACTGTGGTCGGTGTCGGCCTGGTCGTGGATCGTGCGCGGCACGACCTGGTCGCCCGTCCCGAACCGGATCGTCACCTTGCCGTCGGCGCCCCGGTGGAAGAGCTGTCCGCCCGCCGACAGCGACAGGTTGAGGGTGGCGGAGACGGGCTCCTTGAGCGGCCAGGCGACGCCGTACTTGCCGTCCCCGCTGAGCTGTTTGGTGATCTTCCGGAACTCCGCCCAGCTCCAGGGCTGTTCGGGGGTCGGAATGCGTACGCCCGACTCCTTCAGCCACTTGGCGTTGGCGATGAGGACCCGCGGCTCCTGGAGGAAGGGCACGCCGTAGATCCCGTCCCCGAAGGTCGCCGTGTCCCAACTGCGCTGCGGGATGTCGGACTTGAGCCGCTGCGGCAGCAGATCGGTCAGGTCGGCGAGGTAGCCGCCGTACGCGAAGTCCGCGAGGTCGTCGGAGGCGTCGTGGATGATGTCCGGGGCCTCACCGCCCTCGAAGGAGGTGAGGAGCTGATCGTGGACACTGTCCCAACTGCCCTGGACGTACTCGACCTTGACGTCCGGGTGGGTCGCGTTCCACTCCTTCACCAGCTCCTGGTTGACCTCGACGGACTCCTCCTGCCAGGCGAGGGACTGGAAGCGCAGGGTGACTCGCCCGTCGGAACCGCCGTCGTCGCCACCGCTGCACCCGGCGAGCAGCAGGCTCAGGACGACCAGCGTCAACAGCAGCTTCTTACGCATCAGTTCTTCACCGCCCCGGCGAGCATGCCGCCCGTGATCCGCCGCTGGATGACCGCGAACACCACCAGCGAGGGCAGCGTCGCGAGGAACGCGGCGGCGGCCAGCGGGCCGAGGTCCGCGACGCCCTCCGCGCCGATGAAGTGGGTGAGGACGACCGGCAGGGTCTGTTTCTCGGGGGTCTTCAGCAGGACGAGTGCGAAGAAGAACTCGTTCCACGCCGTGACGAAAGCGAACAGCGCCGTCGCCACGATCCCCGGCGCCAGCAGCGGCGCGGTCACCGACACCAGCGTCCGCACCCGCCCGGCCCCGTCGACGGCCGCGGCCTCCTCCAACTCGGGCGGCACCGCCCGTACATACCCCACGAGCATCCACAGCGCGAACGGCAGCGCCCACACCACGTACACCATGATCAGCCCCGGCATCGAGTTGATCAGCCGCAGGTTCTTCAGCACCAGGAACAGCGGGATGATCACCAGCACCAGCGGGAACGCCTGGCTGACGACCACCCACCCGGTCGCCGCGCGCGCGAGCCGGGTGCGGTGACGGGCCATGACGTACGCCATCGGGGTCGCGAGGAGTACGGCGATCAGGGCGGCGCCGAGTGCGGCGATCAGGGAGTTGAGGGCGGCGTGCAGCAGGGGCTGCTCGTCGAAGGCCTGGCGGAAGTTGGCGAGGGTGGGGTCCTTCGGGATCCAGGTGGGGTGCAGGCTGCCCAGTTCGCGGGGCGGTTTGAAGGCGGTGGAGATCAGCCAGAGGAAGGGGAAGACGAGGAAGAGGAGGTAGGCGAGCAGGGCGACGTACTGTCCGGCGCGGCCGGTTCGACTGGTCCTCACGCCTCGTCACCCCCTTTGAGCCTTCCGACGAGGAAGAGGGCGAGGAGTATCGAGATCACCGCGACCATCACGCATCCCATCGCCGCCGCGTAGCCGAACTGCCCGTAACGGAAGGCCTCTTCGTAGGCGAAGAGCATCGGCAGGCGGGTGCGGCCGCCGGGGCCGCCGCTGGTGAGGACGTAGACCAGGGCGAAGGAGTTGAAGTTCCAGATCAGGTTGAGCGCCGTGATGGAGAGGGCGACGGGCCTGAGCGCGGGCCAGGTGACCGTGCGGAAGCGGCGCCAGGCGCCGGCGCCGTCCACGGCCGCCGCCTCGTGCAGTTCGCGCGGGGTGTTCTGGAGGCCGGCGAGCAGGGCGACCGTCGTGGTCGGCATGCCCGCCCAGATGCCTACGACGATGACGGCGGGCAGCGCGGTGCCGAGCCCACTGAGCCAGTCGCGGCCGTCGCCGAGGCCCAGGTCGCGCAGGGTCTCGTTGAGGATGCCCGCGTCGGGGTTGTAGACCAGCCGCCACATCACGCCGACGACGACCTCGGGCATGGCCCACGGGACGATCGCGAGGGCGCGGGCCAGCCAGCGCAGGCGCAGGTCCTGGCTGAGGAGGAGGGCGAGGCCGAGGGCCAGCAGGAACTGCGGCACGGTGACGCCGACGGCCCAGACCAGGCCGATCCGGAACGACTCCCAGAACAGCGTGTCCTGCAGCAGATCCCGGAAGTTGAGACCGCCGATCCACTGCGTGGGCTCGGTCCGTCCGGACTGCGCGTCGGTGAAGGACAGCATGACGCCGTAGAGCAGCGGACCGACGCTCAGGATCAGGATGGGGATCAGCGCGGGAAGTACGAGAAACCAGGCGCCGTGATCCCTGACGCGCCGCGGTGCCTTGCCGCTGGGCGCACCTCTCACCGGTCTCTGCGCCTCGGTCACCGACGTCACTGAATCAGCCCCTTTTTGCGCGGCTCGGGTGGGCCCGGTCATGGTCGTGAAGGCGCTCTGCCCCGTCAAGACCGCGCGCACGCGGTCCGACCTGTGGAAATGCGAGACTGCACGTCGATGGCGGGAATCCGACGCCGTTCATGGAGGCGTACGACCACTCGGAGGCGGACGATGGACGAGGCACAGGCGCGGGTCGTACTGGCCGCGGCGGGAGTACTTCCGGCCCCGGCGCGGGACGCGCGACTGCTCGCCCTCGGCGAGAACGCGGTGTTCGCCGCGGGTGACCTGGTCGTCAAGGTGGGGCGCGACGCGGAACTCCTCGACCGTGCGCGGCGTGAACTGGCCATCGCTGTGTGGCTGGCCGATGCGGGCGTGCCGGCGGTGCGAGCGGCCGAGTCCAAGGCGCTGCTGGTGGAGGGGCACCCGGTGACCGTGTGGCACCGGCTGCCCGATCCGGTACGTCCCGCCGAGCCACGGGATTTGGCCGAACTGCTACGGGTCGTACACGCCCTGCCCACGCCCTCCTTCGATCTGCCTCCGCGTGAGTTGCTGGGTGGTGTGGAGCGGTGGCTGCGGTTGGCCGGCGAGGCGATCGATCCGGCGGACGCGGCGTACCTGCGTGAGCGGCGGGACGGGTTCGCGGCGGCTGCGGCCGGGTTGACTCCTCGTCTGGCGCCGGGGCCGATCCATGGGGATGCGCTGCCGCGCAATGTGCATGTGGGGGCGGACGGGCCGGTGCTGGTGGATCTGGAGACGTTCTCGGCCGATCTGCGTGAGCACGATCTCGTGGTGATGGCGCTCTCGCGGGATCGGTACGGGTTGCCTGCGGCGGCTTATGAGTCGTTCGTCGAGGCGTACGGCTGGGATGTGCGGGAGTGGGAGGGGTGTTCGGTGCTGCGGGGGGCGCGGGAGACGGCCAGTTGTGCGTGGGTGGCGCAGCATGCGCCGAGCAATCCGAAGGCGTTGGTGGAGTTCGAGCGGCGGGTGGCTTCGTTGCGGGACGGGGATGAGACGGTGCGGTGGCTTTCGTTCTGAGCGCCTGGGGTCCGGGGGCTGCGCGTTGTCGGGCGGCTGCGGGTTCGCTGCCTCGCTGCCCCTTCAGGGAGTTGCCTCACCGTCTCAGGGCGTTGCCTCATCGTCGCCTTCTCTGTTCTGGATGCTGCGCGCGGCTCTGCGCAGCTCGGTCAGGACCGTGCGGACCGCCGTGCGTGCCGTGCGCTCGGGGCGGTAGAGGGCGTCGATGTGGCGTCGCGCCTGCACCCCGCTGAGCGGTCTCAGTACGAGCGCCGGATGGGGGCGCATCGTCCAGCGGGGCATCAGGGCGATCCCGCCACCGGCCGCCACGACCTCCGCCACCACCGCGAACTCGTTGATGCGATGGGCCAGATGGAGGCGGCGGCCCGCTGCCGCGGCGATGGCCTCGATGACCGCCAGGACCGGGAAGCCGTCGTGCACGGTGATCCACGGCTCGTCGGCCAGGTCGCGTGGGGTGACGCGACGCTTGGCGGCCAGGGGGTGGCCGGCGGGCATGGCCACGTCCAGTGGCTCGCGGAGCAGCGTGGTCGTGGCCACCGTGTTCGGCCACGGTGGGGCGTGGTCCAGGCGGTGGGCGAGGACGATGTCGTACTCCCGGGTGAGCCGGGGGAAGTCCTCCTGCGGTACGTCCTCGTCGACCAGCCTCGGCACCGGCCTGCCCGGGCCGGCCAGCGCTCGCAGGAGGAGCGGGAAGAAGGCGGTGCCCGCGCTGTGGAACGCCGCCACCGACACCTCTCCCTCCGGCCGCCCGACGAACTCCTCGACCGCGTGCCTCGCCCGCGCGAGCGCCGTCTCCACCTCGACGGCCGCACCCGCCAGCGCCTGTCCGGCATCGGTGAGCACCAGACGGCGCCCCTGACGCTCGGTGAGCGGCACCGGGATCGCCCGCTGCAGCAGCCGTAGCTGCTGGGAGATCGCCGACGGCGTCACCAGCAGCGCCTCGGCGACCGCCGTGACACTGCCCAGTTCGCCGAGCTCCCGCAGGATCCGCAGCTGCCGTTCGTCCATGGCCTCAGTCTAGGGACGATGTAGTGCTGCTAAATGATCGTTTTAGAAAGTGGTACTGGGCTTCAGGGTCACCGCCGGTGCACGGTAGGCGCGTGTCCGATGTTCGCCGTACCGATGCGGTACTCCTCCTCGTCGCGCTCGTCTGGGGTTCCAGCTACCTGTCCGCCCAGACGGCCACTGCCGCGCTCCCCGTCCTGCTGGTGCTGTTCGCCCGCTACGCCCTGTCGGCAGTCGCCTGTCTCGGTGCCGTCGCCGCACGGCGGGGCGGGGCGCGCCCGTGGACGCGGGACGAACTGCGGGTCGGCGTGCCTCTGGGGGTGACCCAGGCCGCCGTCCTGGTCGTGGAGACGTACGGCGTCGCCCACACCAGCGCCGCCAACGCCGGACTCATCATCAGTCTGACCATCGTCCTCACCCCGCTCCTCGATCGCGGCGGCCGCCGCGGCGCGCTGCCGGTCCCCTTCTTCGCCGCGACCGGTGTGTGCGTGCTGGCCGTCGGACTGCTGATGTCCGGCAACGGCTTCCATGCCCTCCGCCTCGGCGACCTGCTGATGCTCGGCGCCGCGCTGATCCGGGCCGTGCATGTCGTGCTGGTCGGCCGCCTCACCGCGGGACGGGCGATCCGCCCGCTGGAGCTGACGACCGTGCAGACCCTTGTCGGCACGGCCCTGTTCCTGCCGGCAGCCGCCCTCGACCTGCCGACACTGGCCCACGCGGACCCGGCGACGTGGGCCCAGCTCGTCTATCTCGCCCTGTTCTGCAGCGTGTTCGCCTTCCTCGCCCAGACCTGGGCCGTACAGCGCACCTCGGCCAGCCGCGCCAGCCTGCTGCTGGGCACCGAACCGGTCTGGGCCGTCGCGGTGGGCATCGCCCTCGGCGGCGAACACCTCACCCCGCTCACCGGCCTCGGCGCGGCCCTGATGGTCGCCGGCACGTACTGGGGGCAGGCGGTGGAACGGAGGCACCGCAGCGCACCGGGACGCCGACTTCCCGTGGCCGACGGTTCGCTCCGCGCCTCGGCCGACACCTCGCCCACTGGTTCAACTCACGCCCTCGCCAAGGACTCCGCATGACCGACCGCAGCCTCGATCATCACCGCCACCACGACACCTACGACCACCTGATCTCCCTGCTCGACTCCTCCTCCGTCGACTATCACCTCATCGACCACGAGCCCGAGGGCAGCACCGAGGCCGTCTGCGCGCTGCGCGGGCACCCGGCCTCGGAGGCCGCGAAGTGCATCGTGCTGCGGGTGAAGGTGGACCGCCGCACGACACGTCACGTCCTCGCGGTCGTCCCCGGGGACCGACGGGTGGACCTGGATGTCGTCCGGGAACTGTTCGCCGCGCGCTACGTCGGCTTCAGCGACGCGGAGACCGCCGAGCGACTCGCCCGCGCCGTCCCCGGCACCGTGCTGCCGTTCAGCTTCGACCCCGACCTGGAACTGCTCGCGGACCCGGAGGTCGTGGCCCAGCCGAAGCTGTACTTCAACGCGGCCCGGCTGGACCGCTCACTCCTCATCTCGGGCGCCGACTACGCGCGCTTGGCCAACCCGCGCGTCGAACGCATCGCGACACCGGCGCCCACGGCGGTGCAGCCGCAGGTGTGACGGAGGGCGCGGCGAGGGCACAGACCGCTGGCCAAGGCGCTCGCGCGGCCCGTCTCGTCCCGTCGATGGAGATGCCGTCAATGGGCTGGGGCGAGCGGTGTCACCGTCGGGCTGCACCTGCCCACGCGTCACGGGCCGGACGCCGCCGGGACCGGCCGGCCGGCTGGCCGGCTGGCCGGCAGGCGGGCGGGCGGGCGGGCGGGCGGGCGGGACGCTGCCGCGTGCCTCAGACCGCCTCCCCCGCCACACGGACGCCGTCGGCACCGGGGCCGGCCAACCGGCGAGTGGGCGGGACACCGCCGCGTGTCCGCAGCGCGCCTCCCCGCCACCTTCTCCCCATCGGCTCCCGCAGCGGCCGGTGTCACCGCCGGCCTGCACCCGGCCGCGCCGGACGCCGCCGGGACTGGGACCGGCCTGCCCGGCGGGCGAGACACCACCGCGTCCCTCAGACCGTCTCACCCACCACCGCCCAGACGCCACCGGCGCCTGGACCGGCCGACCTCGGGCGGGCCGCCTCGGGCGGGCCGCCTCGGGCGGGCCGCCTCGGGCGGGCGGGGCACCCGCCACGCCCCCTCAGACCGCCTCCCCCGCCACCCTCTCCCCCGTCGGCTCCCGCAGCGGCCACGTCCCGTCGACCACCGCCGTCGCGTCGCCCTTGCGGCGCAGGAAGTTCTGGAAGTCCGCCGCCCACTCGGCGTACCACTCGATCTGACTGCGGTGCAGCTCCGCCGGGCCGAGGGCCGCGATCTTGGGGTGGCGGGTCGCTATCGCGCAGGCCAGGCGGGCGGCGGCGAGGGCGTCGGCGGTGGCGTCGTGGGCGGAGTCGAGGGCGATGCCGTACTCCCGGCAGACCGCTTCGAGGTTGCGCTTGCCGCGGCGGTAGCGGTCGGCCCAGCGGTCGATGGTGTACGGGTCGATGACCGGGGCTGGGTCCAGGCCGCCGAGGCGGTCGCGCAGGGACGGCAGTCCGTGCCGCCGCAGTTCGGCGGAGAGCAGGCTCAGGTCGAAGGCCGCGTTGTAGGCGACGACCGGCACACCCGTCTTCCAGTAGGTGACGAGGACGTCCGCGATGGCGTCCGCCACCTGGTCGGCCGGGCGGCCCTCGGCAGCCGCGCGTTCGTTGCTGATGCCATGGACCGCAACCGCGTCGGCCGGGATCTCGACGCCCGGATCCGCCAGCCACTCCTTGTGCCCGAAGGGCTGCCCGTCCCTGACCTCGATCACGGCCCCTGTGACGATGCGCGCCTCGCGCGGATCGGTTCCCGTCGTCTCCAGGTCGAAGCCGATCAGCAGCTCCTGGTGCCAGCCCATGGGCGGTCCCCCTTCTCTGTGGTGCTTTCCCCCAGTGGTCTCCACCTTCCCATGCGCCACTGACAATCAGAGGACCGCATTCCGCTTACCCCCTGGCACCCCGACGCGAGCGGACAGTTCAGGACACCGGCCGCGAATCCGCCCACATGAGCTCGAACTCCTCGCGATACGTCGGGAAAAGCCCGCTCTCGTCGATCTCGTCCGACTTGACCACCCTGCTGCCGTTGCGCAGCACCAGCACCGGCGCCTCCAGACCTCGCGTCCGCCGCAGATAGCTCTGCACGACCGCGATGCCGTCGGAGCCGTCACCGTCCACGAGGTAGGCCGTGAAGCGGGGCGTCTCGTCGAAGACCTGGATCTCGAAGGCGCCCGGGTCCCGCAGCCGGGACCGCACCCTGCGCATGTGCAGGATGTTCATCTCGACCGCACGGCTCAACTCGCCGCGCTTGATGCCCAGTTCCCGCTCGCGCCGCTTGACCGCGCTGGACGCCGGGTTCAGGAACAGCAGTCGCACCCGGCAGCCGGACTCGGCGAGGCGGACCAGGCGCCGCCCGGAGAAGTTCTGCACGAGCAGGTTGAGACCGATGCCGATGGCGTCGAGCCGGCGCGCCCCGCCGAAGATGTCCTCGGCCGGGAACTGGCGCAGCAGCCGCACCCGGTCGGGGTGCACGGCGACCACGTCGGCGTACCGGTCGCCGACCAGATCCTCGACCGCGTCGATGGGCAGCCGGCGCGCCGACGGCACGTCGCCGCTCGAACCCAGGATCTCCAGCAGGCGGGCGGAGGCCCGCTCGGCCTGGTTCAGGACCGCCTCGGACAGGGCCCGGTTGCGCGAGACGACGTTCCGGGTCACTTCCAGCTCGTCCAGGGCGAGTTCGACGTCCCGGCGGTCGTCGATGTACGGCTCGAAGCACGGCCAGTGCTGCACCATCAGTTCGCGCAGCTGCGGCAGCGTGAGGAAGCTCAGGACGTTGTCGTCGGCCGGGTCGAGCAGGTAGCCCTTGCGGCGGCTGACCTCGCGGACGGCGACCGCGCGCTGCACCCACTCCTGGCCGGCCGGTCCGGCCGCCGCCACGACCCAGTCGTCGCCGTGGACGGGTTCGTAGATGGGACGCAGAACAGCGGCCACGACAGCACGCAGCCGCTGTTCGACGAGGTTCAGCCAGATGTAGGCCCGGCCGGCTCGCTGGGCGCGCGTACGCACCTCGCGCCAGGCGTCGGTGTCCCAGTCCAGCTCCGGGCCGATGGAGCTGGTCTCCATCGGCCTGGCCAGGGACACCGTGCCGGGCGGGACCTCTGTGGAGTTCCCCTCGTGACCCTCGTCACCAGGGGGCAACTCCAGCCCTCCCGAGCCCACCCGCGCACCGCCTTCCGCTCCCCCGAGCACTCCCCGTCCCAACGATCAAGGAAGGGTACTCCGGGAGCGGTCGGCGGTGCAGCCGGATGGACAAGAGGGATTCTCAACTATCGCGGCCGACATGGCCATTGATGTCCTTGAGGTCCGCAGGAGTGAGCGGATTCATAGCCGTCACGTCCCGCGGGGCGATGGAGAAGCCCTGCCAGTGGACCGGCATCGGCTGCTGGTCCTCGTCCCGCACGATGTGGTGGAAGCCCACGTTCATCCAGACCACGGGGTGGGTGAGCGACTGCCCGTTGACCCACTTGTCGACGGACTTGGGGTGCCCGGCACCACAGGCGCCGAGGTTGCCGCTGGCGTACTGCTCGCACTTGTTGTACTCCGTGAAGTACACGTCGTGCGCGGTGAAGGGACGCCCCGGGAACTTGGTCGTGGCGCCCGGCACGAGCTCGTAACTGCGCGCGTGCCCGTCCTTGTTCTTGCCGGTCCCGCTGACCACCCGCCACCAGCGCATGTTCTTGGCGTCGCCCGCGAGTTCCTTGGTGACCTTCGTGAGGGTCGTCTTGTTGGTCGGCCCGCGGTCGCCCGCCGCCGGGCTGACCTTCGAGTCGTACTGCTCGACCCGGGTCTTGGAGGAGCCGTCGAGGCCGAAGTCGAGCCGCCAGAAGACGTTGTGGCTGTGGCTGTCGGCGTAGTCCTTGGCGCCCTTGCCGATGGGCCAGCCGCGGCCGTCACCGGCGTCGTAGTCCTCGGGCGCGAGGCTGCCGGTCGCGCCGACGTTCATGCTGACCGTGCCGTCGTCCGAGAACCGCCACTCGGTGATGTACTCGTACCAGCTCACCTTGTTGATGGTGTAGAGCAGCAGGTCCTTGCCCTGGGCCTGGTAGGTCTTGCCGATACCGCCGTTCGGCGGCTCGGTCTGCAGGTGGTACGCGTGGCCTCGCGAACGGGTCGTGGCGCACAGGCCCTTGACGTCCTGTGAGGCGGAGTAGGCGGGCTCGCGGACCTTGACCGTCTTGATGGTGCCGCCCGGGCATTCGGCGGGCTTCATGTTCAGCAGGCCGTTGCCGAAGTTGTACTCCGTCACGTCGTTGAACTCGGAGTCGCCGTCGTCGTAGGGCACATGGATCTGGGCGAGCTTGGCGCTGTTGAGGACCTTGATCGGCTTGGCCTCGCCGGGCGGCTGGTAGGAGATGTCCTCCAGCATGACCCCGGCCGTGCTGTTGAAGCGCCAGCACATCCGCCAGGTGGTCCCGGTGGCGAGCTTCTGCTCGATGCGGTACGCCGCGCTGCAGTTGGGGGTCGGGGCGGCGGCCGCCTTGGGCTGGGCGACGGCCGGTCCCGCTCCGGTCGTCGCACCAGCGGCCAGCGCGGCCAGGGACAGACCGAGGGCCGCCCGCCTGCGGGCACGGCTGATTCTGTTGACGCGCATGAAGAAGTGACTCCCTTACAGGAGGTGCAGGGTTGGAAAAGTGAACGGAGGTCGCCTCAGCCGAGGCGGATCACCTTGCGGGCGCTCAGGTCGATCACGAAGTCCCGGAGGTCGACCCACGACCCGTTCTTGATCTTCGGGAACAGTCGGGTGCAGCGGTGCTCGCCGCACTTCTCGACCGAGGCCGACCCGCCCGGGTTGGCCAGGTACACCATGCTGTTCAGCTGCAGCTGGTCCGGGGAGGTGAGCTCCTTGCCGGTGGCGTCCTTGTAGTCCGCCTTCAGACCCGCGCCCAGCGGGTCCGCGATCAGCAGCTTGGCGGCCTCGGCCTCCTCGGAGCGGCTCAGCGGCGGCTGGACACCGCGCTGTGTGGCGGTGTGCTCGACCTTGCCCGTGTCGAGGTTGACGGTCCGGGTGACGAGGGTGTCGTCCCGGTAGTCGTAGACGGTCACGTCGGCGCGCCGGGGCGCGTTCACGTCGTCGACCTCGTCGGCCTCCGGCTCGGCGAGCTGGGTGTCGAGCCGCTGCGGGCCGCGCGCGCCCCTGACGTTCTCGCTCCCGTTGAACAGCTGCCGGTTCACCGCGAGCTTCTCCACCCGCGCGATCTCGTCGTCGGTCAGCGGGTCGCTGCCCTTGCCGCGGTCGCCCTCGACGGGCGCCTCCTCGACGACGCCGGGCGGTACGGCGGCGGTGCCCTGCCCCTGAGCCGCCTGCTGCGCGGACTGGCCGCTGCCGTCGGTCCCGCCCGTCGTGTCGGCCCCCGCCGTCCCCGGCAGGGTGATCCCGACCATCACGGCCGTTCCGGCCACCGCGATGGCCGCACCTGCCACCACCTTGCCCAGATGGCGGTGCACTATCTTGCGCACATCGTCCCCTTACTCCCCCCAACATCCCCGGGAGTACGTGTCTGCCCCACTGGTTCGGCATACCGCGCAATACCGCGTATGCCTGGTCGCCCGGTAAGAGGGACGCAAGTCATAGGTGGTTCCCTCACTTTCGGGGAGACTCGACGGCAAGGCGCCCCCGACGGCGGGCCCGAGCTGAAAGAGTCGTGTCCATGCAGGTCTGGCCTGGAGAGGCATACCCACTCGGTGCCACCTACGACGGCGCCGGCACCAACTTCGCGGTCTTCACCGAGGCCGCGGACCGAGTAGAGCTGTGTCTGCTGCACGACGACGGCTCGGAGACGGCGGTGGAACTACGGGAGAGCGACGCGTTCGTGCGGCACGCGTACGTGCCGGGCGTCATGCCCGGGCAGCGGTACGGCTTCCGGGTGCACGGCCCCTACGCGCCCGAGCACGGTCTGCGCTGCAACTCCGCGAAGCTGCTCCTAGACCCGTACGCCAAGGCCATCAGCGGCGCGATCCGCTGGGGCGAGGAGGTGTACGGCTATCACTTCGACCGACCCGACCAGCGCAACGACCTGGACTCGGCGCCGCACATGATGTCGTCGGTCGTCGTGAACCCGTACTTCGACTGGGGCGACGACCGCAGGCCCCGCACCGAGTACCACCACACGGTGATCTACGAGGCCCATGTGAAGGGCCTCACCATGCGGCACCCGGGGCTGCCGGAGGAGCTGCGCGGCACCTACGCCGCCCTCGCGCACCCGGCGGTCATCGAGCACCTCACCGAGTTGGGCGTGACGGCGCTGGAGCTGATGCCGGTCCACCAGTTCGTGAACGACCACCGGCTGGTCGACATGGGCCTGAACAACTACTGGGGCTACAACACGATCGGTTTCTTCGCCCCGCACAACACGTACGCCTCCTGGGGCGACCGCGGCCAGCAGGTCCTGGAGTTCAAGTCGGCCGTGCGGGCGCTGCACGAGGCCGGCATCGAGGTCATCCTCGACGTGGTCTACAACCACACGGCCGAGGGCAACCATCTGGGCCCCACGCTGTCCTTCCGAGGCCTGGACAACCAGCGCTACTACCGCCTCACGGACGACCCGCGCTACTACATGGACACCACGGGCACCGGAAACTCCCTGCTCATGCGGTCCCCGCACGTGCTCCAGCTGATCATGGACTCGCTGCGCTACTGGGTCACCGAGATGCACGTCGACGGCTTCCGCTTCGACCTCGCGGCCACCCTGGCGAGGCAGTTCCACGAGGTGGACCGGCTGTCGTCGTTCTTCGACCTGGTGCAGCAGGACCCGGTGGTCTCCCAGGTGAAGCTGATCGCCGAGCCGTGGGACGTGGGCGAGGGCGGCTACCAGGTGGGCAACTTCCCGCCGCTGTGGACCGAGTGGAACGGCAAGTACCGCGACACCGTGCGGGACCTGTGGCGCGGCGAGCCGCGCACGCTGGCGGAGTTCGCGTCCCGGCTGACGGGCTCGTCCGATCTGTACCAGGACGACGGGCGGCGCCCGCTGGCCTCCATCAACTTCGTGACCTGCCACGACGGGTTCACACTGCACGATCTGGTCGCCTACAACGACAAGCACAACCACGCCAACGGCGAGGACAACCGGGACGGCGAGAGCCACAACCGCTCCTGGAACTGCGGGGCGGAGGGCGAGAGCGACGACCCGGCCGTCCTGGAGCTGCGCGCCCGCCAAATGCGCAACTTCGTCGCCACGCTGATGCTGTCCCAGGGTGTGCCGATGATCAGCCACGGCGACGAGTTCGCGCGCACGCAGCGCGGCAACAACAACGCGTACTGCCAGGACAGCGAGCTGGCTTGGGTCGACTGGCCGGAGGCCGGGGAAGACGGGGAGGGCGAGGAGGGCGAGTCCACGGGTGGCCTGTCCCGTGAGCTGCTCGCCTTCACGCGCGCGATGGTGTGGCTGCGGCGCGACCATCCGGTCTTCCGCAGGCGGCGCTTCTTCCACGGGCGGCCCGTCGAGGGCACCCACGACGATCTGTCGGACATCGCCTGGTTCACTCCGGAGGGCACGGAGATGACCCAGCGGGACTGGGACCGGACGCAGGCATCCGCGCTGACGGTGTTCCTCAACGGCAACGCGATCTCGGAGCCGGGCTCGCGCGGGGAGCGCATCGCCGACGACTCCTTCCTGCTGATGTTCAACGCCTCCCCCAAGACCCTCGACTTCGTCGTGCCGATCAACCACGGCCGGCAGTGGCAGGTGGTCGTCGACACCGCCCGCACGGACGGGGTGCCGCCCGGGACGGGAGCGAAGGTGCAGGCCGGGGACCGGTTGACGTTGGTGGACCGGAGCCTGACGGTGCTGCAGCGGCCGGTCTAGGTCGATGCTTCGGCGCGTGCCCGCCGTTCGCGTCGGGCACGCGCGCGTGGCCCACGTGGCGGGGGTCGATGACGTGTTGGGCGGCGGGGCGGGTACGTAGCTCTGCATGACACCTGAGCGACCTGACCCGATGGTGCCGACCGCCACCTACCGGCTGCAGCTGCAGCCCGCCTTCCCGTTCGGGGCCGCCGCGGCGGCCGTGCCGTATCTGGCCTCGCTCGGCGTCTCGCATCTGCACCTGTCCCCCGTCCTGGAGGCGGTGCCGGGGTCGGGGCACGGCTATGACGTCGTGGACCCCGCGCGCGTGCGCGAGGAACTGGGCGGCGAGGAGGGACTGCGCGCGCTGGCGCGCACCGCGCGTGAGCACGGCCTGGGCCTGGTCGTGGACATCGTGCCGAACCACATGGCCATGGCCCCACGCCACAACCGCGCCCTGTGGGAGGTGCTGCGCGAGGGCCCCAAGTCACCGTACGCGCGGTGGTTCGACATCGACTGGGAGGCGCAGGGCGGCCAGGTGCTGCTGCCGGTGCTGGGGCACCCGCTGGGCGAGGAGCTCGGGCACCTGGAGGTCGACGGCGACGTCCTGCGCTACTACGACCATGTGTTCCCGCTGCGCGAGGGCACCGGGGAACTGCCACTGCCGCAGCTCCTGGACGCCCAGTGGTACCGGCCGGTGTGGTGGCGGCTGGCCCGTACGGAGCTCAACTACCGCCGCTTTTTCAGCATCTCGGAGCTGATCGGGGTGCGGGTGGAGGACCCGGAGGTGTTCGAGGCCACGCACGCCAAGATCCTCCAGCTGCTCCACGAGGGCGTGATCGACGGGCTGCGCATCGACCATCCCGACGGCCTCGCCGACCCCGACGGGTATCTCCAGCGCCTCCACGAGGCGACCGGCGGGCACTGGACGGTCGTGGAGAAGATCCTGTCGGACGGGGAGCATCTGCCGGCCTCCTGGCCCGTCGCGGGCACCACCGGCTACGACGCCCTGCGGCACGTCGACGGCCTCTTCACCGACCCGGCGGGCTTCGGGGAACTCCTGGGCCAGTACCGGCGTTTCGCCGCTCCGCAGACGGACCGGGGCGGCGAATGGGAGGCGACGGTGCGGCGCGCGGCGTACAAGGTGCTCACGCACGAGCTGGCCGCGGAGATCGACCGTCTGACGCGGGTGGCGAACCGCGTGTGTGTGACGTCCACGGAGCCTGCGCTGCGCGACCGCGCGCCCTGGGCACTGCGCACCGCACTGCAGGAACTCCTCGTCCGGCTGGACGTCTACCGGCCGTACGCCTCCGGAGACGCGGCCCGTGTGGTCACCGAGGAGGCCGCCGCTGAGGCTCGGCTCGCCTTCGTCGTGCCCGAGGAGGCCGGTGCGGTCGACATCGTGCGCGACCTGGTGCTCGGGCGGGCCGGTGACGGGCCGGAGCAGGAGGAGTTCCGGACGCGGTTCGCGCAGACGGCGTCGGCGCTGCGGGCCAAGTCCGTGGAGGACACCGCGTTCTACCGCTATGTGCCGCTGCTGTCGGCGACCGAGGTGGGCGGCAACCCGGGGAGCCCCGCGGTCTCGCCCGAGGAGTTCCACGCGTACTGCGCGCGCGTGCAGCGCGACTGGCCCCTGTCCGGGACGGTCGCGTCGACGCACGACACCAAGCGCAGTGCGGACGTACGGGCGGCGCTGGCCGTGCTCACCGAGTGCCCGGAGCGCTGGGCGGACGTCCTGACGGAGGTGACGCGCGACGGCGAGGGCGTACCGGACGCACAACTGGCGTGGGCCGCGTGGCAGACGGTGTTCGCGCTGGGCGAGGCGGCCGTCGACCGCGTGCAGGGCGCCCTGCTGAAGCATGTGCGCGAGGCGGGGCTGTTCACGAGCTGGACGGAGCAGGAGCCGCCGTACGAGGAGGCGGTGGCGGCGTTCGTCGCGGCGGGGCCGTGTGGGGCGCCCTACGCGCGCGTGGCCGCCTTCCGGAGCGGCCTGGAGCCGCACATCCGGGCGAACATGCTGGGCATGGCCCTGGCCCAGTTGACGATGCCGGGCGTCCCGGACGTCTACCAGGGCACCGAGGGCGAGTACCGGGCGCTGGTGGACCCGGACAACCGGCGGGCCGTGCGGTTCCCCCACGAGGATCCGGGCGACAAGGGCGCGCTCACCGCGGCCGCGCTGTGGCTGCGCAGGCGTCGCCCCGACGTGTTCGGCGACTCGGCGTCGTACACGCCCTTGACCGCCGAGGGCCCGGCGGCCGCCCACTGTGCGGCCTTCGTGCGCTCCGGCGAGGTGGTCACCGCCGTGACCCGGCTGTCACTGCGGCTGGCCCGTGCGGGCGGCTGGCGCGACACGCTGCTGCCGCTGCCGCCGGGCCGCTGGGTCGATGTGCTGGCTCCGGAGCGGGAGTTCACCGGGCACGCGCGCGTGGAGGAGCTTTTGGAGCGGCTGCCGGTGGCGTTGCTTGAGAGGGTCGGCGAGGAGGAGCGGACGGACGCGACGTAGTGCCGGGCGCGAACGACTTCGCCGCGCGCCGTGGCACCGTTCCGGCGACCGGCTCGTACCCGCGCGTGCTCCCGGCGCTCGTGCCTGACGGCCGGCGCGTGGTGACGAGCGGCGATGTGCACCTGCCGTCCGGCTCCGGTGTCCGTCCTGGTGGCGGGCGGGCGGTGACCGGCGGGGCGTACGTCTCGTTCCGGCGCTCCTGAGGCGCGGAGGCAGCCCTGGTGGCGCGGCCGGGCGGGCATAGCGGACCCTCCGACGCCAAGCGCCCGTACCTGCCGGCGGTCAATGCAACCGGGCGCCCCCTGGAGCCTCCCCGGTGAAATCCTTGACACGTCAACGAGACCGTGGGGTACTGCGGATTGCGAAGCAGGGCGGACGTGACGGGGGTGAGTCTCCTGCCGGAGCTGCGCTACCCCACCCTTGCCGAAATGGTCCTGTCCGCCCGGGCCCTGGCCGCTCACCGACCCGGCTTGTGCACGCTGAGACAGGTGGGGACATCACGGGGCGGCAGACCCCTCCATCTGCTGTCCATCGGCCACGCCTCCCGCGCCGTCCTGGTGGTCGCGGGCGCGCACGCCAACGAGCCGACGGGAAGCTCCACGCTCCTCGCGGTGGCCGAACGGGTCCTGCACGAGCGGGACCTGCGGGCCGACATCTCCTGGCACTTCCTGCTGTGCGCGGACCCCGACGGAGCGAGCCTGCACGTCACCCCGGCGCCCCGCAGCCTGTTCGAGTACCACCTCGGCTTCTTCCGGCCCGCGGCCCCGGAGCAGCCGGAGTGGGCCCCGGCCGCGCTGCCGCCCGACCTGCTGCCGCCGGAGACCCGCGCGCTGACCCGGGTCATCGACGAACTGCGCCCCTACCTCCAGGTGACCCTGCACGGCACCGACCTGGGCGGCAGCTGGGTGCAGTTGACGAGGGACGTCCCCGGGCTCGCCGAGCCGTTCGCGAAGTCCGCGGCCCAGCTGCACATCCCGGTGGAGACAGGCGCCTCGGACGCGGCGGGCTGGCCCGCCTCCGGCCCCGGGGTGCATGTGATGCCGGCGCCGGGCGCGGGCGCGGCGTACCCGAGCATGCCGGACGACGCGCGCAGCAGCACCTGGTACCACGTGCACCGGTACGGCGGCCTGACCGCGGTCGTCGAGGTGCCGATGTGGGCGAGCGACCTGGTGGACGATCCGGCTCCGCATCCGGATCCGGCCAGGGCTCTGCGGCGGCTCGGGGGCCGGCTGATGCGGGACGCCCTGGAGGTGGAGCGGGTGCTGGCCGAGGCGCTCCCCCGCCTGGACGGCGTCGACGGACCCCTGTGGCGGGCCTCGAAGTGGGCCCTTGAGGTGGTGCCGGGGCTGGCCGCCGACTGGATGCACACGCCGCCCGCCGACGACACCAGGGCGTATGTCGGAAGCGTGGACGCCTTCGGGCGCCGGCTGCCGCTGCGGGCGGCTGCCATGCTGCTGCGCGTCCTGCAGGAGGCCGACGACCGCGCGGCACCCCGCCTCGAACACCTCGTGGCGACCTGGAGCGACGCCTTCGCCGAACGCTTCCGCGCCCGCTGGGTGCCCCTGGAGCACCAGGTCGAGCACCAGTCCCGCACGGTCGTCGCGGCGGCCCTGCACGCACGCGACCGAGCGGCGTGAGACGGACCTCTCGGTACGAGGAGGACGGTGCGCCGTGAGGAGGACGGTGCGGGCCGGCGGGCGGTGCGGTCTGGCGGGCAGGACAACGCGGCGCGGGCAGGGCAGCGCCACGCGGACCCGACGGCGCCACGCGCGCGTAGACGCCCTCCACGCGCGCGTCCGGCTCGCCACCGGCATGGCTGCGGCGCCCAGGTGGCCGTATCGGCTCGACCGACCAGGTCAGCTGTCCAGCGTGAACAGCGAGCCCGTCCGCGCGGTCAGCGCGCAGGAGTTGGAGAAGGTCTCCCGGTATTCGACGGGTCGTCCGCCCCACGTCCCGCGCGCGTGGGCGGTGACCGGCGCGTAGATCATCGGGCAGAAGGTGTTCTTGGGCTGGAGTCCCTGGAGCCGGCTGACGTCGCCGTCCACCTTCTCCAGCTCCGCGCAGGCCTCGACCGCGCGTTCGTGACCCTGGGGCGGGTCGCACGAGAGGAGGATGCCGCGGCTGTGCCCTCCCTCGGCGTGCGTGCCGGCGTGTCCGCCGTCGCCGCGTGTGACGCCGCGTCCGCCGTCGCCGGGGGTGATCGTGAGGAAGAGCCAGCGGGTCGGCCCCGGCTCCAGGATCGGGTCGTGGGCGGCCGCGGGCGCCGGAGCGGCGCCGAGGACCAGGAGGGTGGCGGCGGCCGCCAGGCCGACCCGT
Source organism: Streptomyces sp. NPDC051738 (assembly GCF_044453205.1). Lineage (NCBI taxonomy): Bacteria > Bacillati > Actinomycetota > Actinomycetes > Kitasatosporales > Streptomycetaceae > Streptomyces > Streptomyces sp. NPDC051738. Next base: position 195,832 of record NZ_JBITCM010000006.1, on the reverse strand, counting down.
GCCGCCTTCGCCGCGTGGGAGTGTCCGGTGAGGTAGCGCCTCGTGAGGATTCGCGTCATTCCCGATGCATCGGCACGGCGGCCCCCGCATTCCAGCCGGACTCACTCGAACGGGAGCACGCGGGCGCGTACCGACCGGCGAGTTCGAACGTGGCGAGCACCACCCGCGACTGGTACTCCACCTGGCGCGCGACCGGTATCCAGCGCGCACCGCAGCCGTCGCGGTAGTCGTCGCACCACTCGTCCAGGAGGCGGTCCAGTTCCGGCGTCACCGCGGCCGGGTCGCGTCCGGCGGCCGTCACGAGCTGGTGGAGCAGCCCGGCCGTCCGCAGGGCGAGGCGCCGCCCGGCGATGCGCAGGGCGGCCAGATGGGCGGTGCTGAGCGGCGGCAGGGGGTGGGCGCCGCCGATGGCCGGGACGTCGGGGTCCCAGGTGTCGGCGAGCCCGGGGCAGACCAGTAAATAGTCGTCCACCGGGGCGAGCAGCCGGGCTGTCTCCGGTCCGGCGGGAAGGTGCGGGCGCAGGCGCTCCAGCAGCCGCTCCAGGACGCGGGTGTCATGGCGCAGGGTGTGGCTCACCATGCGCAGGACCGTTTCCTCATCAGCGGGCCGGGTGGCGTCCTCCACTGCGGCCACGCCCCACATGGGGGCCTCGATGACCGCCGTGACCGTGCCGTGCGGGTGCGGATGGAACCACGTCGACTCGACGGCCGCCTCGGTGATGGCGGCGGCGAGATCGCCCCGGCGCGGCCTGGGGATCCGGTAGACGGCGGGTCCCAGTTCCGGCCAGTACAGGGTGTCGTAGGGGCCGAGCTCGCGCGGAATGCCGAGGCGGGCGGCGGAGTGTGCGACGCGCTGGGCGAGGCCGGGCAGGTCGTGGGTCAGCTCGACGAAGCCGCCGCCGACGTCGACGCCGTGCAGGGAGCACTGGAGGAAGGGCCGCAGTTCGTCCTGGAGGTCGAGCAGGGCGCGGGTCTCGGGCAGCGTGGCGGCGTCCGCGCCGTCGGGCAGCCATTCGGGCTGTTCCAGGAAGCCGGGCCGGAAGAAGTGCCGGAAGTAGCCGCCGAGGGCGTACGGGCCGTGCAGCCAGCCCTCGTTGCGGCGCAGGCCGTCCGGGTCGAGGCACAGCAGCAGGTTCCAGGTGGCGTCGGCGCCCTCGTGCAGGCGGGGGTCGGCGAGCACCCGTTCGGCCAGCCGCAGGACGGTGGCGCCGCCCACCGGCTCGTTGGCGTGCGGGCCGGCCACGACGAGGGCCTGGCGGGTGCCGTGGCCGACGGACAGCAGCCACAGGGGGGTGCCCGCGCGGGATGTGCCGACACGGCGCAGTCGTGCGTCACGGGGACTTCGGGCGACGAGTGCGGCCGCCCGGGCGCCCAGCTCGTCGACGGTCGGGTAGCGGAGGAGTGGCGGCAGGGCACACCTCCACAATGTGGTGCCGTCGATTCACCTGGTGTGCATGGTGTACGCACAGTCAGTCACGAGTTGACGGGTACGTCAACACCACAGAGGGCAAAGGGACTTGGGTCAGGCGTCGGGTAAAGCCAAGGCCAGGGCGGAGGTTCGGCTCAGTACACGGCGAGCCGGAACGACATCCGGCCGAAGCCGACCTGGTCGCCCTCGCGGACCACTACGGCGCCGATGACGCGTCGGCCGTTCACCGTGGTGCCGTTGGTGGAGCCGAGATCCCGCAGGACCCAGATGCCGCCCTGGTGGCTCAGTTCGGCGTGTACCCGGGAGACGGTCTCGTGGGTCAGCCGCAGTCCGTTGGCGGGGTCGCGCCCTATGCGCAGCGGATGGCCGGCCCCGGGGTGCGGCAGCAGCAGCTTGGGCAGCCGCTCGGCCTGCCATGCCCTGCGCAGTCGTACGGTGAAGCCGGAGATCGCCTCGACGGTGCCGAAGACCAGACGGGACACCCGGCTCTCGACGGGCAGATCGGCGGTGAGGATGGCGAGCTCGTCCGCGCGGCGGGCGGAGAGGGCGAGTTCCATGCGCCGCACGAACGTGTCGTGCGAAAGCCGGCCCATGGCGACGCCGTCACGGAGCACCTTCAGCGCCTTGTCGCGCTCCGCGTCGGAAAGCCGCGCGGGGTACGTGTTGAACTCGAAGGACGACGTCACGGTGCTGATTGTCGGTCAGTGAACCCCCGGTGTCCAGAAAACGCGGAAACGGCGGCCACGCGCGCGTGCTCGACGGAACAGGCCACGAAACCGGCCGCGACACCTTCCACAAAAGGGAAGATTCAAAAGCGGATTGATCTCGTTTGAAGCACCATGGACGGGCTACATCACGGTGAGCAGACGAAGGGGAACCGTCCGTGCAGTTCGAGGTGTGGGCACCGCAGGCCGACCGAGTGACGCTCCATTGCGAGGGCGCCACGCGCGCGTTGGAGCGCGATCCCGATCGCGCGGGATGGTGGTGGGGGGAGGCGGAGGCATGGGACGGGACTCGGTACGGTTTCGCGCTCGATGACGGCCCCGTGCTGCCCGACCCGCGCTCCCGCCGGCAGCCGGACGGCCCGGACGGGCTGAGCGCGGTCGTCGACCACCAGCGGTACGCGTGGCGCGGCGAATGGGCCGGGCGCCCGCTGCCGGGCGCCGTGCTGTACGAGCTGCACGTGGGCACGTACACGCGCGAGGGCACGCTGGACGCGGCCGCCGAGCGGCTCGGGCATCTGGCCGAACTGGGCGTCACCCACGTCCAGTTGATGCCCCTGAGTCCCTTCCCCGGGCGGCACGGCTGGGGCTACGAGGGGGTCTCCCTGTGGGCCGTGCACGAGCCGTACGGCGGCCCCGAGGCGCTGAAACGCTTCGTCGACCGGGCGCACGAGCTGGGCCTCGGTGCGGTCCTCGACGTCGTGCACAACCACTTCGGTCCGTCCGGGAACTATCTGCCCGCCTTCGGGCCCTATCTCACGGACACGCATCACACGCCCTGGGGCGCCGCCGTCAACCTGGACGCGCCCGGCTCGGACGAGGTGCGTGCGTATCTCGTTCAGAGCGCGCTGGCCTGGCTGCGGGACTACCGGATCGACGGGCTGCGTCTGGACGCGGTGCACGCGCTGGTGGACACGCGCGCGTGCCACTTCCTGGAGGAGCTGTCGACGGCCGTCGACACCCTCTCCGCCGAGCTCGGCCGGCCGCTGTACCTGATCGCCGAGTCCGACCTCAACGACCCTCGGCTCATCACCGCGCGCGCGGAGGGCGGCCTCGGTCTGCACGCCCAGTGGAACGACGACTTCCACCACACCCTGCACACCGCGCTGACCGGCGAGTCCGAGGGCTACTACGCCGACTTCGCCCGCGCCCCCATGGCGGGCCTCGCCAAGACCCTCACCGGCGGCTACTTCCACGACGGCACGTACTCCAGCTTCCGGGGCCGACACCACGGGCGCCCGCTGGACCGCGCGCGCGTGGCGGCGCACCGTCTCCTCGGCTACGGCCAGACCCACGACCAGGTCGGCAACCGGGCACAGGGCGACCGGCTGGCGGCCGCGTTCCTGCCGGACTCCCCCGGCCTGCTGGCCTGCGCGGCCACGCTGACGCTGACCGCGCCGTTCACGCCGATGCTGTTCATGGGCGAGGAGTGGGCCGCGGGCACGCCCTGGCAGTTCTTCACCGACCACACCGACCGGGAGCTCGCCGACGCCGTACGGCGGGGCAGGCGGCGGGAGTTCGCGGCGCACGGCTGGGCGGAGGAGGATGTGCCCGACCCACAGGACCCGGCGACCCGGGACCGCTCCTGCCTCGACTGGTCCGAGCCGGCCAGCGAGCCTCACGCGCGCGTGCTGGCCTGGTACCGCCGCCTCATCGCCCTGCGCCACGAGCAGCCCGACCTCACGGATCCCGACCTCGCCGACACCAAGGTGGCCTACGACGAGCAGGAGCGCTGGCTCGCCTTCCGCCGCGGCGACGTACGCGTGGCCGTCAACCTCGCCAAGGAACCGGCGGCGATCCCACTGGGGCCCCGCAAGGCGGCCGTACTGGCGGCCTGGGAGCCCGTTCAGGCGCCGGGCGCGGACGGGGTGCTGCATGTGCCCGGGGAGTCGGGTGTGGTGCTGTTGCAGGGCTGAGGTGAGCGGGAAGGCCCGTCAGTACTCCTCGTCCCCCTCCTCGTCCTCCCGCAGCTCCGTCACGCGCTCCAGCAGAATCGCCTCCCACGCGTGGCGGAGCTGCGTCCTCAGCAGCGGGAGTGGTGTCTCGCCCTTGCCGTCGAGGCGGTCCGCGAGGTGGACGACCGCGTCGCAGCGGGCGAGCCAGAGGCCGCGCAGGCAGGGGCGGGCGGCGTAGCCGGCGAGGGTGGCGGCGCGGACCGCGGCCGGGGAGCCGACGGCGAGGGCGAGGCCGGCGATGTCCTCGGCCGGGTCGCCGATGACGGTGTCGGCCCAGCCGAGGACGCCGCGCACCCGGCCGTCGGCGCTGACTACGAGGTGGTCGCCGGTGAGGGCGTGGTGGACGAGGACCGCGGTGCCGGGCTGGGCCGCGAGCTGCACAGCGGCCGGCTGGGTGAGCTGGCGCAGGCGGGCGGCGTCGAACTCGTCGGCGGCGGCGAGGCGCTCGGCCGGGCGCTCGGCGGCTCGGCGCAGGGCCTCCAGGGAACGCGGTGCGGCGCGCGGCACGCCGAGCGTCTCGGCCTGCCGCACCGGGATCTCGCGCAGCCCGGTGAGCAGCCCGGCCAGGTCGGCCTCGCCGACGGCGGAGACGTCGTACTGCGCGGTCGACCCGCCGGGCACCTTGGTGTCCAGCGTGTAGGTCAGCCCGGGCGCCCACTCCCCGTACGCGACGCTCGTCGGGACGGCGACCGGGACGTGCGGGCGGACGAGGTCGCGCAGGCGCAGTTCGCGGCGCCGGCGGGCGGCGGTCTCACGGTCGGGGGCGAGGCGCAGCACATGGCGGCTGCCGACCCACCAGGTGGCGGGTTCGGCGCCCGCTGCGGCGGGCCGGACCTCGGGTCCGGCCGAGTCGGCCACGCCGTCCTTGAGCAGGGAACGGACCAGCCGGCGGACGGTGTCCGCGGTGGGTGTCGGTGCCTGGGTCATGGTCGCGCCGTTGTCGCTCGGGGGTCTGTGTCGGGGTCTACGGGAGCTCCTTGCGCCGGGATCGTCCGCCGGGTCAGTCCACTATGACCATCTCTCGGGTGGTGTCGTTGAGGCGCCGGCCGCCGCCCTCGGTGACCGTCACGATGTCCTCGATGCGCACTCCGAAGCGGCCGGGCAGGTACACCCCGGGCTCCACGGAGAAGCACATGCCGGGCACCAGGGGCTGCTCCTCGCCCTCGATCATGTACGGCGGCTCGTGCGTGGTGACGCCGATGCCGTGCCCGGTGCGGTGGATGAAGTACTCGCCGTACCCGGCGTCCGCGATGACCGCGCGGGCGGCCCGGTCGACCTCCTGGCAGGCGACGCCGGGCCGTACGGCGCCGAAGCCCGCCTCCTGGGCCTCGCGCACCAGGTCGTGGATCCGGCGCTCCTCGTCGGTGGGCTCCCCGACGTGGACGGTGCGGGAGGTGTCGGAGCCGTAGCCGTCCTTCAGGCCGCCGAAGTCGAGGACGACCATGTCGCCGCGTTCGATCACGCGGTCGCCGACCTCGTGGTGCGGGTTGGCGCCGTTCGGGCCGGAGGCGACGATGGTGAAGTCGACCTGGGAGTGGCCGAAGCGCCTCAGCAGGTGGGCGAGGTCGGCGGCGACCTCGGACTCGCGGCGGCCTCCGAAGGGAACCTTCCGGATCTCCTCGAACGTTGCGTCTGCGGCCGCACCCGCGGCCGCCAGGAGCTCCAGCTCGGCGGTGTCCTTGACGGCCCGCAGCATCGGCAGGGCGTCGGTGAGGGAGGCGTACGAGGTGCCGGGCAGCGCCCTCTGCAGGGCCAGCAGGTGCATCGCCCAGGCGTTGTCGCTGACGCCGAACCGGCCGCTCGGGTCCAGGAGGGCGGCGGTGGCGGCGTAGGGGTCCTGTCCGTCGGTCCAGTCCCGCAGGGTCAGGCCCGGCGCGCCGACGGCCTTCGCGGCGTCCGGGGCCTCCAGGGCGGGGACGACGAGGACGGGGTCCCGGCCGGGGACGAGGACCAGCAGGGTGAGCCGCTCGGTCTCCGCGGTGGGCGCGTAGCCGGTGAGCCAGACCAGGTCGGGGCCGGGTGCCACCAGGAGCCCGGCCAGCCCAGCGTCGGCGGCCGTCCGCGCGGCACGTGCCGTACGGGCCCTGTAGTCGTCGGCGGTGAAGGGCGCGGGTGCGGTGCCGGTCATCCGGGCCTCCCTGGGCGCGTGAAAGGACTACGGGCAGCATCCTGCCCGGACGAGAGGGGCGGCGCGAGCCGGTCGGCGCGTCTTTCGAGGGGCTGGTCGGATGCCTCGGAGGACTGATCGGGCGCCTCGGACGACTGATGGGGCGCCTCGGGTGGCCGGACGGGGGCTTCGGTGGCCGATCCGGCGTCGAGTGGCCGGCCGGGCATCACGTCAGCCGTCCAGTGCCATACGGACGCCGAGGAGCAGCAGCACCCCGCCGGAGACCTGTTCCAGGCGCCGGCGCACACCCGCGCGGGACAGCAGGGTCTTCATCCGGCCGACGAACCACACGTACAGGCCGTAGTAGCCGACCTCGTAGACCGCCCAGAGCGCCGCGAGGCCGATCATGGTCGGCAGATGGGGGGCACTCTCCGGCACGAACTGCGGGAGGAAGGACAGAGCGAAGACGGCCGCCTTGGGGTTGGCGAGGTTGAGCAGCAGCCCGCCGCGGTAGGAGGCCCAGCCGCTCTTCCGGGTGCCCTCCCATGCGCCTTCCTCCGCTCCCTTGCCGCGGCGGGCCTGACGGAGCGTCTGGACGCCGAAGCCGACGAGTACGACCGCGCCGACGATCCGCATCACGTCGTACGCCACCTCGGAGGCCGTCAGCAGTGCGGTCAGGCCGAACGCGGCGACGACGCCCCAGATGAAGACGCCGGTCTCGTTGCCGAGCACGGTCAGGAATCCGGAGCGCCTGCTGTGCAGCGACTGCCTGATGATCAGGACGGTGCTGGGCCCGGGTGAGGCGGCGACGAGGGTACAGGCCCCCAGGAAGGCGATGAGGGTGGTCAGCATGAGGTCATGCTGGCTTTGTCGGCGGAGTGTGGCGAGTGGTTTTCGCGTAATGGCCCAGGACCGCGAGGGAGTGCGGGGCGGTCAGGTGACGACGCCCGGGACCACCGTCAGCTGCTGGTAGCCGCCGCTGCGGTGGCGCACCGTCAGGACGGCCTCGCGGCCAGGGCGGGACCCGGCGACGGCTCGTGCCAGGTCGGCGGCCGAGTCGACGCGGGTCTTGTCGAGGGCGAGGACCACGTCGCCCCGGACCAGTCCGGCCGTGTATCCGGGACCTGGCACGTGGACGCCGACGACCAGGGCACCCGGCTTCTCGGCGTCCACGGCCTCGACGCCGAGGGTCGCGACGGCGGCGGGGGACGGCGAGGGGGTCGGGGACGGCGTGGCCGAGGAACCGGGGTGGGCCGGGCTCGTCGGGCTTCCTGGCATGCCCGGCCCCGTCTGCTGACGTTGCAGTTCGGCGAGTCTGCTCATGCCGATCACGGTGGCCCCCATCGTGCCGAGGCCGACCCCGCACAGGATCAGGACCAGCCCGACGAGCAAGGCGCACAACAGGGTCGCGCATCGTCGGCCTCGGCGCCGGGGCGCGGCATGCGGACGCCGCGCGCCGGCCCCGGCCTCGGCGCCGTCACCGGGCCCCTGACCAGGCATGGGCTTGGGTCGCAACGCAGTCTGTTCCATCGGATCGCCTCCGCCTGGTGACTACCCTGCGCACCGGCGCACAACGAGCCACGATCGAGTGAGACTGACCCGTGGTCAGGAACGGGAAGCCCGACGTGCCCGCACGTCAGCCCGTGTGTCCCTCCCCGTGTCCGCCGTGCCCGCCGCCGTGGTCGAACTTCAGTGCCTCCGCCGGCATGACGACGAAGGGCCGCATCATGCCCATGTCCTCGTGTTCGAGGAGGTGGCAGTGGTACATGAACCGGCCGTAGGCGCCGTCGAACTTCCCCATGACGCGCAGCGCCTGGTTGCCGGGCACCTGGAAGACGTCCTTGTGCCCGAGCTCGTTGGGTGCGAGCGGGATCGAGGTGCCCGCGTCGTACCGGATCGGGCTGCGGGTGCCGCCCACCGCCGGGTCGAAGCCCGAGACGTCGTAGGCGTCCCGGCCCAGCAGCTGGAAGTCGGCCAGGTGGATGTGCATGGGGTGGACGATCGGCGCCAGGTTGAGGAAGCTCCACTGCTCGTGGCTGCCCTCGGCGATCGTGAAGCCTAGGCCGTCGTTGAACGTCCGGGCCGTACGCCGGTATGTCTTGGTCTTGCCGTTCGCTGCGGTGACCTGGATGACGCCGTCGGTGGGGACCTGGATGTCGCCCGGGTGCTCGACCTCGGCCATCTCCCAGATCTCCGGGTGGCCGCCGGCGCCCTTGGTGGCGGGCGGGGTGAGCACGATCAGGCGGTGCCCGTGCTCGATGTCGTGCGTGAGCCGACGGAAGGAACCGGAGAGCACCTCGGGCAGCTCGAAGGTGTCGGGCTCGCAGCTCTCCCGGACGCGGAACTCCATGACCGCCGGATAGCGCACGTCACCCGCCGGGTCGGGTACGCCGGGCGGCTGGTTGCGGCCCTTGTTGACCAGGCGCAGCTTGCGGCCCGCCAGACCGCGGAAGTCGACGAGCAGGTCGAAGCGCTCGGCCGGCGCCGCGCTCAGCGTGGGCAGCGCGCCGTCGAAGTCGACCGGCACCGGGCGCGGCAGCAGTCCGCCGTCGCTGCCGATCTGGTGCACGATGCCCGGGACCGGGTTGTCGTCCTCGTCGACCAGGACGAGGTTGTAGATGCGCGCGTTGGACGCGTTGACCAGCCGGAAGCGGTACCAGGCGGCGTCCACCTCGGCGTACGGCCAGATACGGCCGTTGACCGTGCTGTACGGGCCGGTGAACGGGATCGAGACCGGCTTGCCCGTCTCGGGGTTCTTCTCCTGGACGATCACCGTCTTGTGCAGGAGCCGGCCGTTGAGACGGCCGTCCTCGTCGGTGTCGAGGTTGCGGTCGGCCAGCAGCAGCGGGATCTCCCGCTCCCCACAGGGGAGATGGAGGGCGTCCTCCTCGTCGTCACGGATGAGGTAGGTGCCGTACAGGCCCGTCATCACGTTCCACCGGGTGATGTTCATGGCGTGGTCGTGGTACCACCACTGCACCGCCTGGTGGTCGTTCGGATACTCGGACAGCTGGGCGTCTCCGAAGCCGACCGCGTTGTCCGCCCAGCCGTCGTTGCCGCCGCCCGTCTGGGCGCCGTGCAGATGGGTCACCGACCAGGCGGGCAGGGCCGCGACGTCCTTGTTGGGCTCGACGCCGTCACGGCCGGGTTCGGTCGTGGACTGCGGACGGCCGTCCGTGCGCAGCGGCACCTCCACCGAAGTGACCGGGTACTCGCTGTCCCTGGGGATGCGGTTGGTCCAGGCGATGCGCACGCGCTGTCCGCGCCGCACCTCGATGGTCGGACCCGGCACCTGGCCGTCGTACCCCCACATCAGGGTCGGCGGCAGCTGCGGGTGCAGGCGGATCCAGGTCGGGCGCAGGGCGATCTCGGTCTCGCGCAGGACGTCGTCGGACGCGGGCCGCAGGACGGGAGGGACGCGCAGCGGGGCCGCGTACGGTGTGAGTTCGCCGACGGCCGGCTGCTGCTCTCCCGTCTCGGCCTTGTTGTCGCTGTCCGTGAACCTCTCGATGATGTCGGTCAAGGTCGAACACCCCCGTGTGTTCTCGTTGTCTGTTCCCCTCACCCCAGAAGACTCGGGGCGCACCGCCGAGGTTCCCGGAATATCCCGTTCCGCACGAAAAGTTTCGGAAACGGCATTCGGAGGGCCGAAGTCCGTTGTCAGTGGCCGCTGTTACGTTCTGTGACATGACCGATCACGCGCTGCGGCTGCTCCGGCAGAATCCCCGCCTGGCCGAACTGGCCGCCTTCCCCTTCAACTTCGACCTGGCCCGCGCGGCACACGGCCACGTCGAGGAGGTCCGCCTCGCCTCGGGCGGCCCGCTGGAGGTGGTGGCCGGGGACGACACCGGCGGTACGTACTTCGTGTGCGCGGACGGCTCGGTGTTGTACGCCGATTCTGAGGGCGGCGCCGGGATCATCGGCTCCGGTGTCGACGAGGCACTGGAGATCATGATCGGGCTGGCGGAAGGCGGGGAGGACGAGGAAAGCGCAGGCGACGAGGAGGAATTCCACCAGCGTCCTGGTCTCGATGAGGCTCGGGCTGAGCTGCGCGCCGCGCTGGGCTTTCCGGAGCGCTCGACGGCCGAGCTCGAAGCGATGCGGCAGGCCGCACTTCTGCGCACCGAGCCGGACTTCGTGCTGCTGAACGCCGACGAGGGGTGCGCATACGAGGTGCTCGGTCCGCCGGGTCCTCCCCTGTGGGAGCCGGTGCTCGCGACTGGCCGCGCCGACCTCGCCCTGCTGCGGGCGGGCGACCGCGCGGTATGGGACGCGGTGGCCGAGGATCCCGTACGGCGTCGACTCGCCCTGCGGGCCGCGCAGTTCGACCGCGCCGAGGGCGACCTGGAGGTGCTGCGGCATCTGCTGCGGCACGAGGCGAAGTCCTCGATGACGGACGAACTGCGGCTCGCCGCGGTGCTGGTGGGGCTGCGCGGGCAGGTGGCGGACCTGCCCCTGTTGTACGAGGTGCGCGAGACGACCTACGACACCTGGTGCGGCCTCGGCGGAATGCCCGAACCCGGGGCGAGTGCGGACGCGTTGCGGGAGTGGGCGAAGGAGCTCGACGAGTCGCTGTTCGGTACGGATCCCGCGGACGAACCAGTGGACACATGGACCGGCCTCGCCCGCGACCAGGGCATGACCGAGCTCGCCAGGGTCGCGCTGATCCGCCGTCTCGACGAGTTCGCCATGGACCAGAGCAGACTCCGCCGGCCGGACGCACCGCGGGAGTTGACCACCGCCCCGCTGCGCGCGCTGGCGCACGACTTCGAAGGGCTCGGCGACCGCATCCAGGCACTGCGCGCCCAGCGCCTGTACGCCTCGTTGCGGGAGGGGGCGAAGAACCGGGCGGTGGCCCGACTCGACCAGGCCCGCCTGGAGCGTGCGGTCGGCCAACTACCGCAAGCCGTACGGACCTTGGCGGCTCTGCGCGAAAACCTCGCGACCTCGGAGGACGACTCCCTGCGTAACTGGCAATGCGGGAGCCTCGGCCGCTTCATGGCCAAAGAGCACTACAGGCTGACCCGCGCCCTGGCCGACGCGGGCCAACCGGAGGAAGCCCGCACACTCCTCACGGCCGCCGACGCGATACTCGGCGAGCTCCCGGAGGACGCCGCGAAGACCGTAAGTGAGCTCGCCGAGGAGGCAGTGGCGCGGGTACGCGACGTCAGCTGAGGACCGGCACCGCCGGCGGGCGGTCCGGCAGGAAGCCGTGGGCGCGGCGGGCCAGGTACTCGGCCTTGTAGCGGTCGACCTTCTGGTGCCAGTTCAGGATGCCCGCCAACCAGTTCTGGAGGTCGACCACATAGTTGCCCATGATCTCCCGAGCCTCGTTCGAGAGCCGGAAGTCCTCGTAGACGATGGGGAGTTCGTGGGCGGCCACATGCTCGAACTGCTGCATGCGCTGGGTCATCAGGTCGTGGACGACCTCCAGCGCGCTCGGGTAGTCGATGCCGAAGAAGTTCTGCACGACGAGGATCGCGTTGTGGATCTCGCCCTCGTACTCGATCTCCTTCTGGTACGAGAAGACGTCGTTGAGGAGGCAGGCGTAGTCGATGGCGGCGTTCTCCAGCGAGCGGACGGGGCCGCTGCGGTACACCTCCGGCGGGATGGCGGGGCCGTGGCCCATCCGGCACAGGCTGAGGGTGAGGTCGGAGCCGAAGGTGGCGCGGCGCATCTCCAGGTAGTCGACGGGGTCGGGGATGCGGTTCTGGATCTGGTTGGACAGCTCCCAGACCCAGCTCTCGGTCATGACGTCCACCGAGTCCTTCAGGGTGCGCTGCTCGCCGGGTGTCATCTGCGCCGTCGTACGCGCCCACAGGTCGATGAGTCCGCGCTCCATGGCGTTGAGCGGGACGGTGGCCGACTCGCCGTCGAGGGGCATGCACGCCGACAGACGCTGCGTGGTCAGCCGTGCGGCGGCCAGGTCACGGCGGTTACCGAAGACGAGGGGGTAGTAGTCGTCGCCGTAGGTGCCCCAGGCGAGCCACTGGGCACTGAGGTCGAGGGCCTCCGGTGTGGCGTCCGGGTCGATGCCGGCCGAGCACAGCGGTAGGTCGTAGGCGGCGAGCTTGTCCTCGTCCCAGACGCCCTCCTGGAGCATGCCCATGCGGTGCATCCACTCGGTGAGGCGGGGGCGGGCGTCGTTCAGGTGCGGGCTGAGCTCCACCTGGAACGGCATGTAGAAGTCGGGCAGTCGGGACGGGCCGACCTTCTGGAACGGCACGTGGGTGTAGGCGCGCAGGCGTTCCGCGCCCGCCGAGGCGAGCAGCGCGCCGATGTCGGCGGCGGAGGTGCCGGGACCGGTGAGGCCCCGCCAGGGGCTGGTGGGTTCGGCGCGCTCGTTCATGTACCGGCTGGAGCGCATGTGCCACTCGTGGCCGCCCGACTGCCAGTCCTGCAGCCCCTGGGTGTACGCCGCGACCGCCGCGGCCTCCTGCGGGGTGAGCCCCTTCTCCAGCGCCACGGCGGGCACTTCGGTGAGGGCGGTGTGCTCGAACTGGTGGAGCCGGGAGGTGAGGACGTCGTTGACGGTGTCGGCGGCCTCCTGGGTGGTGCAGCCGAAGAACTTCTCCAGCACCAGGACGCCGTTGCTGAGTTCGCCCTCGTCCTCGACCTCGCGCTGGTAGGAGAACAGGTCGTTGCGCAGGTGCACGGCGTCGGAGAATGTCTCCATCAGGACCCTGATCGGCCTCGACTCGGCGACGGACGCGGGGACTTCAGCCCTCACGTACTCCACCAGGCCCGACGACCAGGGGGCACCGCCCACCTTGCGGCGCATCTCGATGTACTCGACGGGGTTGGCGATGCGCCCCTCGTTGATGTTGGACAGCTCCCACAGGGACTCGTTGAGGAGGTGCTCGGTGGCGACCGCGAACCGGCGGCGCCAGTCGGCCGACATCGCGGGCACCGTACGCGTCCACAGGTCGGCGAGCCCGGCCTCGACCGGGTTCTGCGGCTCGGGCATCGGGGTCGACAGGTCCATCGGCATGAAGAGTGGGAGCCTGTCCAGATAGGCCTTGCCGCCGACGCGGTCCTGGGTGCGCTTGAAGGTCTCCAGGAAGTGGTCGTCGAAGAAGAAGACCCACACGTACCAGTCGGTGATGAGGGAGAGAGCCTCGGCGTCACACTCGGGGTGGGTGTAGGCGCAGAGCAGGCCGTAGTCGTGCGCGTCCAGGTCGGTCTGCTCCCAGACCCCGGATCCCTCCAGCATTCCCATCTCGCGCGCCCACTCGGTCGAATGGGCGCGTGCCTCGTCGACATGTGGGTTCAGCCGCGCGGGATACGGCATGTAGAAGTGCGGGAGTTCGAAGGGCTGTTGCGTCATGGCCCGGCCCTACCCCCGGGCTTCCACAGGCATCCACGGCGCCGCACATGATCACACCATCGCGTGAATCACGGATGAATCCGGGAGTTCTCGCCGGGCCTTGTGGCGTTCACCTCTACGCGCGCAGACTTTTCGAGCCTCACGCTGTCCGAGCTTCATGTGTCCCCCTGTTTTGTCCGCCCTGTTTTGTCCCCCTTGTTTTGTCCCCTGTGTCCACCTCCCGTACCGGAGTCGCGATGAACCACACCGGATCCCTCTCCCGCCGCACCGCGCTGGCCTCCCTCGCCGGGGCGGCGCTGGCCACGACCGCGGCGTTCCCCGCAGCGGCGGCCGAGCGGCACGGCCGCCGGTCCGTTCGGTTCGCCACCTTCAACGCCTCGCTGAACCGCTCCGCCCAGGGCGGGCTGATCACCGACCTGTCCACGCCGGACAACGCCCAGGCGCGCAACGCCGCCGAGACCATCCAGCGCGTCGACCCGGACATCCTGCTGATCAACGAGTTCGACTACGACGAGCAGGGCAGAGCGGCCCGCCTGTTCCTGCGCAACTACCTGGCCGTCGGCCAGAGCGGGGCGAAGCCGGTCCGCTACCCGTACCACTTCACCGGCCCGGTGAACACGGGCGTCGCCACCGGCGTGGACCTCGACGGGAAGAACGGCGCCGTGACGACGCCCGGTTCGGACGCGTACGGGCAGGACGCCTACGGCTACGGCTGGTTCCCGGGGCAGTACGGCATGGTCGTGCTGTCGAAGTACCCGATCGACACGCGCGCGGTGCGCACCTTCCAGCGTTTCCTGTGGAAGGACATGCCGGGCCACATCATGCCGCCGGGCTACTACGGCGACGAGGCCCGCGCGATCCTGCGGCTGTCGTCGAAGAGCCACTGGGACGTGCCGGTGCGGATCGGGCACTCCACCGTGCACTTCCTGGTGTCGCACCCGACGCCGCCCACCTTCGACGGCACCGAGGACCGCAACGGACGGCGCAACCACGACGAGATCCGGCTCTGGGCCGACTACATCGGCGGGCGCCGGCGCAGCTCGTACCTCTACGACGACAAGGGCGTGTGCGGCGGGCTGCGGCCCGGGGCGCGGTTCGTGATCGCGGGCGACAACAACGCCGATCCGTACGACGGCGACAGCTACGACCACGCCATACGGCAGCTGCTCGACCACCCGGCGGTGAATCTCCCGGCCACCCCGCCGTCCAGCGCGGGCGGCGTGGAGGCCGCGAGGCTCCAGGGCGGCGCCAACGCCTCGCACACCGGCAACCCGGCGTACGACACCTCCGACTTCGGCGACACCGCTCCCGGGAACCTGCGCGTCGACTACGTCCTGCCGTCCAAGGGCCTGATACCGGGCGCGAACGGCGTCTTCTGGCCGACGTCCGACGACCCGTTGTACCGCCTGGTCGGGGACGGGAAGACGGTTCCGACGTCCGACCACCGGCTGGTGTGGCAGGACGTGCGCGTTGGCTGACGGCCTACCGGTTGCGCACCGCCCGCCCCACCTCCGACCTCAACGTGACGAACTCCGCCAGGCCCCGGGTCGTGATCTGGTCCCGGGCGCCGGGGAGTTCGACCGGGAGGTCCAGGACGACCTTGGAGCCGGGCCCCGGGGAGAGGACGACGACCCGGTCGCCCAGGTACACGCTCTCGTCGATGTCGTGGGTGACGAAGACGATCGTCGCGCCGTCCGTGCGGTGGACCTCCAGGAGGAGGTCCTCCAGGTCCTCGCGGGTCTGGGCGTCCAGGGAGCCGAAGGGTTCGTCCATGAGGAGGAGGGAGGGGCGGCAGACCAGAGCGCGGGCGATCGCCACGCGTTGCTGCATGCCGCCCGAGAGCTGCCAGGGATGACGCCGGGCGGTGTCGGTGAGGCCGACCCGGGCCAGGATGCGGTCGGCCTGGGCCCGGCGTTCCGCTCGCGGCAGGCCCCTGCGGCGCAGGGGAAGCGCCACGTTCTCGCGGACCGTGAGCCAGGGGTAGAGGGAGCGGGCGTAGTCCTGGAAGACCACGGCCAGGTTGTCGGGGACGCCGCGCACGGGTGTGCCGTCCAGGGTGATCGTGCCGTCGTACGCCGGCAGCAGGCCCGCGACGGTGCGCAGCAAGGTGGACTTGCCGCAGCCGGACGGGCCCACGACGCACAGGAGTTGGCCGTCCGGCACGGTGAGGGTGATGTCGTGCAGTACCTGGTGGTCGCCGTAGTGCTGGCCGACCGCGTCTAGGCGGAGCATGGCTGTCCCTGGGCGGAGGTGGTGGGGGGCGTACGGGTCATACGGTCGTGGTCCTCCCTCTTCCGACGAGCCGTTTCTCGACCGCCAGCAGGCCGGTGTTGAGGAGATAGCCGAGGGCGCCGAGCAGGGCCAGCGCCGCCCAGACGGTGAGCAGGTCGGAGCGGGACTGGGCGTCGGTGAGCGTGAAGCCGATGCCGTTGGCCGTGCCCGGCAGCAGCTCCGAGAAGACCATGAGGATGAGGGAGAGCGAGAGGCTCAGGCGCAGGCCCGCGAAGATGCGGGGCAGGGCGGAGGGCAGGATGAGGAAGCGGAGCCGTTCGGCCGGGGTGAGGCGCAGGACAGCGGCGACCTCAAGGCGGAGCGGGTCGGTGTCGCGGGCGCCTTCGGCGGTGTTGATCAGCACCGGCCAGACGGCGCTGAAGACGATCGACGCGATCTGCATCGGCGCACCGAAGTCGAAGATCACCACGAAGACGGGGACCAGGGCGGGCGGCGGGACGGCACGGGCGAACTGCAGGACCGGGTTGCACAGGGCGTACGCGCGCCGCGAGCGGCCCACCGCGACGCCGAGGGCGATCCCGGCGACGGCGGCGAGAGCGAACCCGGTGGCCATCCGGCCGAGGCTCGGCAGGATGTCGGCGACGGCGGCCTCGGTGAGGAAGACGTGCCGCACGGGACCCGAGAACCACAGATCCCCGGCATGCCGCGCGATCTCGGCGGGCGGCGGGAAGTAGACGCTCCCGTGCGCCCCGGCGGCCACCTGCCAGACGGCCACGGCGAGCGCGAGGACGGTCCAGCGCAGGAGGGCGTGGCGTACGGCGGCGGGGGCGAGGGCGCGGCGCAGAGGCGACGGTGCGAAGACCCGGCGCGTGGCTGCCGACCGTCGGTCAGGAGCTCCGGCGGATCCCGATCCGGATCCGGATGCGGCTCGGGACGCGGTGCCGCGGGGCTGGTTCATTCAGCGCTCCTCACGGCGCGACGCGGGGAGCTCAGGCACACGCGCGTCACACGACCGACCCGCACCGAACGCCACGTACCCACCCCACACCGACGGCCACGCACCCACCTGGTCACCCCGCACGGAACGCCACACGCCCACCCCGTCACCCCACACCCCGCCGCCCCGGCGTCCAAGGAAACAACCGCCGCTCCCCCCACTCCAGCACCCCGTTGATGACCAGCCCCAGAACCCCCGCCCACACCACCCCCGCCAGCACGTCCCGCGTCCCGTCCGTGGCCAGCCCCGCCTGGGCGATGAAGATGCCGAGGCCCTCGCCGAAGCCGGAGAGGATCTCCGTGGCGACGGCGAGGATGAGGGCGACGGCGGCCGAGATGCGGATGCCGGCGGCGATGAAGGGGGCCGTGCCCGGTAGTTCGACGCGCAGGAGGACGGAGAAGCGGCCGAAGCCGAAGGCGCGGAGGGTGTCCTTGGCGAGGGGGTCGGTCTCGCCGAGGCCGTAGATGGTGTTGAAGAGGATCGGCCAGACGGACGCGTACGTCACCAGCGCGACCTTGGTCTCGGTCCCCGATCCGAGGAGCAGGGAGACCAGCGGGATCAGCGCGACGGACGGCAACGGCCGCAGGAACTCGACGATCGCCCGCACCGCGGCGGCGACGACCGGCACACTCCCGAGGACGAGCCCGACCGGAACGGCGATCGCGCACGCCAGGGCGAGACCGAGCACCCAGGCGCGCAACGTCGCGGCGATGCCGTCCAGGAACACCGTGTCGCCCGCCAACTCCACGGCGCGGACGAGGACTTCGGACGCGGGCGGCAGATAGCTGCGCCGCACCAGACCCGCACGGGAGACGGCCTCGCAGGCACCGAAAGCCAGCAGCACCCCCAAAGCGCCCAGCAGCAGCTGCTCCTGACGGCCTTTCACGTCACGTCACTTGGCCAGCAACGTCGCCGGATCGATCGGTTTCTTCAGCATCCCGTGCTTCTCCATGAGGTCGGTCAGCCGCTTGAGCTGCGTGGCGTCCATCGTGGGCGGAAAGACGGGCAGATCGATCGACTCGGCCTGCTTCTCGGTCACCTTGGTGTAGGTCGGCAGGGTCTCGCGCACGACGGACGGGTCCTCCTCGGCGATCCGCACGGCTGCCTTGATGGCCCGCTGGAACGCGGCCAGCGTCTTGCCGTTCCCGTCGGCGTACTTGCTGGTGCTGACGTATCCGCTGAGCGGGATGGCCTCCACCGGCGCGGACGAGCCGTCGATGAGGACCCTGGCCTTCAGCTCGTCCTGAATGGCGCTGTCGTAGGGCTCGACCGCGTGCACGGCGTCGACCTGGCCCTTGTCCAGGGCGGCGCCCATCTGCGGGAAGGGAATCGCCCGGTAGACGGGACGGCCGACGCCCTGTTTCGCGAGGATCTCGTCGAAGGTGAGCGACTGGACGTTGTTGAGGACGTTGACCGCGAGCTTCTTGCCCTCCAGATCGGCGACGGTCTTGATGTCCGAGTCCTTGGACACCAGGACCTCCATCATGCGCGGGGCGGCCCTGATCGCCTCGGCGACGATCCGGATGTCGAGGGTGCCCTTCTCATGGGCCTGCATGTAGGTCACGTAGTTCGCGCTCGCGACCATGTCGATCTGTCCCTTGGCCAGGGCCGGCAGCGCCTGAAGGCTCTGCTGGACCTGCTGGATACGGACGTCGAGGCCCTCTTTCTCGAAAAGGCCGCGGTCCCGCGCGATGTAGAGGGCGACACAGTCGATCAGCGGCAGGGCGGCCACCGTGACGGTCTCCCGCCCCTCCGCCCCGGACGAGGAGTCCTCGCCGTCGCCGCAGCCCGTGAGTGCCACCAGCATGACGGTGGCCGCGGCGGCCGCCGCTGACCTCGTTCCCGAGCGCAATTGACGTAACGGCATAGCGACATGACTACCAAGAATTTGTCATGATCACCACAGGGGATCCGTGAACGATGAACGACAGCCGACCCGCCGGAACCACGACGGTCAGCACGGTCAGCACACCAACCCGGACGCATCCATCTGTCGGCCTTCACCGATATACGCCACCTTGGTCGCATGACCTCCTTCACCGGACTCTCCCACTGCCTGCTTCGTTCGAGCAGGAGGACCCTCATCGCGAAGGGCGGGCAGGCGTGACCGTCCACCACGCACCCCCCGTCCCGGACGTCTTCGACCCCCGTCAGTACGCCACCGGAGTCCCGTACGACGCCTATCGCGTCCTGCGCGACCACCACCCCGTGGCCCGGCAGGACGAGCCCGAGGTGCTGGGCTGGCCCGCCGGGCCCGGGTTCTGGGCGGTGACCCGGCACGCGGACGTGGTGCGGGTGCTCAAGGACTCGGCGACGTACTCCTCGTACATCGGCGCCACCCAGATCCGCGACCCCGACCCGGACGACCTGCCGTTCATCCGCCGCATGATGCTCAATCAGGACCCTCCGGGGCACGGGCGCCTGAGGCGACTGGTCAGCCGGGCCTTCACTCCCGGACGCATCGATCGTTTCGCCAAGGTCGCGCAGGACCGCGCGCGCACGCTCCTCGCACACGCCCTGGATGAAGCCCGCGCCTCGGACGGCACCGTCGACCTGGTCTCCACCGTCACCGACGACTACGCCCTGCTCAACCTCGCCGACCTGCTCGGCGTGCCGGAGGCCGATCGCAGGCTGCTGCTGCACTGGACGCAGCGGGTCATCGGCTACCAGGACCCCGACGAGGCGGGTCCGCAGGTGCTGGACCCGGCGGGCAAGCCGGTCAATCCACGGTCGCCCGCGATGCTGCGGGACATGTTCGGGTACGCCCAGCAGCTGGCCGCGCACAAGCGGCGGTACCCCGACGACGACGTGATGACGACGCTCGCCCACGACGCCGAACTCTTCCGAGCCGAGCTGGAGATGTTCTTCTTCCTGCTCACGGTCGCGGGCAACGACACCGTCCGCAGCGCGGCACCGGGCGGGTTGCTCACCCTCGCCGAGCACCCGGAGGCGTACGATCGCCTACGCATCGGAAGCGTCGAACTCACCTCCGCCGTCGATGAGTTACTGCGCTGGCACCCCCCGGTCCTCACCTTCCGCCGCACCGCCGCGCAGGACACGGAGCTGGCCGGCCGTCGTATCCGCGCGGGTGACAAGGTGGTCGTCTTCCACGCCTCCGCCAACCGCGACGAACGGGTCTTCGCCGACCCGGACCGGCTGGATCTGTCCCGCACCCCGAACCCCCACGTCTCCTTCGGCGACGGCCCGCACGTCTGCATGGGGGCGCACTTCGCGCGGCTCCAGCTGCGGGTGCTCTACCGGGAGGCCCTGCGGGTCCTGCCCGAACTGCGGACGGCGGGCGCACCCAGGCGTCTGGTGTCGAACTTCATCAACGGACTCAAGTCGCTCCCGATACACATCACTTGAGCCCTGCGCGCCCCACGATGATCACGTCCGCACCTGGATCAGCGCATGCGTCCCACCGGTCCGCCACTTCTGCCCCTCCGCCTCGACCAGCGCCGCCTCGGTGCGGGCGTCAAGACCGGTGATCACGTCGGACTTCAACGTCCGCAGGGCGGCGACCGGTCCGGGGAAATGCGCGGTGACCTCGGTGAACGGCGTGGTCGGCGGCCAGAGTCGGTCGCCGACGAGACGGCGGTAGTTGAGGTCGCCCTTGACGATGGTGAGGGTGGCCGTGGCCAGCTCCTCGCGGAGGTCGCCGGGCATCTCCGCGAACGGCAGCGGGCCACTGGAGAAGGGGTGCGCGCGGACGACGAGGCGGCCGTCGGTCATCGCCGACCACAGGGTGTGTCCGTACGTCGCCGCCGCGCCCGGTGCCGCCGTCAGCCGGCGCAGGGCGTCGAGTACGTCGGCATGCGTGGCGTCGGAGACGTAGTAGGGGTACGGCTTGATGTGGAGGACGGCCCGCCCGACGCGTCCCTCGGTGAGGAGGTGGGCGATGAGTAGCAGGTCGGGGACGAGTTCGCGGCCCGCGTTGTCGGCGATCAGGCACAGGGTGGCGGCGCCGGAGGGCGGGAGGAGGGACCAAAGGGTCTCGCTGTCGTCGGCGACCAGGGGCGGGGTGTCCGAGGATGTCTCGCCGTGCCCGGCGTCCGACAGTCGGAAGCCGAGGTCGGCGCGGTTGCCCCACAGGGAGCCGTGCAGCAGCGCCCGGTCCTGCTCGTCGGCGGGCCGGTCCGCGAGGGAGTCGAGGGCGGCCAGTTCCTCGTCGGTCTCCGGGGCGTCGAGCTCGGCCAGCTTGGAGGGGCGGAAGGGATCGATGCCCTGCCAGGGGCCGGGGGTGAAGTAGCCCACGGCTTCGAGGAGTTGGCGGTAGAAGTAACTCTCCGACCACAGCCACGGTACGTCGAACCAGGACCGGCCGGTGTACGCGTCGGCGCCCCATGCCGTCCAGCGGCCGCGGTCGTGCGCGTCGGCGGGGAGCGGTTCGATCACGCCCTTGGCGCAGCTCGCGAGGAGCGCGTCCAGCGCGCGGTGCCGCTCGGGGTCGTACGGGAAGGACTCCCGTACCTGCCGGATGATCGCGGGATGCCGTTCGGCGAGCACGCTGTGCGGGAACGAGCCGGGTTCGTCGGCGAGGAGCACGGGCGCGAGCGGAGTGTCGGACCTGTCGGGCATGCGCCTCACCGTATCGCGGGCGTCATACGGCTCTGTTCTCACGCTCCAGCTGTGTCGCGAGGGCGAGATAGCGGGCCCGGCGAGGTACCGGGACCAGGCCCCGGATCATGAGGTGCCACATCTCGGCCACCCGGCGGGGCTGGCGCGCGACGGGTTCGAGGGAGCGGCCGACGACGCGGGTGCCGACGAAGAAGCAGACGAGGGAGTGGGCCGCGGCATCGACGTCGACGTCCGGATGGATGTCGGACTCCTTGGCGGCGCCGTGGAGCCTGCGGGTGGTGATGTCCAGCAGCTCGGTGAAGGGGTGCCGCAGAGGCGGCCGTATCACCACTCCCCCGGTGGCCAGGCGCAGGCCGGCCCGCGGTATCGGGCCCTCGACGGTCAGGCGTGTGATGCCGAACGTCGTGCGGATCAGGGCCTCCAGGGAGGAGTGGCCGCGGGCGTCCATCTCGTTCGCCACCTGGCGGGAGGCCCTGGACTGGAGCTCCATGATGGCCTGGGCGAGGTCCTCCTTGGCCGCGAAGTGGAAGTACAGGGCGCCCTTGGTGACCTGGGCGTGCTCGACGATGTCGCTGAGGCTGGTCGATTCATAGCCGTGACGGTCGAACAGTTCGGCGGCGGCTGTGAGGATCGTGGTGCGGGTCTGTTCGGCGCGTAACTGCCTCACCATCGGCTGGACTCTCCTGGGACTGAAAAGAACGGGTCATGCCGTTTGTTTCTTACTCTCCGTCAAAGATAACTCACGCCGCCTCGGTTCCCACCTCACACTCGAAGACCGTCGATTCCCCCTGCTGTCCGACGACTTGGACATCGGCGTCGTGCGCCTCCCGCCCGTCGGCCGCCTCTATCCATATGGGCTGGTCGAGTTCGGCGTACTGGTGGAACACGGTGCGGAACGACACGGGCGTCCGGCGGCCGTTGCGGGTGCGGGCCGATACGGCCTGGCGGACGGCCTCCAGCAGCAGCATGCCGGGTACATGATCGAGTGGGTGGTCGAAGAAAACAGCATGTGCGGTATCAACTCGCAGTCGCCAGCGGTCGGGGTCGCCGGACGGGGCGAGGACGACGTCCGCGGGCAGGGCGCGGTCCACTGCGGCGGGCGGCAGACCCGGCGGGACGGGCAGCGCCGACACGGTGGCCGCGGAACGGCCGCCGCGCAGCCGGCGGTAGACGGCGTCGCTGGTCCAGGTGGCGGCCGTGTGCGCGGTCGCCACCCGCTCCCCGCCGATCCGAACGTCGGCGTCATAGCGGAATCCGGCCACGCGACCACCGCGCCGGTCGATGTCGGAGACGGTGATGTGGATCGCGAGCTCGGCGGGCGCGGAGCCGACGGCCAGATGCTCGGGGTGCGTGCTGAACCGCATTTCCTTGAGCACGAACTTGTGGCCGAGAGGGACCTCGTAGGCAGTGTGCGCAAGGAGTGTGCCGGCCTGGCGGACCGTTTCCGCGACGAGCAACGGCTCGTACGCCGACCGGTCCGGAGACACGTGTAACTGATGAGCGCGCGGCCACTGGGCGAAGACGGTGAACCGGTCGGTGTCGGTGCTGGTTCCGCCGGTGAGCAGGGTTTCGGCCACGGAGGCACGGTGGACGAGCTGGCGGGGTACGGTGGCCGTCAGGCCGTCCGGCACCGTCAAGGTCTCGGCGAGCGGGTTCGTGGCAAGCTGCCGCGGTTGAGGCATGCGTCCCCTCCTTGGGTCCCCCCGTGTGTGGGTTGACGGACGGCGAGGTGCCCGTGCCGCGAGCGTTAGAGTACGAGGCGACCGGTTTGTTTTCAATGCGGCCTCGGGTCGCTCGCCGTGCCCGAATCCGCTCCGGCGCACGCCGGGCGCGCGGGTCAACTGGGTGCAGCGGAGGGGCGGTTATGGCGAGGCAGGAGCGCGCCATCAGGACGCGGAGAGTGATTCTGGAGGCGGCCGGCGCGGTCTTCGACGAGCATGGGTACACCGCGACCACCATCTCGATGGTCCTGGAGCGGGCCGATGTGACCAAAGGCGCCCTGTATTTCCACTTCCCGTCCAAGGAGTCCCTCGCCCAGGCCGTGCTGGACGAGCAGGTGGCACTCGGCGCGGTGCCGCCGCAGGCCTGCAAGCTGCAGGAACTGGTCGACATGACCTTTGTGTTCGGGCAGCGGCTGCTCGGCAACTCGCTGCTCAAGGGAAGTGTGCGGCTGGCGGTGGACCAGAGCGCCCCGCCCGGCGTCGACCACTCGGGGCCGTTCCGGCAGTGGGTGGAGCATCTGGTGGTGGTGCTGGAACAGGCCCGTGGCCAGGGCGAGTTGCTGCCCACCGTGCAGCCGAGGCAGACGGTGGAGCTGCTGGTCGGGGCGTTCGCGGGCATCCAGTTGATGTCGCGGGCGCTGACCGACCGGGCTGATCTGGCGGACCGGATCTCGGTGTTGTGGGGACACCTCCTGCCGAGCATCGCGCTGCCGGGCCTGCTCACCGGCATCGACCGCAGGCCCGACCGAGGGGTCCGCGTCCTGGCCGCTCTCGACCCGGCGGACTTCGAGCACGGAGCCATGGACCTGTCCGCACGCTGAGTACACGACACCGACCGGAGTGACGGTTTCCGTCGGGCCGGTCGGTGGTCGTCATCGAGGTGGTCGTCACCCGAGGTGGTCGTCACCGGCATGGAGGCGGCCGTCAGTGACACAGACGTACGGCGGGCCCGCCGATGCCCCATCCGCATCGGCCGGCCCGCCCGCTTGTGATACGCGCCCGTTCAGGGCCCGTGTTCAGGGGTGGCTCAGAAGGTCAGCTTCCAGCTGTTGAGCCTGCCCGTGTCATCGGCCGCGGTGTCCTGGACGCGCAGCTTCCAGGTGCCGTTGGCGGTCTCGCTGGAGGCGTTCACCGTGTAGGTGGTGCTGACGTTGTCCGCGGAATCCGAGGAGCTGGCGGCCTTCAGACGGTAGGTCGAACCGTCCGGGGCCACCAGGTCGATGACCAGGTCACCGCGGTAGGTGTGGGTGATGTCCACGCCGACCTGGAGGGCCGAGGGGGCGTTGCCGCTGCGGCCGCTCACGGTGATGGAGGACTCGACGGCCGAGCCGTTGTCCGGGACGGACAGTGCGCCCGAGCTGGTGAAGGTGGTGCCCCCCGTGGAGCCGCCGGAGCTGCCGCTCACCGCCTGCACCGTCTTGGCCGCGTCCGCGAGGCCCGCACCGCAGCCACCGGAGCAAGTGCCGGGAAGAGTACGCGAGTTGGTCTTGATCGCGGACTCGATCTGCGCCGGGGTCAGCGACGCGTTGGCCGACTTCATCAGCGCGGCCAGACCCGCGACGTGCGGGGCGGCCATGCTGGTGCCCTGGTAGTACTCGTAGCTCTCGGAGGACGGGCCCTGCGTGCCGGAGTTCAGCGTGGACAGGATGCCGTTGGCCGTGACGGAGTTGGTCTCGCCGCCCGGGGCCGCGATGTCGACGACCGATCCGAAGTTGGAGTAGTAGGAGCGGTTCCCCTGCCGGTCGGCGGCGGCCACGCTGATGACGTTGTTGCAGCTGGCCGGCGAGTAGTTGGCCGCGTTGGCGTTGCTGTTGCCCGCCGCGACGACGACCGCGGTGCCGCGGTTCACGGCCGCGTTGATCGCGCTCTGGGTGGCGGTCGAGCACGCACCGCCGCCGCCGAGGCTCATGTTGATGACCTTGGCGACGTTGGTGTTCGCCGGGACACCGGAGACCGTACCGCCGGACGCCCAGGTGATGGCGTCGATGATGTCGGAGTCGTAGCCGCCGCACTGGCCGAGGACCCGCAGCGGGGAGACCTTCGCACCGTAGGCGATGCCCGCGACGCCCTTGCTGTTGTTGGTGACCGCGGCGATGGTGCCCGCGACATGGGTGCCGTGCCAGGAGGACGTGGTGGCCGTCCAGTCGGTGCTGCACTGGCCGTCGGTGGTCCAGTCGCCCGTGTCGGCCGGGTTGCTGTCACGGCCGTTGCCGTCGTTGGAGACCGCGGTGTCGCTGATGAAGTCGTAGCCCGCGACGATGTTGGCGCCGAGGTCGGAGTGGGAGACGTAACCGGTGTCGATCACGGCGACGGTCACCCCGCTGCCGGTGGCGACGTCCCAGGCACCTGGCACGTTCATGCCCGCGGTGGTCTCGAAGAGGTCCCACTGCTTGGTGTACTCGGTGTCGTTGGGGGTGGCCAGCGGCTTGTTCAGCCGGTCCGGTACGACGTAGGCGACCTGCGGGTCGGCCTGGTACTCGGCGACGACGTCGGCGACGTCGGCCTTGGTGAGCTTCTCGCCCAGGTCGACGAGGGCGGCGCCGGAGCCGAGGCGGCGCTGGAAGTCGAGGTCCTCGCCGGCCTCCTTGCCCTTGGCGGCGGCGTCGGTCTCGGCGGCCTTGTTCGACTTGGCCTCGGCGGCGCCGGACTTGTAGCCGACGATGAGGCGCTCGGCCGTGGCGCCGGGGGCGGCCTCGGTCTGCGCCGTGGGGACGGCGGCTTCCCGGGGAGCGGGTTCCTGGGCCACGGCGACGGTGGTGGCGGCCGTGAACAGGGCGGCGGAGACCGCGGCGACGGATATCAGCTTCCGTCTGGTGGATGCAGAGGTACGCAAGGGTGTGCCTTTCGTGGCCGGCCGTACTCCGGGCAGCGCGGAGCGGCGGTCTCTTCGCTTCGTCCTCGAAGCGGCGGGGGGTTACGCCGGAAGGCGGGTGGGGCAATGCGGCGCATGCGTGTGGGGGGTGCAGTGCAGCGAATGCGTGGGGGGCAGTGCAGCAAGTGCGGGGCGCGCGGCGGCCGGCCGGACGCGGGCGTCGGCCCGTTCGGGGTCACCTGTGGGTCGACTGTGGTCGAACGATAGGCAAAGAAAAGGTCATCGGGATACAGGGGAAACCCTCGATCAGGCCGGAAACCCACCCTCTACGTCGAAGAGTTGACCGGTATGAGCGGGCTCTGCCCGGTTCGTCGCGCACTGAACGCGCCGGGCCCTTTTCCCGTACTGCACGAGGACCGTTCCCACGCCGGCCGAGGAGACGTTCCGGATGTCCCGGATGCCCTGGATGAAATCGCACCGCACCGCCCTGGCGGCCGCCGCCGTCACGCCGTTGCTGCTCACGGTGTGGACGGCCGGGACCGCTCATGCGCACGGCGCGCCGACGGATCCGGTCAGCCGGGTGTACGCCTGCTCCCCCGACGGCGGCAGCGCGTCCCGGTCGGCGGCCTGCGAGGCGGCGGTCGCGTCGAACGGCGCCCCCTTCACGGCCTGGGACAACCTGCGGATCGCGAACGTGAACGGCCGGGACCGTCAGGTCGTCCCCGACGGAGAGCTGTGCAGCGGCGGGCTGCCCGCCTACCGGGGCCTCGACCTCGCCCGCGCCGACTGGCCGTCGACCCGGCTGACCCCTGGCGCCACCCTGACCATGCGGTACGTCTCGACGATCCCGCACACCGGCACCTTCAAGCTCTACCTCACCAAGCCCGGCTACGACCCGACGCAACCGCTCACCTGGTCCGACCTCACGGAGCGGCCGTTCGCGGAGGTGAAGGACCCGGCGCTGACGGACGGGGCGTACCGGATCCGGGCGAAGCTGCCGTCCGACCGGGCCGGGCGGCATGTGCTGTACACGATCTGGCAGAACAGCAGCACGCCGGACACGTACTACTCGTGCTCGGACGTGGTGTTCCCGGAGACGAAGGAGCAGGGCGGCGAGGGCTCCCCGGCCGCCTCCCCGGGCAGCGGCGAGAAGCGTACGGACGGCAGTCTGTCGGCGGCGCCCGAGAAGGGCACCGCCGGCAGCCCTTCACCTGCGGTCGAGCAGCGTACGCCGCAACCGCCGTCGAAGACCCCGGCGTCCGCGCGGCCCCAGGGCGACAGCACCCCGGTTGCCTCCGGCACGGACACCGGCTCGGGCCCGTCCACCCCCATGCTGGCGGGCGGCGCCGCGGCGGTGCTGGTGCTCACCGGCGGCGCCGCCCTGGCACTGCGTCTGCGTCGGCGGTGAACTACCGCCGCAGGGCGGTCAGTTGACGTTGACGGCGAGGCCCGAGGTCGTCACCGGAGCGTACTTGGCGGTGAAGTAGGCGTTGCTGAAGCACAGCGACGAACCCGACGTCTTGGTGAACGGCTGGTTGGCGAAGGCGATGCTGTTGTCGGCGTTGCTCGCCGTGCCGGAGAGGCTCGGCGCCTGGTAGACGCAGGTGATGCTGCCGAGCAGGGTGCGCAGCGTGACCGTGGACTGGATGGCGGAGCCCGCGGCCGGAGTCACGGTGACCGTGCCGTCGGAGGACACGCTGGTGGTGTACGGCAGGTTGTCGACGGTGACGCCGCTGACGCCGAGCACACCGGTGACGTTGGCGGTGCAGCCGCTGGTGTCGAAGGTGTGGGAGGTCAGCGACTCGGTGGCGGTGCCGGGGGCGGCGGGGTTGTCGGTGACGGTGGCGGAGAACGCCGAGCTGGTGCAGGAGATGCCGCTGGTGCCGGTCGCGCTCGAGTAGAACGTGGCGGCGGTGCCGCTCGCCAGGGACGCGTCGAGCACGGCACCGACCGCGACGGCCGCTCCGTCGGTGGTGGTCAGGACCGGGGTGTCGGCGGCCGAGGCGGGGACGGCGAGCCCGAGGGCGGCGACGGTGCCGGCGAGGGTGAGGAAGGTGCGTGCGCGCATGCGGGTGTACCTCGTCTTTCGTTGCGGGGGAGTGCCCTGAGGGTCTGAGGGCTCAGGGGGTTCGGGGGGTGGAGGTGGAGGTGGAGGGCCCCGGGGGTGGAGGGTGCGCGAGTTCCGCGTGGGCTGTTGCCGGTCCGTGACGCCTTCTCCGTACGACACGGACCGGCAACGGCAGCCCGACCGGTGGCCGGCCGGAGACCGTGGGGAGGGCTCCGGCCGGACCGGGCGGGGGGTGGCCGGCACGGACCGAGGGGGAAGCGACCGTGACGGCGCCGTGGAGTGATCTCGCGGAATGAGGCGGAAAGGAAATGTGAAGGACATCAGGTCCGGGAACGCGGGCAGAGGCCGCGCGGCGGCGGATCCGGCGCCACGGATCCAGGGGGGAGCCAGGGAGAGTTGTAGACCTGAGGGTCGGTCAACGTCAAGGCGTTGCAAGGGCGTTGATGTTTCCTGTGGAGCTTTTTGAGGCTCCCGGAAGCCCTTGACCCACAGGTGGCACACAACCAACACCCTTTTTACACAACTGTCTTGACCCTCATGTGTAACCACCGGTAACTTCCCGGCTGGCTACTGCGGAGTACGAGAAAGCCCTTGCACCCGCCGGGAGTTGTGAGGAGACGTGCGCCGTGGGCGCTGTCCGCGCCAGGACAACGTGCCGCTGATGCCCTACCCGCACTTTTATGCACCTGGGAGCAGTTATGGCCACGTCCTCGGACGTCACCTCGTCCGCCGACAACACACCCGAGAACCCGGAAAGCGGTTCCGTGTCCGAAGCCGCCGAAACCCCCGACGGTCCCGCGAGACGCGGGCGGGTCCGGGCACGTCGGGCCGCCGTGATGGCGGTGCCGGCAACCCTCGTCGCCGGCGCCCTCGCCGTCCTCACCGCCGAGGGCGCGCTGGGCGTGCAGTTCGCCATCTCCGGCATGCCCTTCACGGTCACCGCGACCGAGCTCAACGGCACCGGGTTCGAGCAGTTCGGCGGCCTGGACAACATGGCGCCGGGCAGCCCCAACGAGGGGGACACCGGCGGCCAGGTGCTGGTCGTCACGTCCGCGATCAAGAACGCGACGCTCACGAAGCTGTGCCAGAGCGTCGACCTCGGCGGCACCAACCTGCTCATCACCGCGGGTGGCGGGTCGGAGAAGGTGACCGCGGTCGACCTGACCACCGACTCGACCGAGCTGTCGGGGGACGCGGCGTTCGACAACATCGAGATCGGCAACGACGCGAGTACGTTGACCAAGGCCGGGGTGAAGGGGCCGATCGGTGTCTTCAGCCAGCAGGCGGACACCGTGCGCATCGCCAATCTGCGGCAGACCAACTACGCGACGACTGCCGGAGTGTTCAGGCTTCCCGGGCTGAAGCTTCGGTTCAGCGGCTCGGGTTGCCCGTGAGCTCGCGCGTCGGATTCCGGTCGGCCTTCCGTCGTTGGCGGGCCGACCGGCCGTTCTGGGGCGGAGTGTTGCTCGCGCTGGGCGGGGCGTGGATTCTGCTCACGATGAAGGCTTCGCTGAAGGTCGTTCTGCATGTCGGTATGCAGGGGCTGGCCGGGTATCTGCTGCCGGGGCTGATGGTGTTGCTGGGGTTGCTGGTTCTGTTCAACCCGGCGCAGCGGCTCTTCTACTCGATCACCGGGGTGCTGGTTTCCCTGGGGACCTGGCCTACGTCGAACCTTGGTGGGTTCTTCGTGGGGCTGTCGCTGGGTGTGGCGGGGAGTTCTCTCGCGTTCGGGTGGTTGCCGGATCAGGAGCCGCGGCGGCGTCGGCGGGACCGTCGCCGGAGCGTCGTTGGGGCTGGGTGAGTTCGGCGGGTGCGGCGCCGTGGGGGCTGGTCGCGCAGTTCCCCGCGCCCCTATCAGGTTGGCACTCTCCCGCCAACTTCCCAGCACTCTAGGGCAGTTGACAAACTGACCCGGCCCGACGCCGACGCTCCGGAGGCTTCATGTCCACCGACCGTATCGACACCGACACCGCCCACTCCGCCCGCATCTACGACTACATCATCGGCGGCAAGGACTACTACCCCGCCGATCAGGAAGCGGGCGACGCCATGGTGCGTGAGTGGCCCGCCTTGCCCGTTCACATGCGGGCCAACCGGGACTTCATGAACCGTGCCGTGCGGTTTCTCGCCGCCGAGGCCGGGATTCGGCAGTTCCTCGACATCGGGACCGGGATACCGACCTCGCCCAACATCCATGAGATCGCCCAGTCGGTCGCCCCGGAGTCCCGGGTCGTGTACGTCGACAACGACCCGCTCGTGCTCACGCTGTCCCAAGGGCTGATGTCCGGCACGCCCGAGGGCGGGACGGCGTACATCGAAGCCGATATGCGCGACCCCGCGGCCGTGCTCGACGCCCCGGCGTTTCGCGAGACCCTCGATCTCGGTGAGCCGGTCGGGCTCACCGTCATCGCGATCGTGCACTTCCTGCTGGACGAGCACGATGCCGTGGGGATCGTGCGGCGGCTGCTCGAACCGCTGCCCGCGGGGAGTTACCTCGCGATGTCCATCGGCACGGCCGAGTTCGCGCCGGACGAGGTCGGCCGGGTCGCCCGGGAGTACGCGGCCCGGGGCATGCCGATGCGGCTGCGCACCCTCGACGAGGCCGGCGATTTCTTCACCGATGTGGACCTCGTCGAGCCGGGCATCGTCCAGGTCCACAAGTGGCGTCCGGACGGCGCCGGCACCGAGGTGGTCCGGGACGCGGACATCGCGATGTACGGGGCGGTGGCACGCAAGCCGAGTTGACCCGGTTTGCGGGCGCAAGCGATGTGGGCGGGCCAGAGCCCGGTCCGCCCTCCGGCCAGCGGTTCATCACGATGTGGGAGCAACGACTCACGCCTTGTGGTTGCACACTTGACTACCGGTGGTCACACGCGATTGGCTCCGCCTCAGCGAGAGTTCACAGGTCGGCGCACTCCCCTCCCGGCACCGACCGTCCTCTCGTTCGTTCCTCCGGCTCGGCCGCACAGCGAGGTGCCGCACCCTCATGAAGACCCCACCCCCCTCCTCCCGTTCCGCTCGGCTCGCGGCCCTCACGGCCGCCGCGTGTCTGCTGCTGGCCGGCTGCTCCGCCCTCGGCGCGACCGACGACGCATCGGACGCCGACGCTGCGGCGAGCACCGCAGGACTGAAGGTCACCCTCGTCGCCCACGGCGGCAAGGACGACGCCTTCTGGCAGCTGGTACGCAAGGGCGCCCAGGCCGCGGCCGCCAAGGACGGCATCGATCTGACCTACGTGAGCGACACGGACGCGGCAGGGCAGGCCGAGTTGCTGCGTGACGCGGTCCGGCAGAAGGTCGACGGCATCGCGGTGACCCTCGCCAAGCCGTCGGCGATGACGGGTCCCGTCGGCGAGGCGCGCAGAGCGGGCATACCCGTGGTCGGCCTCAACTCCGGTATAGACGACTGGCGGTCCGCCGGACTGCTGGGCTACTTCGGCCAGGACGAGAGCGTCGCGGGCCGCGCCGTCGGCGGCAAGCTCGACGATCTGAAGGCCAAGCACGCGCTGTGCGTCATCCACGAGCGCGGCAACGTCGCCCTGGAGGCACGCTGTGCGGGCGTGAAGAAGACCTTCGGCGGCGAGACCGAGAACCTCTATGTCGACGGCACCGACATGGACGCGGTGACCGCCACCGTCGCGTCCCGGCTGGCGCAGGACCCGAGCATCGACGAAGTCGTCACGCTCGGCGCGCAGTTCGCGCTCGCCGCGGTGAAGTCGACCGACGAGGCGCGCAGCAAGGCGCGGGTCGCGACCTTCGATCTCAACGAGGACCTCGTCAAGGCGGTCCAGGACGGGGACGTGCAGTTCGCGGTGGATCAGCAGCCGTATCTGCAGGGCTACCTCGCCGTGGACTCGCTCTGGCTGTACCGGACCAACGGCAACACCCTCGGCGGCGGCGAGGCCCCGGTGCTCACCGGGCCGGCGTTCGTCACCAAGTCGAACGTCGCCGCGGTCGCGAAGTTCGCCGCCAACGGGTCCCGCTGACCGGACACTTCTGCCGTCGGTGTCGCCAAAGATTCGGTCAGGTGTGACGTGTACGTCCACATGTACGGATAACATCCTGCGAACCCCCTGTGACGTGCCGGACATGCGCGACCACCCCCCTCGCGCCCGTCCCCTCCCCGCCCTCCCCGCCCTCCCCGCCTTCCGCTGATCGCCCTAGGACGACAATGTCTCCACGGACAGGTCCCCGGCGCCGCCTCGGCTCCATACGTCTCTCCCTGATCCTCCTCGCGCTGGTCCCCAGCGTCACGCTCGCCGCCGTCTGGAGCGTGACGACGATCCAGATGTTCTCGGAGGGCCTGCGGCTGCGCTCGCAGACCGGGTTGAGCAAGTCGACCGGGGCCATGGGCACCGAGGCCACGCTCGCGCTCCAGCAGGAGCGCAGCTACTCGGCCGTATGGCTCGCCACACGTCAGGAGGCCGCCCGCACGGCACTCGACGCGCAGCGCGGCAAGACCGACAAGGCCGTCTCCAAGCTCCTCGCCCAGTCGGACGCGATCCAGCAGGCGCCCTCGCGGATCAAAGACCGGCTGTACTCGGTCGTCGCGTCGGTGAGCAGCCTGGAGTACTACCGGGGCCAGGTGGACAACCCGGCCGACATTCCCGCCAAGCAGGCGCTGGGCCAGTACACGTCGATCATCGACGACCAGATCCACGCCTTCCAGGAGCTCTCCCAGGTCGACGACGGCGATCTCACCTCGCAGGCCGGTCCGCTGGTCTCGCTGGAGCACGCGGCGGAACTGATGTCCCGGGAGGACGCGTTGCTGACGCTGGCCTCGCCGTCGCGGAAGATGGACGAGAAGACCTGGACCGAGTTCGCGGAGCTGGTGAACACCCGCCGCTGGCTCGTCGAGGACCAGATCCTCCCCTCGCTCACGGGGAGCGCGAAGTCGGAGACCGAGCGGATCCTGGACGGCCCGCAGTGGCGGACCCTGGAGTCCGTCGAGGACCGGGTGCTGGCGGCCCGGGCGGCGGCAGGTGCCGAGGGCGACATCGTCGTACCCGACGCGCAGAAGGAGTGGCGGGCCGCGCTGGTCAAGGTCTCCGACGAGTACGAGGTCCTGATCCGCCAGCAGACGACCGGCCTGCTGCAGGGCAGCGCCGACAACGCGCGCGGCCTGCTGATCAAGGCCGCCTCCCTGAGCGCGGGCGGACTGGTCGCCCTGCTGCTGTGCGTCGGGATGTCCTGGCGGATCACCCGCTCGCTGTCCCGGCGCCTGCGGGGCCTGCGGGAGGCCACCCTGGGCCTCGCCCACGATCGGCTGCCCGACGTGGTGGCCCGGCTGGAGCGAGGCGAGACGGTCGACGTGGAGCTGGCGACGCCGCCGCTCGACTACGGCCACGACGAACTCGGCCAGGTGGCCAAGGCGTTCAACACCGCG
The DNA here is from genome assembly GCF_044453205.1 of Streptomyces sp. NPDC051738. Classification (NCBI taxonomy): domain Bacteria; kingdom Bacillati; phylum Actinomycetota; class Actinomycetes; order Kitasatosporales; family Streptomycetaceae; genus Streptomyces; species Streptomyces sp. NPDC051738. Next base: position 162,499 of record NZ_JBITCM010000006.1, on the reverse strand, counting down.
CAGCGCACCGCCGTGCACACCGCCGTGGAACTCGCCGACACCCGGCGCGGCTTCCAGAAGATCATCCTCGGCATCGCCCGGCAGAGCCAGAACCTGGTCAACCTCCAGCTCACCAAGCTGGACGCGCTGGAGCGCGCGCACCAGGACCCCGACATCCTCAAGGGGCTCTACGAACTGGACTCCACCGCCAGCCAGTTGCGCCGCTACGAGGAGAACCTCGTCATCATCAGCGGTGAGCGTCCGGGCCGCAGCTGGAGCGAGCCGGTCGCGCTGATCGACATCCTGCGCAGCGCCGTCGGCGAGGTCGCCGAGTACCAGCGGGTGGAGGTGCACACCGAGGAGGAGGTGCACCTCGCGCCGCCCGCGGTGGCCGACGTCATCCATCTGCTGGCCGAGCTCATCGAGAACGCCACCCTGTACTCCCCCGCGCCCGCGCCGGTCGGCGTGCGGGCCGCGATGGTGGCCAAGGGCCTGGCCGTGGAGATCGAGGACCGCGGCCTAGGCATGGCGGAGGAGGACTACGACTCCGTCAACGCCCAGTTGGCCGAGCCCCCGCAGTTCGACGTGGTGGCGCTCGCCGACGACCTGCGGCTCGGCATGTTCGTGATCGGCCGGCTCGCCCGGCGGCACGGCATCGCCGTCACGCTGCGCTCCTCGCCGTACGGCGGCACGACGGCGATCGTGCTGATCCCGCACGACGTCGTGGTACGGGAGGTGTCCGCCGCCCCGGACCGGGAGGAGGTGGAGCACGCCGGTGCCGCCGAACCGGAGGAGCCGGTACGGGAGTCCCGACCCGTCGTCCCGGCCCGCACCGAACCCACCCCACCCGCCCTTCGCCGCGACGGCCTCTCCCCGCTCCCGCGCCGCGTCCCCCAGACCAGCCTGGCCGCCGAACTGCGCGAGGAGGCCTCGACCGCCGAAGAGAGCGACCCCGCCGACGACTTCACGGCGGAACGAGCCGCCTCTTCCCTCGCCTGCTTCCAGCGGGGCACGCTCCAGGCCCGCGACGACTGCGGCGACGAGTCCCCCTACGCACCGGGAGCCACAGACCACCAAGGCCCGGCCGCCCTCGCCGCCTTCCAGCGAGGCACGCTCGAAGCTCGGGACGGCGCCGACGGCGAGGTTCCGGAGGTGTCCGAGGCGCCGGATCCGCGGGTCCCGGCCGCTCGGCGGGCGCGTGACGATTCCGCCCGCGAGGAACCGCCCTCGGCCGACGCCGCCTCGGCCGCCTCCTCCCCCACGTCCTCCACCCCGCCCGCCGACCGCTCATGAAGGACACCGCCATGACACGCCCCACCCCCGCCACGGACACCCAGCTCGACCAGTTGCTCACCGGACTCGTGGAGCGGGTCGCCGACGTCAACCACGCCGTCGTCCTCTCCGAGGACGGGCTGGTCGTCAGCAGGTCCACCGGGTTCCTGCGCGACGACGCCGAGCGGCTGGCGGCGACCGCGTCCGGCCTGATGAGCCTCAGCAAGGGCGTCAGCATGGACTTCCGGGGCGGACCGGTGCGCCAGGCGCTGATCGAGATGGCCCACAGCTATCTGATCCTGACCTCCGCCGGACCGGGCGCCCACCTCGTCGTGCTCACCAACCAGGGCGCCGACGTCGGCGTGGTGGCGTACCAGATGAACATGCTGGTGAAGAAGATCGGCGAGCACCTGTCGGCGGCACCGCGGGCCCATGTCGGCCCTGGCGCGTGAGGTGGGCGGAGACGATACGGCGGGGCGGCTGGTACGTCCGTTCACGCTGACCGGTGGCCGGACCCGGCCCAGCCGCAGCGACTTCACGCTCATCACGACGGTGACGGCGGTGGATCCACCGCCGGAGCGGGCGCCGCGGCCGCAGCCCGAGCAGGCGGGGATCCTGCGGCGCTGCGCGCGGCCGATCGCGGTCGCGGAGCTCGCGGCCCATCTCGACCTCCCGGTGAGCGTGGTCGCCATCATGCTCTGCGATCTGCTGGAGGCGGGTCTGATCACCGTGCACCCGCCGCACCCCGTCACTCCCCGCACCCCGAACCTGGACCTGCTGCAGAAAGTGAGGGACGGCCTTGGCCGGCTCTGACACCACCGTGGAGGCGATCGCGCCGCCCGCCACGGTCAAGATCCTCATCGCCGGCGGCTTCGGTGTCGGCAAGACCACCATGGTCGGGTCGGTCAGCGAGATCGCCCCGTTGCGCACCGAGGAGCCGCTGACCGTCGCGGGCCTCGGCATCGACGACCTCAACGGCATCGAGGAGAAGCACGCCACCACCGTGGCCCTGGACTTCGGCCGGATCACCATCAGCCGCGAGCTGGTGCTATATCTGTTCGGTACGCCCGGGCAGCAGCGGTTCTGGTTCATGTGGAACGACCTGGCGATCGGGGCGCTGGGGGCCGTGGTCCTGGTGGACGTCCGCCGGCCCGATTCCAGCTTCGCGGCGATCGACTTCTTCGAGCGCCGGGGCATCCCCTTCGTGGTCGGCGTCAACGGCTTCCACGGCGAACATCCCTACCCCGCCGAGGACATCCGGGACGCCCTCGCGCTCCCGGCGGACGTGCCGGTGCTGTTGTGCGACGCGCGGGAGCGCGAGTCGTGCCGGGACGTGCTGATCGCCCTGATCGACCAGCTGATCGCCGACGCCCGCAAGGCGAGCTGAACCGAGGCCGTCGCGTCCGGTGGCGGGAAACCGCCAAGGACGACCATGTGATTGACGCGCCCTCCGCACTCTCCTACCTTCTGGTCGATTCACCGAACCGCGTTCGAAATGCCGACAGTTCGGAAGCCCCCCACACCCCCTCACCCCCCGCACCCTGGAGAGCCGCATGACGAACCCGTCCCGCAGACACTTCCTCGGCATGGCAGCGAGCGTCCCGCTCGCCACGACCGGCGCCCTGGCCCTCGGCGCGGGGACCGCCCATGCCGCCGACTCGGCGTACGCGATGGTCTACTTCACCGAGTCCAACACCATGCTGGAGGCGAACTACAACCTCCACCTGGCCGTCAGCACCGACGCCCTGCGCTGGACGCCGCTCAACCAGAACGCCCCCGTCGCCACCCCGACCCTCGGCGCGAAGGGCCTGCGCGACCCGTTCCTGCTGCGCAAGCAGGACGGCACCTTCGTCGTCCTCGCGACCGACCTGAGCGGCACGGACTGGACCCGCAACAGCGTCTACATCCACGTCTGGGACTCCACCGACCTGCGCACCTTCACCGGCTACCGCCTGCTGAAGCTGCACGACATGACCACCACGCACAGTTGGGCGCCGGAGGCGTTCTGGGACGCCTCACGCGGCCAGTACGGCATCCTCTACTCGTCGGTGAACAGCAGCGGCCACAACGTCATCATGGTCAGCTACACGACGGACTTCCGTACGTCGACGAACCCGCAGGTCTTCTTCGACCCCGGCTACGACGTCATCGACGGCAACCTCACCGTCGGCGTGAACGGGGTCAACTACCTCTACTACAAGAAGGACCAGACCCTGGTCGGCGCCCGCTCGACGACCCTGAACCCCGGCAGCTTCACCCCGTTCAGCACCGGGGTCGCGCACGGCGGCACCGAGGCCCCGACCGTGGTGAAGTCCCTGACGAGCAACACGTGGTACCTCTGGGGAGACACGTACACGCCGAACGGCGTCTTCTACGCCTGGCAGAGCACCGATCTGGCCTCCGGCACCTGGACGGCCGTGGACCAGAAGCTCTACACCCAGCCGCTCAACTCCAAGCACTGCGGCATCCACCCGATCACGTCGACCGAGTACAACAACCTCATCGCCAAGTGGGGCGCTCCCGCCTGGAACCGGCTCAAGTCCTACAACTACCCGGCGCGTTACGTCCGGCACAGCGGATTCGCGGGGCGGATAGACGCGTACCCCTTCGACCCGTTCCCCGACTCGCAGTGGAAGCTGGTGCCGGGCCTCGCCGACTCCTCCGCCGTCTCGCTCCAGTCGGTCAATTACCCGACCCGGTACCTGCGGCACTACAACTACGCCCTGCGCGTCGACGAGAACGACGGCACGTCGGTGTTCGCCGGCGACGCGACCTTCTACCGGACGGCCGGGCTCGCCGACTCGTCCTGGTCGTCGTTCCGCTCGTACAACAACCCGACGCGGTACATCAGGCACGCCGACTTCGCGCTGCGCATCGACCCGGTCTCCACGGCCACCGAGCGGCAGGACGCCACCTTCCAGGTCGGCTACTGAGCGGCTCCCGACAGCAGTACGGCGGGGTCGTGGGCGGCATCGGCCGGCTCCACAACCCCGCCGTGCGGGACGTCAGTCGAGGCCGGCCGACTTCAGCCAGGCCTTGGCCACGTCGAGCGGGTCCTTGTTCTCCAGCTGGACCTGGGTGTCCAGGTCGAGCAGGGTCTTGGTGTCCAGCTTGGCCGAGACCGCGTTGAGCGCGTCGACGCCCTCCTGGGAGAGGCCGCTCTTGTAGACCAGCGGGGTCACGTTCGCGAAGCCGAAGAGGTTCTTCGGGTCCTTCAGGACGACGAAGCCCTCCTTGGTGATGGTCGGGTCCGTCGTGAAGATGTCCGCCGCCTGCACGGTGTTCTTCGCCAGCGCGGCCTGGGTCAGCGGGCCGCCGGCGTCCAGCGCCTTGAAGGACTTGAACTTCAGGCCGTATACGGACTCCAGGCCCTTCAGGCCCTGCTGCCGGGTCTGGAACTCGGGCGAGCCGCCGATCACCAGGTCCGGGGCGATGTCCTTGAGGTCCTCAAGGCTGGAGTCGGCGGTCAGCTTGTACTTCTTCGCCGTCTCCGCGTTGACGCTGACGGAGTCCTTGTCCTCGGCCGGCGACGACTCCAGCAGCGTCAGCTTGGCGTCCAGCTTGGTCTTCACCGCGGCGTTCACGGCGTCCGCCGACTTCTGCTCCGCCTTCGAGTCGAGGTAGGCGAGCAGCGAGCCGTTGTACTCCGGCAGGACCGTCACGGAGCCGTTGCGCAGCAGGCCGTAGGTGGTCTCGCGGCTGCCGATGTTGGGCTTGTAGGTGACCTTGATGCCCTTGGCCTTGAGGGCCTCGCCGTAGATGTCGGCGAGCAGGATGCTCTCGGCGAAGTTGTTCGAGCCGACGACGACGGTGTCGCCGCTCGGCTTGTCCCCGGCGAGCGGGTCGGACTTGTCGGAGGAGGAGCAGCCCGCCAGCAGCGCCGCCGTGGCGGCGAGCGCGATGGCGGCCGCGCCGGGATGGTTCCTGAGGGACCTGCTGCTTGCGGCGGTGAGAGTCACGATTCCCGTTCCGGATGCTGGGGATTGGGTGAGCGAAGAAAGCTCTTCCACTCTTCCACTGATCCAATCCAGCCAGTTCTCCCTCAGTCAAGAGCAATCCGGTCACCGATTGGCCTCGAACAACGGTCACTTGCGATCAGGTGTGGGGCGGAATGTTAAGGGGGGACGCTTGGGGCGGAGGGTGTTGTAACGGATTCTTGACGTACAGTTCCGGTCACGAACGGCAAGAGGCGGTAGTCTCCCCGACGTTGGCGGGGGTGACGTGCGCATTCAACCGTTCAAGAGCCGATCAATTACGGTCACGTGAAGACCTCGCGCGCCGTGTGACGCCCACGAAGGAGGCAACCCGGTGTCCACGAACGAGGCCGGTGTGCCCCGCCCGCGTCGGCTGCGCGGTCTCGCCGACCGCTGGCCCTTCCGGCGCAAACTCAACCTTCTGGTCGGCGTACCGCTGACCGTGGTCGCGGTCCTCCTCGCCTACCTCATCGCCGAACAGAGCGCGCAGTCGCGCAACGCGGCGGACGCCGCGCAACTGGTCCGGGAGAGCGTCGAGGTCGCCACACTCGTCGACCGGCTGGCCTCCGAGCACCAGCAGGCCGTCCTGCTCTCCGTACGGCACGAGGCCACCGAGGGCCGCGCACCCTCGTCCGCCGCCTACCGCACCGCGCAGTCCATGGTGAACGCCCAGGTCGACCGGGTGCGCGACGCCTTCGGGGACCGGCTGCCGAAGACCGAGGCACAGGCCCTGAAGGGGGTCGAGGGCCTGAGCAGCCTGCGCGGCACCGTCGGGCAGGGGTACCTGCCCGCCGAGAGCATCGACCTGGCGTACACCCACGCCTCCAAGGGCCTGATCGACGGCCTGGGACTGGACCACAACCCCGAGCTCGCGACCACCTTCACCGGCAACCTGCTCGACTCGCTGCTGCGTGCGGGCGCCGCCCACGGCGCCTTCGAGACCGGCGTCTTCTCCGCGTCGACCGGTGACTCCAACGCGCTCATCGAGTTCATCGGCGCGATCGGCTCCTACGACGAGTACACCCACCAGGCCGACCGCTTCGCCCGGTTCGCCACCGAGGCACAGACCGCCCAGCTCAACGGGATCAAGTACACCGCCGCGCAGAACGTCATCAGCCGACAGTTCGCCGAGCTGCAGATCGACCCCGGCGCGGTGCAGGCCGATTCGCCCGCCGAGATCCGCAAGTCGCTCGCGGAAGCGCTCGACTCCTACCCCGCCTATCGCGACCAGGCCAAGACCCGGCTGGCGATCACCACGTCGCTCATCGACCAGATCGCCGACCGGGCGGACCACGCCTCCGAGGAGGCCGCGCTGAACGCGGTCCTGCTGCTGGGGCTCGCCCTGTTCGGCTTCGCCGTCTGGCTGGTCGTCGTGATGCTGGTCCGCCGCTCCGTGGTCCGGCCGGTGCAGGCCCTCACGGGTGCCGCGCGGCAGGTCGCCGACGTCGCCGAGCGCGAGCTGGCCCGGGTGGCCGACGACGACGCCGAGGACGACGGTCCGCCGCGGCTGCACGAGATCCCGGTCGCGGCGCGCGACGAGATCGGCGAGCTCGCGGACGTGTTCAACCAGGTGCAGACGACGGCGGTCGCGCTGCTGGAGCGGCAGGTGCTCAGCCGGCGCAACGTGGCCGAGATGTTCGGCAACGTGGGCCGCCGGGTCAGCAACCTGACGACACGCCAGCTGGCTCTGATCGACGCGGTGGAGCGGGGCGAGACCGACCCCGCGCTCCTGGAGCGCCTCTACTCCATCGACCACATCGCGGTACGCCTGCGCCGCAACGCCGACAGCCTGATGCTGCTCGCCGGCATCCACGAGGCCGACCTGGACGCCGGCCCCACCGCGCTCACCAACCTCGTACGCGCCTCACTCGGCCAGATCGAGGGCTACCAGCGCGTGGAGCTGCGCGCGCGGACCGAGGCCATGGTGGAGCCGGAGGTCATCGGCGACCTCACGCTGATGGTGGCCGAACTCCTGGAGAACGCGGTGTCGTTCTCGCCTCAGGGCAGCCCCGTCGAGGTGACCGTGGCGAACGGCGAGCACGGCGGCACGGTGATCGTCGTCGCCGACCACGGCCTCGGGATGACCCCCGAGCGCCTCGACGAGGAGAACGCCCGCCTCGTCCGCCGCGAGCGACTGGACCTGGTCCCGACGAAGGTCCTGGGCCTGTTCGTGGTCGGCGCGCTGGCCCGCCGCTGGGAGATCACGGTCACGCTGTCGCGCACGCCCGGTGGCGGCGTGACGGCCGAGGTGGCGATACCGCCGTCGCTGCTGGTGACGGGGAGCACGACGGGTGGTACGGCTACGGCGGCGCTGGCGGCCGTGGCAGCGGTGGCGTCCCAGGAGACGCGGCCGGACGACGGCGCCCACAGCGCGTCGGCCACCGGCTCGGCGCCCACCGCCACGACGCCGTCCGCGCCCGTCACCGGACCCAGTCCGTCGGCCGACGCGCAGAGCGATGCCACACGGTCGGACAGCGGTGCGGAGGGCGACGGGCTGCGTCCTCTCCCCCGCCGGGTGTCCCAGCGGGGAGGCGAGACACCGGCCCCCGCGGACCACGCCCGCGCCAACCAACCCGACCTGTCTGTCCTGGCCCGGACCAGGGCAGACGAGGAAGGCCCGGCCGCCGGCCGCCCCCTCCGTCGCCGCGTCCGAGGCGCGACCCTCCGTACGCAGGTCGGCGCCCCCGCCCAGCAGTCGGCGATGCGGCAGGGCGTGCGGACCGTGGACGCGGACGCGGTGCGGGCCGCTATCGAGGAGTTCGAGGCCGCCGTGGAGCGCGCGCACCGCGACAGCGGGCACGGCGGCGATCGAGCGGGCAATACAGCTCGGACCGGAGAACCCTCCGCCCAGGACACATCCCCAACCCCCCAAAAGCACGACCAGAACGACCCCCCGGAAGGAGCGGAGCAGTGAGCACGTCGACAGGTGGCACCCCGACGGGAGGCCCCACGCCGGCCGAACTGCAGGCCGCCGCAGCCGACTTCACCTGGCTGCTGAATCGCTTCGCGAAGGAGACGGCCGGTGTCGTGGACGCCATCGCCGTCTCGTCCGACGGCCTCCTCATCGCCGTGTCCGAGCTGCGTGAGCACGCCGACTCGGAGCGGCTCGCCGCGATCGTCTCCGGCATCACCAGCCTGGCCGCCGGCGCGTCCGGCAACTACGGCCTCGGCGGCCTCAACAAGGTCATCATCGACCTGGAGGGCGGCCACGTCCTGGTCTCCGCGATCGGCAGCGGCGCCGTGCTCGGCGTCGTCACCGACAAGGAGGCCAAGCTGGGCAACATCGCCTACGAGATGACCGTGTTCGCCAACCGCGGCGGCGGCGCCCTCAGCCCGCAGCTGGTGCTGGAGCTGAAGAACAGCGTCGGCGCCGCGTCGGCCCGCTGACCGGGGCACCCGGTCGAGAAGGACGGACAACCCATGGCGGACGGCATCCCACCGCCGGACCCGGACGGCCCGGAACCGGACGGCCCGGACCCCAGCGGCCCGGACGCGGTCGGCCCTGCCTCCGCCGTGCGGCCGTTCCTGGTCACCGCCGGCCGGGTGGCGGCCGGCGTCGACGGCCTGTCGATGCCCGTCGAGACCCAGGTGGTGGCCACCGCCGAGGGTCTCGACACGCTCGACCGGCTCGCCTTCGAACGGCACGACATCGTCGCCGTGTGCCGGCTGCCGCAGTCCCTCGCGGAGATCGCGGCCCGGCTGCGGCTGCACCTGAACGTGGTGCGCGTCCTCGCCGAGGACCTGCGCGCCGCGGGGCAGTTGACGGTGCACGTGCCCGACTCCGGCATCGTCCACGACTCTTCCGTCCTGCGCAGGGTCATCGAGGGCCTGCGCGCCATCCCCGACGCACGAGGGGTACTCAGTGACACCGACTGAACCGGCCACCGTCCCCGCCGAGCGGTCGGCCGCCGCCGTACGCCCGCCGCTGCCGGTGAAGATGGTGATCTCGGGCGGCTTCGGCGTGGGCAAGACCACCACGGTCGGCTCGATATCCGAGATCGAGCCGCTGACCACCGAGGCCGCCATCACGGAGGTCGCGGCGGGCGTGGACGACCTGACCCACACCCCGCGCAAGACCACGACCACCGTGGCGATGGACTTCGGCTGCCTCACCATCGACCCCACCCTGAAGCTGTACCTGTTCGGCACGCCCGGCCAGGAGCGGTTCGGCTTCATGTGGGACGACATCGTCGAGGGCGCGGTCGGCGGGCTCGTCATCGTCGACACCCGCCGCCTGGACGACTGCTACGCCGCCGTCGACTACTTCGAGCACAAGGGCATCCCCTTCGCCGTCGCCGTCAACGCCTTCGACGGCAAGGTCGAGCACACCCTGGACGAGGTCCGCTGGGCCCTCGACGTCACGGACGGCGTCCCGGTGCTGGTCTTCGACGCCCGGGAACGGGGTTCGGTACGGGACGCCCTCCTCGTGGTACTGGAACTGGCCCTGGCTCGCACAGAGGGCTGATGCACAACGCCCCAGGGGCGCGGGGCTGCATCGATTTGCGGCTCCGCCGCGCGGGCGCGACCAGCCACAACGCGGCCGCAGACGCACAACGACCCATCGCGGCACTACCCCGCGGCGCCACCAGCGGAGCGCCGTCGCACGCCCGGCGACACCGAGACCCGTGCCACCGCCCAGAACAACCCCAGCGTCGCCAGGGCCAGGCCGGCGACCAGCGTCGCGCCGCCCACGACCTTCTCGTAGTCGCGCTGGTAGAGGCCGTCGATGATGTACCGCCCAAGACCGCCGAAGCTGACGTACGCCGCGATGGTGGCCGTCGAGACGATCTGGATGGCCGCCGAGCGCAGGCCGCTGAGGATCAGCGGGAGGGCGACGGGCAGTTCGACCCGGAACAGGACCGCGGTCTCGGCCATGCCCATACCGCGGGCGGCGTCCACGGGCGCGGGGTCGACGGAGCGCATCGCCTCGTAGGTGGTGACGAGGATGGGCGGGATGGCGAGCACCACCAGGGGGATCATCACGGGGGCCATGCCCAGGCCCAGCAGGATGAACATCAGCACCATCAGGCCGAAGCTGGGCAGCGCACGCGCTGAGGTGGCGATGAGGGCGAGCGTGTTGCCGCCCCGCCCGGTGTGGCCCGTGAGCAGGCCGATCGGCAGGCCGACCGCGGCGGCGATACCGAGCGCCATCAGCGTGTACTGGAGGTGCTCGGCGAGCCGCGTCGGGATGCCGTCGTAGCCCTGCCAGTGGGCGTTGTCGCTGAAGAATGAGTTGATGAAGTTCAGGACGTTCACCGGGCGGCCTCCTTCACGGCGAGCGTGCGCGTGTTCTTGCGGGTGCCGCGCGGCATCCAGGGCGTCAGCAGCACGCGCAGGCCGATCAGTGCGGCGTCCACGAGGATGGCGAGGACGGCCGTGCCCACCACGGAGAGCCAGATCAGACGTGGCTGATGGTAGATCATGCCGCTGTTGAGCAGGTTGCCGAGGGCTCCCGCGTTGCCGATCAGCATGCCGACGCTGACGAGGGACACGCTCGACACGCACGCCACCCGCAGTCCGGCGATGATCGCGGGCGCCGCGATCGGCAACTGCACCTGGACATAACGCCGTACGGGTCCGAAGCCCATGGCGGTGGCGGCGGCCAGGGTCTCCTGTGGCACCGACCGCACACCGTCCACGATCGCCGGGACGAGCACCACCAGGCTGTAGACGGCCAGCGGGATCATCACGGTGAGTTCGCTCAGGCCGGTGTAGTCGATGAGGATGACGAAGAAGGCGAGGGAGGGAATCGCGTACAGCACGGTCGTCACCCACAGCACGGGCGCGTACAGCCAGCGCACGCGCACGCAGAGTTGGGCGACGGGCAGTGCCACGAGCAGTCCGGCCAGCACCGGGATCAGTGCCTCGCGCAGGTGCAGTACGACCAGTCCGAGGTAGCTGTTCTGCAGATCGCTGGGCATGTCGAAGAGTTCGCTCATGGCGCGACCTTCTGGGCCGCGTCGTCCGCGCCCTCGCCGTCCGCGCTCCGCTCCGCGTGCGCACCACGGATGGCCTCGCCGATGGTCTGCTGCGAGACGACCCCGGCGGCCCGACCCTCCCCGTCCACGGCGACGGCCCATCCGGTGGGCGAGAGCACGGCGCAGTCGAGGGCGGCGCGCAGCGAGTCCGTACCGGCCACGAACGGGCGGCCGTAGGACAGCAGTTGCCCGGCCCCGATCTCCCCGGCGGTGAGATTCTGCGGCTCGCTCCAGCCGAGGGGCTTGCCGTCGGCGTCGGTGACGAGGAGGTAGGGGGCGTCGCCCGTGCCGGCCGCGGCGATCCGCTCGGCGGTGGCGTCGACGGCGACGATCGGCTCGGTCAGCAGCTCAAGGCCCGCCGAGGGGAAGAAGGACAGCCGCCGGATGCCGCGGTCGGCGCCGAGGAAGTCCTCAACGAAGGCGTCGGCGGGGTGGGAGAGCAGTTCGGCGGGCGGGGCGAACTGGGCGAGATGGCCGCCGGTGCGCATCACGGCGACCATGGTGCCGAGCTTGACGGCCTCGTCGATGTCGTGGGTGACGAAGACGATGGTCTTGCCCAACTCCTCCTGGATGCGCAGGAGTTCGTCCTGCAGACCCTTGCGCACCACGGGGTCGACGGCCGAGAAGGGCTCGTCCATCAGCAGCACCGGCGGATCCGCCGCGAGCGCCCGCGCCACGCCGACGCGCTGCTGCTGGCCGCCGGAGAGCTGGTAGGGGTACCGCTTGGCGAGCGCCCCGTCGAGTCCCACCCGCTCCATCAGTTCGCGTGCCCGGGCGCGGGACTTCTCCTTGCCCCAGCCCAGCATGCGGGGCACGGTGGCGATGTTGTCGAGGATCGTGCGGTGCTGGAAGAGACCGGCGTTCTGGATGACGTAACCCATGGACCGGCGCAGGGTGTTGACGGGCTGCTGCCGGCTGTCCACGCCGTCGATGAGGATGGCGCCCTCGCTGGGCTCGACCATCCGGTTGATCATGCGCAGCGTGGTCGTCTTTCCGCAGCCCGACGGCCCCACGAGTACGGTGATCGAGCGGTCGGGTATCTCCAGCGACAGCCGGTCGACCGCCACCGTGCCGTCCGGGTACCGCTTGGTGACTGAATCTATCCGTATCAAAACGCCGAATACCCTTCGGGTCTGGCAGATTTCGCCCGCTTTCGACCACGGGCTCGGGCCGTTGAGGGCAGAGTCTAGACGGCTCGTGTTGCGGCACTCCGGCCGGTGCGTGGCGGCGCTCGCTGTGCCCCACCTGTGAGTCCGCTGATTCTCACCGTCCCCTCAGGACGGCCTCAGGGATCCCCCAGAAGCGCGCCCGATGGTCACTGCCATGACGACTCTCGCCCCCTCCCCCGCGCCCGTCCGGAGCACCGGCCCCCGCCGGTTGTTCACCGGCCCCCCGCAGGGCCCCCGTTGGGCCCGCCCCGCGTTCTGGGCGGTGCTGGTCCTCGCCACGGCTCTGTACGCCTGGAACCTGTCCTCCGTCACCGGCAACACCTTCTACAACGCGGCCGTCTACAGCGGCACCCAGAGCTGGAAGGCGTTCTTCTTGGGCGCGCTGGACGCCGGGAGCTTCATCACCGTCGACAAACCACCCTTCGCGCTGTGGGTGATGGGCCTGTCGGCCCGCGCCTTCGGCTACGGCACCTGGCAGTTGATGCTGCCGATGGTCGCGGTGGGCGTCGGCTCGGTGGCGCTGCTGTACCGGATGGTCAAGCGGGACTTCGGGGTCGTCGCGGCGACGATCGCCGCGCTGGTGCTGACCCTCACCCCGATCACCGTCGCCATCAACCGGGACACCAACCCCGACCCGATCCTGGTCTTCCTGATGCTCCTCGGCGCCGCCGCGCTGGCGAGGGCCGTGCGTAGCGGGCGGCTGATGCCGCTGGTGTGGTCGGGGGTCGCGATCGGGTTCGCGTTCAACACGAAGATGATGCAGGCGTACGTCGTCCTGCCCGCGTTCTTCCTGGTGTACCTGTGGGCCGCGAACGCCTCCCTGGGCCGCCGGATCCGCAATCTCGCCGTCGGCACGGTCGCGTTGGTGGTGAGCAGCGCCTGGTGGATGGTGGTCGTCGATCTCGTCCCCGCCTCCTCGCGCCCGTACATCGGCGGGTCCACCGACAACACGGTCTGGGACCTGGTCATCGGCTACAACGGCTTCGGCCGGATCTTCGGGGCGAGTTCGTCGGTGGGCTCGCAGGGCAACGGCGCGAGCTTCGGCGGCGACGCCGGTCTGTACCGGATGTTCAACGAGATCATGGGCGGCCAGATCTCCTGGCTGATCCCGTTCGCGCTGATCGCGCTCGTCGGCGGTCTGGTGCTGCGCGGCCGAGCGCCCCGCACCGACGCCAAGCGGGCGGCACTCATGCTCTGGGGCGGCTGGTTCGTCCTGCATTATCTGACCTTCGCCCTCGCCGAGGGCACCTTCCACCCGTACTACGTCACCGCCATGGCGCCGGGTATCGCGGCCCTCGTCGGTATCGGCGCGGTGATGCTGTACCGGGCGTTCGTGGAGGGTTCGGCGGCGAAGTGGGGCTGGGTGCTGCCGGGTGCCGTCGCCGTGAGCGCGGTGTGGGCGGTCGTGCTGCTGGAGCGGGTCTCCGGTTCCGGGACGCTGTACACCGTCGCGGAGATCGTGGTCGGGGTCGCGGGTGCGGTCGCCGTACTCGGGCTGCTCGCCGGGCGGTTCCTGAAGCGGCGGCGGCTGATCGGTATCGCGGCGCTGGCGGCGGTCGTGGCCCTGCTGGCCGGTCCCGCCGCGTACTCGGTGTCGGCGGCGACGACCGCGAGCACCAACGGGACCAATCCGACGGCCGGTCCGAGCACCGGTGGCGGCATGGGCGGTGGCGGTGGCATGGGCGGCGGCCAGCGGCCCAGCGGCGGTGCGCCGAGCGGTGGTGGTCAGACGACCAGCGGTGGCCGGACCGGTGGCGGTGGCCAGGCGGGCGGCGGCACCCAGGTCACCTCCGAGATGATCACATACCTCAAGAAGAACCAGGACGGCGCCACCTGGCTGGTCGCGGTGGCCACCGACCAGACGGCCTCCTCGATCATCCTGGAGTCCGGTGAGCCGGTGATCTCGATGGGCGGCTGGTCCGGCAGCGACGAGGCGATGACCCTGGCCAAGCTCAAGAGCCTGGTGAAGGCGGGCAAGCTGCACTACATCGTGATCAGCGACAGCGGCCAGGGCAGCACGAACTCCGAGATCGCGACCTGGGTCAAGAAGAACGGCACGGCGGTGAGCGACTACAGCGGTCTGTACCGCCTGGACGCCTCCGACGTCGGGTGACGGGACGCCCCACACCCCACGCCCCACAAGGACGGCGACGGCACCATGCCCGAGGACATGGTGCCGTCGCCGTTTCGGTCGCCGCTCTACGCCGCCCGTGCCTGCGCGGACGCCGCCGGGAAGCCCTCCGTACGGAAGACCCGCCGCTCCGCGTCCACCGCGAACACCTCGCAGCCCTCCTGAGAGGCGGCCCACTCGACGCCCTCCGCGCCCATCGCGAACGCGGCGGTCGCCACGGTGTCCGCCACGGTCAGGGAGGACGCCACGACGGAGAGGGACAGCAGCCCCGTCGCCGGACGCCCTGTGCGGCCGTCGACGATGTGGTCGCCGCGCTCGTAGCGCGCGGACGTCGCGATCGCCCCGTCGGTGAGCTCGGCCACCACGCACACCTTGTCGGCCTGCTCGGGGTGGCGTACCCCCACCCGCCAGGGCCCGCCGGAGGCGACCACGTCACCGCCGGCGTTGAGGACGAAGCGCCGCGCTCCCGCCGCCCTCAGCAGCTCGGCGGCCCGCTGCACGGACCAGCCCTTCACCACCGCGCACGGATCGAGCCCGCGCCCGGGCAGCCGTACGTCGAAGGCGCCGCCGGTGGCGACCCGGTACTCCTCGCACAGCCCGAGCACCTCGTCGAGGTCCGCGCTGATGTCGCCGCGCGCGATCTCGCCCCGGTCCAGCCGGCAGACCTCGCTGTCGGCCTTGAACGGGCTGAACCGGACGTCGACCTCACGCAGCCATGCGAACACGGCGTCCGCGGTGTCCTCGCCCACGTGCGCGTCGTCGACCCGCAGCGAGACCGGGAACCCCATGACGTGTTCGACTCGGTGCATGATCAGCCCTTCGCGTCGATCGCGGCCTGGAGGGACTCCTTGTAGCCGTCGCTGGTGATCGTCGCGCCGGACACCGTGTCGATGTCCGCGCTCTGCGCCTCAAGGGTCTCCGCGATGAGCTTCGGCACCGCGGCCGTCGTCTGCGGGTGGTTCGGCTGCTGCAGCATCTTCACCGACGCGATCTTGTCGCCCGCGAAGGTCACCTGGACCTGCACCGGGCCCTTGTCGGTGTTGACCGTCGAGCCGTCGACCGTCTGGGCCGCCGATTCGGCGGACGCCGAGGCCGAAGGAGAGGTGGAGGACGAGGACGCCGACTCCGCGTTCGCGTCGATCGCGGCCTGGAGGGACTCCTTGTAGCCGTCGCTGGTGATCGTGGCGCCGGACACCGTGTCGATGTCCGCGCTCTGGGCTTCCAGCGTCTCCGCGACCAGCTTCGGCACCGCGGCCGTGGTCTGCGGGTGGTTCGGCTGCTGGAGCAGCTTCACGGCCGTGATCTTGGTGCCCGCGAAGGTCACCTGGACCTGCACGGGACCCTTGTCGGTCTGCACGGTCGAGCCCTTGACGACCGTGCTGCCGGAACCCGAACCGGCGGAGGAGGACGCCGAGGGCGTCGAGGCGGGCGAGGCGGTCTCGACGGCCGTGCCGATGGACGGCTCGTAGAGCCAGACCGGGACCAGACCGGCGATGCTGAGGACGAGGACGGGTATGGCGCGCTTCACTGTGTGTCTTCCTTGTCCTTCTCAGCCGGCCAGGCTGAAACGCTCGAAGTGGACCTGCTGCTTGGGCACGCCCAGCTCGCGCAGGCTGCCGATGACCGCGTTCATCATGGGCGGCGGTCCGCACAGGAAGACGTCCCGGTTCGTGATGTCCGGAACGAGTCGCTCCAGCTCGGCCGGGGCCAGCTTGTCCGGCGTGGCCGGGCCGGTCACCAGGTGCAGCTCGGCGCCCTTGGCGTGGGCCAGTTCCACCAGCTCGCCGTACAGGACCGCGTCCTGGTCGGAGGCGACGCGGTAGATCACGACCGCGTGGCCGTGCAGCTCCTCCAGCAGGGCCCGGATCGGGGTGACGCCGACGCCGCCCGCGATGAGCACGGCCTCCGGCCGGGTGCGGTGCAGCGCGGTGAAGGCGCCGTAGGGGCCCTCGGCGAAGACGCGCGTGCCGACCTTCATGTGCCGCAGGGCCGCCGAGCCGTCGCCGGCCGCCTTGGCGGTGAGCCGCAGCTGGGTGCCGTCGGGGGCGGCCGACAGGGAGAAGGGGTTGGCCTGCCACCAGCGGTCCTTCGTCAGGAACCGCCACAGGAAGAACTGGCCGGCCCGGGCGGGCAGCTTGTCCAGGTCACGGCCGGTGATGTAGACGGAGACCACGTTGTCGGACTCGGGGACGACCGCAGAGACACGGAACTGGTGGCGCCAGTTGCGCCACAGCGGCAGGACGAGACGGCCGACGAACACCGACGCGAGGGCGACGCCCCAGACCGCGTACCAGTACGCCGTGGCGACGGAGGACGAGGTGAAGGACGTACCGACCGCGACCTGGTGCGTGAACGCCAGGACGACGGCGACGTAGGTGTACAGGTGGATGAAGTGCCACGTCTCGTAGGCCAGCCTGCGCCGCGCGAACCGGGCCGACACCACGCCGATCACGATGATGATCCCGAGCGCGACGACGGCGCGCAGCACGCCCTCGACCGTCTCGGCGAGGTCGATCAGCTGGTTGACCGGGTCCAGGGAGGACGACTCGGCGTAGCCGAAGGTGATGAACACGGCGTGCGCGAGGAGGGCCCACAGGACGCTGAAGCCGGTCCAGCGGTGCCAGGAGGTCAGCCGGTCCATGCCGATCCGGGTGTCCAGCCAGGGCAGCCGGGCCACCAGCAGCAGCTGGAACGCCATGAGCAGCGCGCCGAACAGGCCGGTGAGACGGCCGAGCACGATGAGCGTGTTCGAGGCGAAGCCGGCGGCGAAGAAGAAGTAGAGCACCACGCACACGTTCGCGGCGAGCACGGCGTACAGGCCCGTGCGGGCGACCACCCTGGGGCGTATCGCCGTGGGGGGCGCAGGGGGCGATTGGACGGTCGTCACGGGCGACAGCTCCTTGATCTGGTCTGTGGCTTCCGAGCTTGTCGGGAGGCAGCTGTCGAAAAGCTGTCGTTGTTCTTTCAAGTGGTTATCGATGTGGTCGCGGTCCCCTACCCGCCCCCGGCGATCGCGGCCGGGTGCCGCACTATGAACGGGTGGAGAAAGTACGCCTGCTCGTCGTGGACGACGACCCGCCCATCGCCGACCTCGTCGCGACGGTCGCCCGCTACGAGGGCTGGGCGGCGGTCACCGCGAATTCCGGTGAGGAGGCGCTGCGGCTGGCCGCCGAGTTCCATCCGGACATCGTGGTGCTGGACCTCATGTTGCCCGACGTGGACGGCTTCGGCGTCCTGGACCGGCTGCGCGGAGCCGGGACGATGGTGCCCGTGGTGTTCCTGACCGCCCGCGACGGAGTCGCCGACCGGGTGGCCGGGCTGACCCGGGGCGGTGACGACTACCTGGTCAAACCGTTCGCGGTGGAGGAGCTGATGGCCCGGCTGCGGACCGTGCTGCGACGCAGCGCCGGGCCCGCGTTCCAGCGTTCCGTCCTTCGGGTGGCGGACCTGACGATGGACGAGGACACCCGCGAGGTGCGCCGCGGCGACAAGCTGCTCACGCTGACGCCGACCGAGTACGAGGTGCTGCGCTATCTGATGCGCAAGTCGCCGACCGTGCTGACCAAGGCGCAGATCCTCGACCATGTGTGGGAGTACGGCTTCGGCGGCCGCTCGAACGTCGTCGAGCTGGTCGTCAGCCGGCTGCGCCGCAAGCTCGACGACACCGGCCGACCGCTGATCCACACGGTGCGTGGCTTCGGGTACGTGATCCGGCAGGCGGCCGAGTGATCGGGCGGCTGCGGCGGACGTACGGCAGGCTCCGGCTCGGCACCAGGCTCGCGCTGGGTCTCGGCGGGCTGTCGCTGGTGGTGTTCGCCGTCGTCGGCACGGCCCTGACGACGTACATGCGGGACTATCTGTCGGCCCAGCTCGACACCCAGCTGGCGCAGGGCCAGATCGCCCAGTCCAAGAGCATCGCGGACTACGGCACGCTGACGGGCAAGAAGTACTACAGCTGGTTCTACGCCGTGTACGACGTCTCGGACGGCAAGCCCGTGCTGCGCAGGCCCGAGGACCCCGGCGATCTTCCGGAGGACGTCGACGACTTCACCGAAGTGGCGCGGGCGCAGACCGCCGCGAACACGGAGGTGCTGCAGACCCAGTACCTCCGGGGCAAGGGCGAGTTCCGGCTGCGTGCCTGCGAGGTCGAGCCGGGCGTGGTCCTGGTCAGCGCGGCACCCATGGAGGACATCGAGGACACCGTGGGCCAGCTGATCACGATCCAGGTGGTCACCTTCGGGCTGGCGCTGCTCGCCCTCGTGGTGTTCGGACGGCAGATGCTGCGGCGGGGCCTGCAGCCGCTCAGCGACATGGCCCACACCGCCCACGACATCACCTCGCACGACCTGACGGACTCGGCGCGGCTGACGGTGCGGCACGCCAGGCGCGGCGGCGGGCCCGAGGTCGAGGAGCTGCGTACCGCGTTCAACACGATGCTGGAGCACATCGACGACTCGCTCGCGGTGCGGGCGGAGGCGGAGCAGCGGCTGCGCCGCTTCGTGGCGGACGCCTCGCACGAGCTGCGTACGCCTTTGATGTCGGTACGGGGCTATGCCGACCTCTTCCAGTACGCGGCCGCCAACGCCCCCGAGGAGCGCGACAAGCATCTGGCGCGGCTGCGGGCGGAGGCCGCCCGGATGGGCTTCCTCCTCGACGACCTGCTGCTGCTCGCCCGCCTGGACGCCGCGGAGGTGGAGACGCCGCTGCGGCCGCAGGAGGCGGATCTGGTGGAGCTGGTCGCGCAGGCGGCGGACGCGTTCCGGGTCACCCATGCCGACCACCCGCTGACGGTGGCTCCCGGCCCCGGCTCCCTGAAGCTGCGCCTGGATCCCCAGCGCATCCGCCAGGTCCTGGACAACCTGCTCACCAACGCCGCGGTGCACACCCCGATCGGCACCGAGGTGTCCGTGGCGGTGTCGATGGCGAACGACACGGCGCAGGTGCGGATCGCCGACGCCGGCCCGGGCATCCCGCCCGCCGACCGGCAGCGGGTCTTCGACCGCTTCTACCGCGTCGACAAGGCCCGCAGCCGGGACCGGGGCGGGAGCGGGCTGGGGCTGGCGGTCGCGCAGTCACTGGTGCACGCCCACGGCGGCAGGATCGATGTGACGAGCGAGCCGGGGGCGACGGTGTTCACGGTCACGATCCCGCTGGTGGTGGCCCGGGGTCGCGAGGCCGACGCGGACCGGTGAGAGGCGGGGCTTCCGAGCCCGACGGAGGTTGGTGAACACGAGGTACCTAAGTCGAAAGGTCGCCATGTCTGCTGCCACCTGCCCTGAGCCGACGCCCGCCGAGCGTGCCCGCTCGGTGCTGTCGGCGTCCGGCTCACTGACCGTCACCACCCACGGCCATCGCGTCGAGCTGATCGGCCTGCACACCGTGGACGCCGCCGCACGACTGCTGCTGCAGAGCCCGCCGGACGCCCACCTCGCCGCCGAGCTCGCGATGGCACCGCACGGCGATCTGGCCGCCCTCGTGGAGTTCACGGACATCGCCCCCGTCGCCGTACGCGAACGGGTGCGTGCCCGCCTGACGCTGGGCGGCTGGCTCTCTGCCCTCGGCCCGAAGACCCTGGTGTTCAACCCGGCGCGGGCCGTCCTCACGGAGGACGACGAGGCGACCGTCATCGGCCTCGACGAACTGACCCTGGCCTCCCCCGACCCGCTGGCCACCCACGAGGCCGAGATGCTGGCCCGGCTGGACGCGACCCACGCCGACACCGTCGCCCCGCTCGCCCGGCTGCTCCCGCCCCGGCTGCAGCTCGGCGCGAGCGCCGTACGGCCGCTGCGGCTCGACCGGCACGGCCTGGTGCTGCGCGTGGAGACACCGGACACGCACCACGACGCCCGACTGCCCTTCGACGCCCCGGCCGGCCACCCGGGAGAGGCGGTGCGCCAGTTCCACCTGCTGCTCTCCCAGGCCACCGCCCGACCGCGCCGCCGACGCCTGCCGACCACGCAGTAGGCAGGGGCGCGCCCCAAGACCGCCGACCTCCGGGCCGCTCGCCGAGGCCTTCCCGTCACCCTCAGCGAGCCCGCCCGGAGGTCGGCTCATGTCCGGGTCCCCGCCTCCAGGCGCTCCGTCGTCTCCATGAGGGAGATGGTGAACGGATGCCGTGGCTCCGTCAGGACCTGCTGCGCCGGGCCCTGTTCGACGAGTTCGCCCGCGTCCAGTACGGCGACGCGGTGAGCCAGGCGCGCGGTGTCCAGGTCGTGGGTGATGAGCACCAGGGACAGGTCCTCCTCCTCGCCGACCAGGCCCGCGAGGACGTCGAGGATGCCGCGCCGGGTGACCGTGTCCAGGCCGGAGGTGACCTCGTCGCAGATCAGCACCCTGGGGCGGGCCAGCAGGGCGCGGGCGAGGGCGGCGCGCTGAAGTTCGCCGCCGGAGAGTTCGCCGGGGCGGCGGTGGGCCAGTTCCACCGGCAGGCCGAGGCGGGCCAGGGTCGTCGCCGCCTCGTCCGTCGCCGCCCGTTCATCGGCACCGCGCAGCCGTACCGCCGTACGGGCCACCTGCCGCAGAACGGGCCGGTGCTCGTCGAAGGCGGCGCGGGCGTCCTGGAAGACGTACTGCACGGCGGCGAGTTGGGCGCGACTACGCCGGCGCAGGCTGCGCGGGAGCGGGGTGCCGTCGAGCAGGACCTCGCCGTCGTGCTCGCGGTGGAGCCCCGCGAGGCATCGGGCGAGCGTGGTCTTGCCGCTGCCGGAGCGGCCGACCACGGCCAGGCATTCGCCGGGGTGGAGGGCGAGGTGCGGGGTGCGCAGGACGGTGGTCCGGCGGTCGTGTACGGCGGTCAAGTCCCGTACTTCCAGGATGGGTTGGCCTGACTCCGCGTACGCCCCGCCCTGTGGGACCGCGCGCTGTTCGTCGAGCAGGCGGCGCGTCCACTCGTGCCGCGGCGCCGTCCACAGCCGCTCCACCGGGCCCGACTCCACGACCCGGCCCGCGCGCAGGACGAGGACCTCGTCGGCGAGGGCGCGTACGACGTCCAGGTCATGGCTGAGCAGCACGATCGCGATGCCGCGGGCCGCCACCGCCGCGAGTTGCCCGACGACCCGGCTCTTGGTCAACGCGTCCTGGCCGGTGGTGGGTTCGTCGGCGACGATGACGCGGGCGCCGAGCAGCAGGGCCTGCGCGAGGACGACGCGTTGCTGCTGGCCGCCGGAGAGCTGGTGCGGGTAGCGACGCAACAGCGCCTCGGCGTCCTGGAGTTGGGCGTCGGACAGGGCCCGCAGGACCAGTGCGCGGGCCGCCGTACGGCGCTGCGCGCGAGGCAGGTGGCGGACTTGCGGGCGCGCGATGTCGGCGAGGAGGGCGCCGACCCGGCGGGCCGGATTGAGGACGGCGGCGGGGTGCTGGGGGACATAGCCCACCGGGCCGTCGCCTGTCCGCCGGACCTCGCCCGTGACGCGGGCGCCGGGCGGGTACTCGCCGAGCAGGGCGAGACCGGTGGTGGTCTTGCCGCTGCCGGAGGCGCCGACGAGGGCGGTCACCTTTCCGGGGAGCACCCGGAGGTCGACTCCGTCGACGATCGCGTGGCCGTCGATCTCGACGCGCAGGTCGCGGATCTCGGCGACCGGGTCCGGCACGTCGCTCACGGGCGTCGCCCCCTCTTCTTGGTCGGGTTCTTCTCCAGGGCCGCGTCGAAGAGCAGGTTGGTGCCCATCGTCAGCGCCACGATCAGCAGTGCGGGCACCACCACGGCCCACGGCTGCACGAACAGGCCGGTGCGGTTGCGGTCGACCATGACCGCCCAGTCGGCGGCGTCCGGCGCGACACCGACACCGAGGAACGCGGCCGTCGACACCAGGTACAGCACGCCGGTCAGCCTGATGCCGGCGTCGGCGGCGAGGGTGCGCAGCGCCGACCTTCCGACGTAGCCGACGGCGATCCGCCACCAGCTCTCCCCCTGCATGCGCAGCGCCTCGACGGCGGGTCGGGCGGCGGCCTCCCCCGCGGCCGCCCGCACGATCCGGGCCGCGTCGGGCACGTTCACCAGGGCCACGAGCAGCGCGAGCCCTACCGCGCCCGGCGAGAACACGGAGGCCACCAGCAGGATCAGCAGCAGCGACGGCACGGCGAGCAGCACGTCCAGGGGCCGCATCAGCAGCTCCTCCAGCGGGCGCAGCCGCGTCAGCGCACTCATGAGCGCGACCGGGACGGCCACGAGATAGGCGAGCGCGGTCGCGGCCAACGCGGTGACGACGACCGTACGGCCGCCCAACAGCACCTGGTGCCAGACGTCGCGGCCCACGAAGTCGGTGCCGAGCCAGTGGTCGCCGCCGAGGGTGAAGGACGTGGCGCGGGGGCCGGGGTCACCGGTGAACAGCGGTCCGAGGAGGGCGAGGACGAGGGGGACGGCGATGACGCCGAGGCCGAGCGCGAAACGGCGGTGCGTGGTCATGCGGCCACCCCCGCGCGCGGCGTGAGCCGGTGGGCCACCAGATCGGCACCGAGATTGAGGACGACCGTCAGCACGCCGAACACCACGGCCAGCCCCTGCACCACGGGTACGTCACGTTCGGCCACGGCGTTGAGAAGCACCGTGCCCAGGCCGGGGATCACGAAGAGGGCCTCCACGACGATCACGCCGCACAGCAACCAGTCGACGGTACGGGCGAGTTGCTGCACGGCCGGGGCGAGGGCGTTCGGCAGGGCGTGGGCGTAGCGGACGCGGGCGCCGGGGACGCCGTAGCGGCGGGCGTGGGCGGCGTAGGGGGAGGCGAGGGCGTCGATCATGCCGGCCCGCACCAGGCGGGACAGCGAGCAGACCGGGCGGGACAGCAGGACCAGCACCGGCAGGACCAGCGCCGCCGGATGGGCGAGCAGGTCGGTGCCGTAGCCGAGCGCGGTCGGCGGCAGCCAGGCCAGCTTGATGGCGAGGACCGTCACCAGCAGCACCCCGAGGGCGAACTCGGGGACCGCGTACACGGCCAGCGTCACCGAGCTGACCAGCCGGTCGACGAGCCGCCCCTCGTGGCGGGCGGCGAGCACGCCGAGGCCGAAGCCGAGGGGGACCAGGAGGGCGAGGGTGAGCGTGGCGAGCAGCAGGGTCGGGCCGAAGCCGTCGGCGAGGTACTGGGTGACCGGGCGAGGGGAGGTCAGGGAAGTGCCGAAGTCGCCGTGCATCAGCCCCGTGGACCAGTCGGCCAGCCGCTCGTACGCCGGCCGGTCCAGGTCCATCGCCTCGCGGATCGCGGCGATGCGCGCGGGGTCCGGCTGGTCGCCGGCGAGGGCGACCGCCGCGTCGCCCGGCAGCGCCTCGGTGAGCGCGAAGACCAGCAGCACGACGCCGACGGTCTGCGCGACGCCGAGGAGCAGCCGCCGGGCGACGAAAGAGCGAAGTCCGCTCACGCGAGCCACACCTTGTCGAAGCGGGCCCAGTCGAGGGTGTTGGCGGGCGCCTTGGTCTCAACCCCCTTCACCGTCTTGGCCGTTCCGATGATCCAGTCGGCGAAGCCCCAGATGAGGAAGCCGCCCTCGGTGTACAGGCGGCGCTGCATCCGCTCGTAGACGGCGGCCCGTTCGGTCTTGTCGCGGGTGGACTGGGCCTGCTCGTACAGGGCGTCGAAGTCCTTGTGCTGCCACTTGGTGGCGTTGGTGGTGGAGCCGGTGAGCAGCCGCTGGGAGATGTGGGCCTCGATGGGCATGGCGCCGGAGCGGTAGCAGGACAGGGTGCCGGAGTCGAGGATGTCGCTCCAGTAGGAGTCCTTGCTGCCCATCTTCACGTCGATCGTGACGCCCGCCTTGGCGGCCTGGTCGCGGAAGATCCCGGCCGCCTCGGTGAACCCGGCGGCGACGGCCGAGGTGTCCAGGGTGACCTTGAGCTTCTCGGCGCCGGCCTGCTTGAGCAGGGCGCGGGCCTTGTCGAGGTCCTGGGCGCGCTGCGGCAGGTCGGCGGCGTAGTACTCGTATCCCTTGCCGAACAGGTCGTTGCCGACCTCGCCCGCGCCGGACAGCGCGCCGTCGACGAGTTCCTGCCGGTCGGCGATGAGGAAGAAGGCCTCGCGGACCCGCTTGTCGTCGAAGGGCGCCCGGTCGGTCTTCATGCAGAACGCCTGCATGGCGCTGTTGCGCAGCCGCACGATCTCGATCTGGCCCTTGCCCTCGTGCGCGCGGGCGGTGGTCGGGTTGAGTTCGTGGGCGTACTCGACCTGGCCGCCGAGGAGCGCGTTGACGCGGGCGGACTCCTCGTTGGCGACGACGAACTCGATCTCGTCGAGGAGCGGGGCGCCGTCCCAGTGGTCGTCGTAGCGGCGGAAGACGGCGGAACGGCCGGGCGAGAAGGAGACGAACCGGAACGGGCCGGAGCCGATGGGCTTGGCGTCGAACTCGGTGGCGTTCTCGGGGACGATGTACGCGCCGAACGCGGCCAGGATGTTGGGGAATTCGGCGGTGGGCCGCTTGAGGACGAACTCGATGGACCGCTCGCCGGTGGCGCGGCTGGCGTCGAGGTCGATGGGCTCCAGGGACGCCTTGGCGCGGAAGGCCTGCTTCGGGTCGGCGATCCGGCGGTAGCTGTAGAGGACGTCCTTGGCGGTGACCGGCTTTCCGTCGTGGAAGGTCGCCTGGCGCAGCGTCACCTGCCAACGGTCCAGGCCCTTGTTGGACTCCCACTTCTCGGCGAGGCGGGGCTCGGCGGAGAGGTCGGCGCCGTAGTCGGCGAGCTTGTCGAAGAGGGCCTTGGCGCGGGCGACGTCCGCGAAGAGGTTGGCCAGGTGCGGGTCGAGGGTCTCGCTGGCCCCGCCTCCGGCGAACGCGGCACGCAGACGTCCGCCGCGCTTCGGGGTGCCGGAGCCACCGGCCGCCTTGTCGTCCGTGTCGCCGCCGCAGCCGACGAGGGCGAGGGCGGCGGCGCCCGTGGTGGCGGCGAGGAAGCCGCGGCGGCGCAGGCCGGGGAAAACGTCGTGCATGAGTGAGTGATCCTTCGTTTCAGTGGGTGTGGCGGCGTGCGACGACGTGCAGCCGGTCCTGGTCGGTGGCGGCTCCGGGCAACTCGCCCTCGGCCCAAGGTGGTTCGGTACGCGGTCCGGGCCCGTCGTGCAGTTCGAGCACCTCGAAGCCGTGCGCTGCGAGGAAGTGCCGTAGCTCGTGCGGGAACAGCAGCCGCCAGGCGGAGCGCTGTTCGACGGGCGGTGTTCCGTCGTCGGCCGTCCAGACGCGGGTACGGCGAAGAAGCTGCGCCGTGCGGTCGACGGTCAGGGTGGTGGTGGACCGGTAGGCGGTGCCCTGCCAGGTGAAGGCGTTGACGGACGGGGCGTCGAGGAGGTCCGTACGGCCCAGGAAGTACGCCCCGTTGCGCATCTCCGCGACCAGCAGGCCGCCCGGCGCGAGGGCGTGGCGGCAGGACGCGAGGAACCCGTCGAGCTGGTCGTTGGTGTGGCAGTACAGCAGGGAGCTGTCCAGGCAGACGACCGCGTCGAAGGCGGCATCCGGGCCCAGGTCGAAGGCGTGCAGGTCGGCCCGGACGTACGCCGGGCCCGGGTGGTGGGCGCGGGCGTGCGCCAGCATCGCCTCGGAGAGGTCGGCGCCGGTCACCGTACGCCCGGCGGAGTGCAGGTGGGCGGCGTCGCGGCCGGTGCCGCAGCCCATGTCCAGGACGCGGGGCCCGGCGCCGTGGCGGCGCAGGCAGTCCTCGGCCCAGCGTCCGGCGAGCCGGTCGGGGTCGGGGAAGCGGGCCTCGTAGAGGGCGGGGTTGTCGGTGAGGAGGTTGCGGCCGGCGCGCGGGGCACCGGTGCCGGAGTTGCCGGTCCCGCCAGGACGGACGTTGGCGAAACCGCCGCTCCCGACCGGACCGCCGGCATCGAAGCCGCCCTCCCCGACCACTGCCGCGACGCCCGCGTCAGCCCACTCGCCCGGCGTCGCGACCGCCATGTCCGGCTCGGAGCCGACCGGGCCGGTGGCGATGGCGCCTGGGCCCCCGCCCGCCCCTTCGCCGTCGGCCGCGCGCAGATCCGTCTCTTCGCCCCGCGCCGCACTCACGCCGAGCTCCTCTCTCCGGCCTGAGCGGAAACCGCCGGTGCCGGCTCTGCGGGGAGCGCCCCGCGCCGGTGCAGCCAGGCCACCCCGCCCGCCGAGGCCAGCCCGAACACGGCGCAGCACACCCACGGCAGCCACGCGCGGCCGTCGCTCTCCCCGGCGTCCATGGCCCAGCCCACGACGGTGTTCCCGACGGCGGCGGCGACGCCCGAGACGACGTAGAAGATCCCGAAGTACGTGCCGGTCAGCTCGGGGCGCCCGAAGCGCGGGATCAGCTCCATCACGAACGGCGAGGCGACCATCACGCCGAGGTAGAGCAGCAGCGCGCCGAGCAGCACGGGCCCGGCGTCGAGCCACCCGGGCGATCCCGCGCCCGCCACCAGCGCGGGCGGCAGGAAGGCGAGCCCCATCACCGCGAGACCCACGGCGATCCAACCCGCCCTGTTCCCCCGGGACTTGAGACGTCTGGTTATCCTCAGCTGGAGCGCCAGGTTGGCGACCGTTCCGACGAGGAAGACGATGCCCGCCGCTCCGTCCCAGCCGGTGGCCTCGCGGGCCCCGTCGGGCAGCAGCAGGTAGAGCTGGTTCTCCAGGGTGAACATGCCGACCATGGCGAGCGCGAAGGCCAGGAAGGCCCGGTTGCCGAGCACCTCGCGCCAGTCGCCGAGGACCCCGCTGCCGCTGGGTTCGACCTTGCGCGCGGGCAGGACGAGGGCCTGGGCCACGGTGAGCACGGCGAAGATCCCGGCGGCGGTCAGCGCGGACGTACGGAAGTCGACGAGCAGGAGCGCACTTCCCAGCAGCGGTCCGATCAACGCTCCCGTGGTCGCGAAGACGTTGAACAGCGCGAACGCCTCCGCCTTGCGCTCCCCCGACTCCTGCGCGAGATACGTCCGTACGGCAGGGTTGAACAGCGCCCCCGCGAGCCCGCTGAGCACGGACGCCGCGAGCAGCACCGGCAGCCCGTCGCCCAGCGCGAACAGCGCGAATCCGGCGGTCCGCAGCGCGCACCCGGCGATGATGACGCCGCGCGCCCCGAGCCGGTCCGACGCCGAGCCGCCGATGATGAACAGGCCCTGCTGGCTGAGGTTGCGCACGCCGAGGACGATCCCGACGACCGCCGCCGACATGCCCAGGTTCTCGCCGAGGTGGGTGGCGAGGTACGGGATGAGCAGGTAGAAGCCGGTGTTGACGCCGAGCTGGTTGACCAGCAGGAGCTGGACGGCGACGGGGAAGCCGCGCATCTCACGCCACGTCCTCATGTGCCGTCACCTCCTCGACGCCCAGTCCCGGCCGGTCACTCGCGCGTACGAAGCCGTCGGCGCCCCCGATGCCGGTCCACGGGTCGTGCGCGAGCAGCAGATGTCCGTCGAGGTCCACCCAGCGGGCCCGGTCGGCCAGGTGCACGGCGGGCGCCAGCCCGAGGCTGCTGGCCGTGAGGCAGCCGAGCATCAGCTCGGTCCCGCTGCCTTCGATCAACTCGGCGATCCGCAGGGCGGCTTGGAGCCCTCCGCACTTGGCGAGCTTGACGTTGACCCCGTGGACCCGCCCGGCCAGGCGTCGTACGTCGTCCGGGCTCACCGCGTCCTCGTCGGCGATGACCGGCAGCGGCGACTTCTCGGCGAGGGCGCTCAGCGCATCCGGGTCACCGGGAGCGAGGGGCTGTTCGACGGCCTCGACCCCGAGTTCGGCGAACCGGGGCAGCAACCGTTCGGCCTCCGCCACGCTCCAGGCACCGTTCGGGTCCAGCAGCAGCCTCGCGTGCGGGGCCGCGTCCCGGATGACCCGTACGCGTTCCACGTCGTCGTCGGGGTCGGGCGCCCCCGCCTTCACCTTGATGACCTCGAATCCGCGCGCGGCCAGACGCCGGGCCTGGGCGGCCCCGTCCGCGAGCGAGGTGATGCCGATGGTGCGGGCGGTGGCGGCCTCGGGCGGCGCCGGCGCGCCGAGGAGGCGGTGGACGGGGACGCCCGCGCGCTTGCCGGCGAGGTCGACGAGCGCCGACTCGACGGCGGCGGTGACGGCGGGGGGCGTATCGGCGTCCGATGCCGACTCCCCCGCGCGCAGGGCCTGAAGGGCACTCTCCGGATCGGCGAAGCGCCGCAGATCGACGTCCGCCAGCAGCCGTGCCAGTGTGTCGGCGTCGAGCCCGTAGTACACGCTGCTGACGGCCTCGCCGTAGCCGGTGACCCCCTCGTGCTCGATGCCGAGCCACACGGCGTCGCGCGCGGACATGGTGGAACGGGAGATGCGCAACGGCTCGGCGAGTTCGAGTCGTACGGTGCGCAGGCGGGCCTTCACTGGGTCCTTCCGGGAGAGATCGGATCGGCGACCCGCGTACACCGCGCCCAACCGCGCGCCTCGGCGGCGTGCGGGTGCGGTATCTCCACGGGGCGGGTGGCGGCGCAGGCCGGGTCGAGACCGTGGGCGGCGAGGAAGTCGTCGTCGTAGACGGTGCCGAGGTAGCGGTGCGGCCCGTCGGGGAACACGGTGGCGACGACCGCGCCCGGGTGCACGCAGGCCGCCCAGGCGGCGACCCGCGCGACGGCTCCGGTGCTCCAGCCGCCGCTGACGAAGGAGCCCCGGGCGAGCCGTCGGCAGCTGTCCACGGCTTCGGCGGGGCCGATCCAGTGGACCTCATCGAAGGCGTCGTAGGCGACGTTGCGCGGGTGGATGCTGCTGCCGAGGCCGCGCATCAGGCGGGGCCGGGCGGGCTGGCCGAAGATCGTGGAGCCGGTGGCGTCGACGCCGATGAGCCGCAGCGCGGGCCAGTGCCGGCGCAGCGGGGCGATGACGCCGGCGCTGTGGCCGCCGGTGCCGACGCTGCACACGAGGATGTCCAAGTGGTCGAGCTGGGCGCCGAGTTCGGCGGCGAGGGAGGCGTATCCGGCCGTGTTGTCGGGGTTGTTGTACTGGTCCGGCCAGTAGGCGCCGGGGAGTTCGGCGAGCAGTTCACGCAGTCGGCCGAGGCGGGCCGCCTGCCAGCCGCCTTGGGGCGCGGGACGGTCCACGATCTCCATGCGGCAGCCGTGTGCGCGCAGCAACTGCCGCATGGACGGCTCCAGTTCGCTGTCGCCGACCAGCACGACGGGATGGCCGAGGGCCTGTCCGGCGAAGGCGAGCCCGATGCCGAGCGTGCCGGAGGTGGACTCCACCACCGGGGCGCCGGGCCGCAGTTCGCCGCGCTCGCGCGCGCCGAGCAGCATCGACACGGCGGCCCGCGCCTTCATGCCGCCGGCCGCGAGCCCTTCGAGCTTGGCCCAGAACCCGGGGTGGGCGTGCGGCAGTTCGGTGGTGACGCGGACGACGGGGGTACGGCCGAGCAGGGCGAGCAGCTCCGGGCGCGCGGCGGGCGGCCGTACGGCGGCGGTCGTGAGGGTCATCGCTCACCTCCGGGACACCGGTACCGGTGGATGACGCCGGGCCCGCCGTCGAGCCAGAAGAAGGGGTACGGCTCCGCGCACACCGCGCTCACGCCGTGCCCGAGGAAGCGGGGCAGCACCGCGCTGCCGGTCTGGGCGAACATCACCAGCTGCTTGCCGTGCCGCAGCGCGTGCTCACGCAGCGGTTCGAAGGTGCCGTTGCCCAGGGTCATCCCGGACACGAGCAGCGCGTCACAGCGCCCCGTCGCGGCGAGCGCGTCGGTGACCACGGGTTCGCCCCACTCGGTCACCCCGCCCTTGAGGTCGCACGGCACAGGGCGAAGCCCGCGCGAACGCAGCGCCTCCAGCAGCGAGTTGACGACCCCGACCACCAGGACCGTCGAACCGGCCGGCAGATCCAGCAGCTCCACCACGGCCTGCGCCCTGGCCCTGGACTTCTCCAGCGACGACCCGGCGGGCAGCGCGACCGGCTGCGCCCCGTGGTCCGGCGTGTGCGGGGTGACGTGCATCAGATAGGCGTCGAGGGCGGCCACCCGCACGGCGGGCAGCGGATGGTCGAGGAGCCGTGCGACATCGGCGCCGACGCAAGTGTCGAGCGCGCCGTCGGGAAGTTCCCCCGGCTCGACGGCACACGATCCGACGGCCTCGGCGAGGCGGAGGCTGAGGACCTCGTTGCGGTAGCCGGTGCCACGCCCGTCGTGCCGTACGGCCTGACAGGTGGTGAAGGCGACGGCGATGCGCTGGGTGCGCGGGTCGGGGCCGAGGGCGCCTTCGCGGACCCGGGCGACCAGTTCGTCGTACGTCCGACAGGACGCCGTCGGCGAGGCGTCGAGGGCGGTCATCGGATCACCAGTCCCGCGCGCAGCCCGGACAGCAGGCCTTCGACGCGGTCGCGGGCGCCGAGGCCCTCCGGGTCACCGGCCATGACATGACCGAGGTACTCGTTGTTGCTGCCCGCCGCCTTCACGGTCTTGCCGGGTTCGGCGAGCTGTACCTCCAACACCCCTTCTCCATCGGCCAGTTGACCGGCGCCGAGCGCTTCGAGCGTGCCCGCACGATCCGGGACGAGGAAGCCGATGGCGGCACTGCGCAGCCCGGTGTCGGTGCGCCCGAGGTCGGGGGCGCGGCCGAGGGCGACGTCCACGAAGGCGGCGGCGAGGTCGATGCCGGTGACATGGCGGACGAGCTCGGTGATGCGGTTGCCGGCGGGCCGGGGGTTGACCTCGACGACGCGGGGGCCGGCGGAGGTCAGCTTGATCTCGGTGTGCGCCACGACGCCGTCCGTCAGCCCCAGCGCCTTGAGCGCGCCGAGCGCGGTCTGTTCGGCGGCGTCCGTGTCGGCGAGCGACAGGTCCGCCGGGAACATGTGGCCGGTCTCGATGAAGGCGGGCGCTCCGCCAATGCTCTTGTCGGTGACCCCGACTATGTGCACCGCGCCCGCGTAGGACACGGTCTCGACGCTCACCTCGGGGCCGTCGAGAAGCTCTTCGAGGAGGACGGCGGGGGTGCGTCGCTGTCCCCGGGCGTTGACCGGGAAGTCGGCCAATGCCCGGAAGACCTCGGCCAGTTGGGCCTCGTCGTCGACTCGGCGCACATACATGCCCGCGCACAGGTCGACCGGCTTGGCGACGAGCGGATAGCCGATCTCCCTGGCGGCCGACGCGAGGCCGGCCCACTCCTCGTGCACGGCGAAGCGCGGTCCGGGCAGGCCCGCGTCGGCGAGGACGCGACGGGTGGCGTCCTTGCGGCAGGCGTTCCCCACCGCCTCGGGGCCGGGTCCGGGCAGTCCGAGGTGTCCGGCGATCCGGGCCACGGTCGGCAGGTAGTAGTCGCAGGAGGTGATCACCCCGTCGAAGCCCAGGACCGAGTGCAGCCGCTCCACCTCGGGCAGCAGGGCGTCGAGGTCGTTGGTGTCGGCGGTGATCACGTTGCGGGCGCCGAGCAGCGGATGCGCGGTCCCTTCGGGCGCCGAACGCAGGTAGTGATGCAGGTCCCGGGTGAGGAAGGTGAACTCGTGTCCGCCCTCCCGGATCGCACGTGGCAGCAGCCTGCTCATCGACCCGACCCAGCTCTCTACCACCAGCAGATGAGCCACAACTCCCCTTTTCGTGCCGTGAGTTCAGACGTCAAGGCAGCCCGGAGCGCCCCTCGGGCGGAGGGGTGCCGGACTTGACGCACACACGTTAGCGATAATCATTTTCATTTACTAGTCCGTTCTTACCCTGCTGCCCCGGAGCGACCTCTTGTCCTTCCCGTCCCGCCCCACCGCTCTGCTGTGCGCCCTCGTGGCCGCGGCCGCCCTGCTCCCCACGGCCACGGCCACGCCCGCCCGCGCGTCGACCTCCCTCACCTTCGGCCCCTGCCCGGACTCCGTCCCGACCCCGCCCGCACCGGACCGCGTGGAGTGCGGGCGCCTCACCGTCCCCCTCGACCGGCGGCACCCCTCCGGCCCGCGCATCGAGATCGCCGTCTCCCGCGTCCCCGCCTCCGGCACCCCGGCCGAGCGCCGCGGCGCCCTGCTGGTGAACCCGGGCGGCCCGGGCGGCTCCGGTCTCCCCTACGCGGTGACCAAGCGCGCCAAACTCCCGGCGAGCGTGCGGCGTTCGTACGACGTCATCGGCTTCGACCCGCGCGGCGTGGGCCGCAGCACCCCGGTGGAGTGCGGCCCGATGGGCGGCCTGTTCACCGCTCCGGGCACGGACCCGGTACCGACGACCCCGCGGGCCGAGCGGACGTACCTCACCTCACTGCGCGCGCTGGCCGACGACTGCGCGGCGGGCGCGGGCACGGAAGTGCTGCCGTACCTGTCCACCGAACAGACGGCCTACGACATGGACGCGATCCGGGCCGCGCTGGGCGAGCCCCGGACGAACTTCCTCGGTGTCTCGTACGGCAGCTACCTGGGCGCCGCCTACGCGGCACGCTTCCCGCACCGGGTGGGCCGGATGGTGCTGGACAGTGTGGTCGGCCCCTGGGACTGGTACGACTTCGACGTCGTCCAGAGCCGTGCGATGCTGCGCGCCCGCGACACGTTCTTCGCCTGGACGGCCACACATGCGGCGCGCTTCGGGCTGGGAGACGCCACGGACGCCGTACGGCGGTCGTATCTGCGCGTGCGCCAAGGACTCACCGCCCGCCCGGTGAACGGCTTCGGCCCGGCGGAGTTCGACCGTGCCGTCTACCGCGCGCTGGGGCGCACCGAGCGCTGGGCGGGCCTTGCCGACGGGCTGCGCACCTACCTGACCGACGGCAGCCCCGACGGTCTGCGGCCCGCGTCCGCCTTCGACAGCCCCGAGTCCCGCAACTACGAGGCGGCCAACCGGATCGTGAAGTGCGCGGACGGGCCGGGGCCGACGCCGCGCGAGATCCTGGCGGACATCCGCCGCACCAGGCGTCTCGACCCGCAGCCGGTCCTGACCGGCATGGAGGCGTCGGCCTGCGCGTACTGGCACCACCGCCCGAACCGCCGTACGCCCCTGGGCAGTCCGGCCGCCCCGCCGGTCCTGCTGGTCGCGTCCGCGCACGACCCGGTGACGCCGATCGAGGGCGCCCGGCAGCTGCGGGAGGTGCTGCCCGGTTCCCGGCTGGTGATCCTCGACGACGACTACTCCCACGGGGTGTTCGCGAGCCGGGGGAACGCCTGCGTGGACGGGGCGGTGGGGGCGTATCTCGTCGACGGGATGGTGCCGGAGGCGGATGTGCGGTGTGCGGGGCCGGGGTTGCCGGCGTGAAGGACCCTGGAAAGTTCCAGGCACCCATAGGGGCTGCTCTGCGTCATGGTGATCCGGTCAGGCAGCGCAACGGTCAGGAACATGACCAGAACTCGGGCAGTCCGAAAGGGAACGGGGACACCATGCGATTTCGAAGGATGGCCGCGACCACGATGGTCCTTGCCATGAGCGCCATGGCGATGATGACCACCTCGGCCTCGGCACGGGGAACGGACACAACCACCACCCTGACGGCCGCGAGCCGCGGGCTGAAGCTCACTGAAGCACAGGCAGATCGCCTGAAGGCGGCCTCGCACGCAGGGCCCTCTCTGACGGCCGATGAGGCCCTGGCCGTGCTCGGTGCATCGACCGCGAAGACACTCAGCGCCGATTCGGGCGCGGCACAGGGCAGCGATTCCTCCCTCAGGGAATGCTCCGAGATGACCTTGTGGGGGGATGAGCTGGGCAACTACACGTTCACGAACCACTTCTTCTGGCGCAGCGCGGGGACCCCGGTCGAGGGCGACTTCACCATCACCACGAACGGCCTCTGGCCCACCCACGACAACTACGAACCGATGGGCGTGGACCAGGAGTACAGCGGCTATCTGGATGACACCGGCTACTTCGCGACAGAGACGACGGCCTTCACCTGGGCGCTCACGACGGAGAACTGGTTCTGCTACGGCGACTTGCACGCCATATGGGAGTGAGTCCGCTACGGCAGCGGCTGCTCAGCCCAAATAACCTTCCCGTGCGGTGAGTACCGCGTCCCCCACCGCTCGGTGAGCTGCGCGACGAGGAACAGGCCGCGCCCGCCTTCGTCCTCGGTGCGGGCGCGGCGCAGACGGGGTGAGGTGCCGCTGCCGTCGGAGACCTCGCAGATCAGGGTGCGGTCGCGCAGGAGGCGGAGCTGGAGGGGGCCGGTGGCGTGGCGGATGGCGTTGGTGACCAGTTCGCTGGCGATCAGTTCGGTGGTGAAGGCCAGCTCGTCGAGGTGCCAGGCGGCGAGCCGTTCGGTGACCGCAACCCGCGCGCGGGAGACGACCGCCGGGTCACTGGGCAGGTCCCACTGGGCCACGCGGTCCGGGCCCAGGGCGTGGGTGCGGGCGACCAGCAGCGCCACGTCGTCGCCGGGGCGGGCCGGGAGCAGGGCGTCGAGGACGGCCTCGCAGGTCTCCTCCGGCGGGCGGTCGGCGCGGCCCAGCACGGCGCGCAGCTGGTCCAGGCCGGCGTCGATGTCACGGTGCCGGTCCTCGATCAGGCCGTCGGTGTAGAGCACGAGCTGGCTGCCCTCGGCCAGCTCCAGCTCGACCGTCTCGAACGGCATCCCGCCCAGGCCCAGCGGCGGGCAGGAGGGCAGGTCGACGAAGTCGACCGTGCCGTCGGGCGCGACGACCGCGGGCAGGGGGTGCCCGGCGCGGGTGAGGGTGCAGCGCCGGGACACCGGATCGTAGACGGCGTACAGACAGGTGGCGCCGACGATGCCGCAGTCGGGTGCGCTCTCCGCGGCCCAGCCCTCGCCCCTGTCGAGCCGGGCGACCAGGTCGTCGAGGTGGGTGAGGACGTCGTCGGGCGGCAGCTCCAGGGAGCAGAAGTTGTGGACGGCGGTGCGCAGTCGGCCCATCGTGGCGGCGGCGTGCAGGCCGTGCCCGACCACGTCGCCCACGACGAGCGCGACCCGGGCGCCGGACAGCGGGATCACGTCGAACCAGTCACCGCCGACACCGGCCTCCGCGGGCAGATAGCGGTAGGCGACCTCGACGGCGCTCTGCTCGGGTCGGCCCCTCGGCAGCAGGCTGCGTTGCAGGGTGAGGGCGGTGTTGTGCTCGCGGGTGTAGCGGCGGGCGTTGTCGATGCAGATCGCCGCGCGGCCGACCAGCTCCTGCGCGAGGGACAGGTCGTCGTCCTCGAAGGAGGCGGGCCGCAGGGAGCGGTAGAAGCTGACCACCCCGAGGGTCGTGCCCCGCGCCCGCAGCGGCACGGTGATCAGGGAGTGAATGCCGGCCGCGAGCACCCGTTCCAGCCGCGCCGGGTCCTGCGCGATCCAGCCGCCCGCCT
Source organism: Streptomyces sp. NPDC051738 (assembly GCF_044453205.1). Classification (NCBI taxonomy): domain Bacteria; kingdom Bacillati; phylum Actinomycetota; class Actinomycetes; order Kitasatosporales; family Streptomycetaceae; genus Streptomyces; species Streptomyces sp. NPDC051738. The sequence goes on along the minus strand of NZ_JBITCM010000006.1, from coordinate 126,863 downwards.
CGGACAGGACGGGTTCCAGTACGGACTGCCTCGTCTCCAATGAGCGGGCCTGCGGCGTGGACGCGACGTACTCGACGTGATCGCCGACGTCGTAGAGGTTGTGCGGATCCCTGCGTACGGCCCGGATGGCCACCCGCCGCAACGCGGTCCGGCCGCCGACCGCCTCCGGTTCCTCGCCGCGCAGCACGGAGTCGGGCAGGTCGACGGCGACGAAGTCGGCGAACCGGGGGACGGTCACCTCGGCGAGCTCCTGCGCGGTGCGCGTGACGTCGAGGGTGGTGCCGACGCGGACGCTCGCGTCATGCAGCAGCTCCAGGCGCCGGCGCGCGAGGAGGGCCAGCCGGCCGACGCCGGGCTCACCCACGAGGAGCAGCCAGCCCTCGGCGCCGGCGCCGTCCGGGTCGGGTTCGGGGAGGCTGGCGGGCCGGGGCGGGGATACGGCCGGGCGCGGGGCGCCGGTCCCGTCGGCGTATGCGTCCGGTGCGGGCGGCCGGGGAGTCGGGCCGGGCGGTGCGGGTGCTTCGGTGGACTCCGGTGCGGGCCGGGGCAGGGGTGCTGTGGCGGACTCCGGTGCGGGCCGGGGCGGGGGCGACGCGGGACCGGGCGGCTCCGGACGCACATGCCTCAGGCGAGGCCCGCCCAGCACCCGCACCTCCACCGCGACCCCGCTCTCCCCCGCCGCTCCCCGCACCTGCCGGCGCCACAGCATGGCGGTCCGGCCGCTCGGCAGGGTGATCTCGTCGAGGGTGCGGTGCGGCGCGGCGAGGAGTTCCTCGGCCTTCTCGCGCAGTACCGCCAGGTCGATCCGGGCGAGGGAGCCGCCGTCCTGGCCGGGCTGCGGTTGCGCGGGCTGCTTCGGCCGGCCCCGCGCATGGCCGTCGGCCCGCCGGTACGCGGCGAGGAGCGCGCGTTCCCGTCGGGTGGCCTGCTCCAGCAGCAGGGCCTCGATGTCCCGGGCGGCGTCGCGGACCATCCGCACCATGGCCGGGTCGCCCTGGTCGCGCAGGCAGGTGAGATCGAGGACGGCCTCGATGCGCCCGCTGAGCGGGTCCCGGACGGGCGCCCCCGCACAGGCGAAGGGCTGCAGACAGTCCGCGAAGTGCTCCCGGCCGGCGACGTAGACGGGGCCGCGCTCGGTGAGGGCGGTGCCGATGCCGTTGGTGCCCACGACCGGTTCCGAGGCGTCGAACCCCGGGGCGAACCGGACCGCGTCGAGGCGCTCGCGCAGATGTCGGTCCCCGCCGAGCCGCTGGACCATCCGGCCTTGTCCATCACAGAGCGCGATCGCCATGCCCACATCGGCGAGGGAGGCGGACAGCGCCTTCAGGACCGGGTCGACGGCGCGCAGCAGCCGGTCGTCCAGCGTCACGTCATCGGTGTAGCGGACCAGCAGCCGGTGCGGTTCGAGCCCGGCGGAGCGGCATCGCTTCCAGGAGTCGAGCACCGAGTCCCGCACGTCCGACTCGACCAGTGAGCCGGCGAGGAAACGTTGGTGCGCATCGACGAGCCCGCCGATGTCGTCCCAGGCGACGGACAACGGGATCACTTCCCTCACCTGAAGCCGTCCCGGTCGCGCGCGCCGCCACTCGGCCCATGGCCCGGTGGGCTTCTTCGAGCGGTATCACCCTAGCCCCAATGTGACGCGCCTCACAACGGGCCCGTCCGGGCCTCGTGGAGGGGGCGCGTCCGCCGACCGAGGGCCGGATACTTGACGTCATGCGGTTACTGCGAGGCGCCTCGTGTCTCGCCGCCGGGCTCACGCTGGTGGCCGCCGTGGGCTGCACCGGAGCCGACGGCGCGGACACGGCGCGCACGGAGACCCCGTCGACGTCACCGCGGACCGGCAGCGCGACCCCCACGGCGACGCCCTCACCTTCCCCGACGCCCGCGGACCCGGTCTCCCTCCCCGCCCTGATGCGGCGCGAGCACCGGGGTTCCGACCTCCGGCTCGGTGCCGTACGCGTCCGTACCGACGCGTATACGCAGTACGCCGTCACCTACCGCGCCAACGACCTGACGATCTCGGGGATCATGAACGTCCCCGAGGGCGAGGGCCCGTTCCCGGCGCTGGTCCTGGCGCACGGTTACATCGACCCGGACGTCTACACCACCGGCCGCGGCATGCCCCGGGAGCAGGACCTCCTCGCCCGCAGGGGCTATGTCGTCCTGCACACCGACTACCGCAACCACGCCGGTTCCGACGACGACCCCGACAACGACGTCAACCTGCGGCTCGGTTACACCGAGGACGTCATCGCCGCCGTGCTCGCCCTGCGCTCCGCCGTGCGGCCGAACGTCGACGACGAGCGGATCGGGCTGGTGGGGCGGTCGATGGGCGGTGGAGTCGTGTACAACACGCTGGTCGTGGCGCCGGGTCTGGTCGACGCCGCCGTCGTCTTCGCGCCGGTCAGCTCGCGCCCGGAGGAGAACATCGACCAGTTCCAGCGCCCCGAGGGCGACCCGCTCGTCGAGGAGATCGAGACGGCGCACGGCACGCCGCAGGAGAACCCGGAGTTCTGGCGGCAGGTCTCACCGGTCACCTACGTCGACCGGGTCACCGAGCCCCTGCTGATCCACCACGGCACCGCCGACGACACCTGCCCCCTGGCCTGGACGAGGGAGACGGTCGCCGCGTTCGACGCGGCAGGCAAGGACGTGGAGCTGCGGACGTACCGGGGCGAGGGGCACACCTTCGGGCCGCGGTGGCCGGACTCGATGGACGCCACCATGGCCTTCTTCGAACGGAACCTGCGCTGAGCGATGAGAGGAGAACCAAGGCATGCCACGGGTCGCGGTGAACGGCGTCGAGCTCTTCTACGAGGTGGCGGGCGACGGCGATCCGCTGGTCCTGGTCCATGGGTCCTGGGGCGACCACTACAACTGGGTGCCGGTCCTGGAGGCCCTCACCCGGGACCACCGCGTGCTGGTGTACGACCGTCGCGGACACAGCCGGAGCGAGCGCCCGCCGGGGCAGGGGTCACGGCGCGAGGACGAGGACGATCTGGCGGCGCTGATGGAGATCCTCGGCTTCGCCCCGGCGTTCGTCGCGGGCAACTCGTTCGGTGCGTCGACCGCGTTGGGCCTGGCCACCCGCCGCCCGGAGCTCTTCCGGGGGATCGTCGCGCACGAGCCGCCGCTCATGGGCGTCGTGGCCGACGACCCCGCGTCCCGTCCAATGATGGCGGCCACCGGGCGGCGTATGGCGTCCGTCGTCGACAGGTTGCGGGCGGGTGAAACGGTCGCGGGGGCAAGGCAGTTCGTGGAGGAGGTCGCGTTCGGTCCCGGGGAGTGGGAGCGGATGCCGGGCCGGGTGCGGGAGACGTTCCGCGCCAACGCGGCCACGTTCGCGGACGAGCAGGGCGACCCGGCCTGGGCCGACCTCGACCTCGGCCGTCTCGCCGGCTACCCCGGGCCCGCCCTGCTGACGAAGGGCAGCGAGAGCCCGCCGTGGTTCGCCACGATCGTCGGGCGGCTCAGCGGCGCGCTCCCGCGGTCGGCGACGTACACCTTCGACGGCGCCGGACATGTCCCGCACGTCACCCATCCGACCGAGTACGCGCGTCAGGTGACCGCTCTGGTCGCGCGGGGCCGCCGAGCGTCGTAGGGGCCGATCGGCCGGTTCCGTACGCGCGTTTCGTGGTGGGTTGTGACGGACGACGCACAGCGGATCGCAAGTTTTTTCCCGCGGCGATGATTGTTTCCCGCGATGCATCCGTACCTCAGGGGGTACCGGCCGTTCACGACAGGAGTCACGATGCCCATCTCGCGCCGCATGGTAGGCACCGTCTTCGTGGGAGGTGCCCTCGTCCTCACCCTCTCCGCCCTCGCCTACCCCGCCATGCTGGGCGTGGAGACCACCTCTGCCAACCAGGACCGCATCATCGCCAACACCCAGTACGGCCCGCTGACCGAGGCCGACCGGGACTTCGTCGTCAAGGTCCGCGCCGCCGGGCTGTGGGAGCACCCGCTGGGCCTGATGGCGATGCAGCGTGGGACGACCCCGGCGATGAAGGAAGCCGGTGAGCACCTGGTCGTCGGGCATGCCCGACTCGACCTCGCCTGCCGCAAGCTCGCGTCCGAGCTGAACATCACGCTGCCGAACCAGGCCAGCCCGCAGCAGCAGCAGTTCGTGGCGACCGTGGACTCCAAGACCGGCAAGGAATTCGACGCCACGGGTGTCGCCATCATGCGTGTGACGCACGGGCAGATCTTCCCGGTCATCGCGAAGATCCGGGGCACCACGCAGAACAGCATGGTCCGTCAGCTGGCCGACCTGGCGAACGACACCGTGCTCGACCACATGACGATCCTGGAGAAGACGCAACTGGTCAACTTCGACGCCAACAACTTCCAGCAGACCACGCCGCCGAAGCTCCCCAAGGACCAGATGACGCCGCCCGCGCCCCAGCCGGGCGCACCGGTCCTCACCCTCGCCATCCCCAAGGGCCTGGAGGACCTGAACACCGCGTCCCCGTCGGCGCTGCCGAGCGCGGACGTCAAGTGACGGCGGCAGTGGGCCGCCGTGCGGATCGTTGTGCCTGATCACGCCGGGCAGGGGGACGCCTGATCAGCCCGTCTTCCAGCCCCACGGCGTGTCAAGCCGCTCCCACTCTGCGGCCCACTGCTCCAGCCGCCGCCGCTCCAGGCCCAGCCGTACCGTCCAGGAGCACCCGAGCACGACGCCGCCGGCCGCCCCCGCGGCGAGGACGCCTCCGGCGATCGAGTGCAGCAGGATCTCGGTCTCGGACAGCGGCTCGTTGACGACGACACCGTTGCGGTCCGCCCACACCTCGACCTTGCTGCCCGCGTGCGTCCTGGGCGGCACCCGCGCCTCGTCGGTGCGGATCGTGCCGTCGGGGTCGGTCCAGCGGACGGTGCCCCACACGAGATGGTCAGTGGTGACCTGCGAGGTTCCCGGAGCCTCGGTGTCCTTCACCAGTACGGCCGTCACCTTGCGGCTCTGGGCCCGTAGCTCCTCGGCGGAGTGCGTGACCGCGTCCGCCGCCACCACCCCCGCGAACACGGCGGCGACCAGCGCGAACACCCACGCGCACAACACGACCCAGGCCTCGACGAGGTCACTGCGCCGCCGCAGCGGACTGCGCCGCCACCGCCACAGCCGCACCTTGGGGCGCTCCGAAGCAGCCATGCCGACACCCCCTTGAGCACCGACGGCACATATATCCAGTGTGCGCCACTTGCGGCGGCCCGCCTCCTCAACGAACCCGCAACGAAGCCATTGAATGAAGCATTCAACATCCCTAGCATCTCCCGGTGGATACATTCACCCCGGGAGGATCCTTGCTGCCGTCCCTTCGTGTCAGACATCCACGCCGCCCGCTCATATCGGCCACCGCCGCCCTGCTCCTGGCCCTCGGTCTCACCGCACCCGCGGCGAGCGCCGCGCCCGAACCCTCCGCCCCGAGCCCGCAGGTCTGGCCGACGCCCAAGACCATGCACGCGCACCCGGGCCGACTCACCGTCCCGGACCAGGTCGTCGAGGTCGTCGGCCCGGACACCGACCCCTTCGCCCGGCGCCTCGTCGCATCGGTCCTGCGTGACGCCGGCGCCCGACGCATCGTCACCGTGCCCGCGGGCGAGAAGCCACCCGCCTCCGCCCTCACCGTCTACCTCGGCGGCCCCACCGAAAACACCGACACCGGGCGGGTGTTGAGGCGACTCGGCGCCAAGTCCCCGGCAGGGCTGCCCTCCGGCGGCTACGTCCTCGCCTCCGGCCGCTCCCACGGCCGGGGCCTCCTCGCCCTCTCCGGCGTCGACACCACCGGCACCTTCTACGCGGCCCAGACCCTGCGCCAGCTCGTCACCGAGGACCGCGTGCCCGCGGTGACCGTCCGCGACTGGCCCACGGCCGCCCTGCGCGGAGTCATCGAGGGCTTCTACGGCACCCCCTGGTCGCACGCCGAACGCCTCGCCCAACTGGACTTCTACGGCCGTACGAAGCAGAACGTCTACGTCTACTCCCCCAAGGACGACGACTACCTCCGCGCCCGCTGGCGCGACGAGTACCCGCCCGCCGAACTGGCGAAGCTGAAGGAACTGGTCGACCGGGCCCGCGCCAACCACGTCCGCTTCACCTACGCCCTCTCCCCCGGGCTCTCCGTCTGCTACTCCTCCGCCGCCGACATCAAGGCGCTCACCGCCAAGTTCGACTCGCTGTACGCCATCGGCGTGCGCTCCTTCGCGATCCCGCTGGACGACATCAGCTACACCACGTGGAACTGCGCCGCGGACGAAGCGGAGTTCGGCACGGGCGGGGGTGCGGCGGGCGCCGCGCAGGCCCATCTGCTCAACACCGTGTGGCGGGACTTCAGCGCCGGACACCCGGACCTGGAGCCCCTGGAGATGGTCCCCACCGAGTACTCCGACCTCGCGGACTCGCCGTACAAGAAGGCGCTGCGGGAGAAGCTCGACCCGTCCGTGGTCGTCGAGTGGACCGGCGTCGGCGTGATCGCGCCGACCATCACCGCCGAGCAGGTCGCACAGGCACATGAGGTGTACGGCCACCCGATCCTGGTCTGGGACAACTACCCGGTCAACGACTACGTCACCAGCCGCCTCCTGCTGGGCCCCTACACGGGCCGCGAGCCGGGCGTGGCGAGCGCCGCGACCGGGGTGACCGCCAACCCGATGGTCCAGGGCGAGGCGAGCCGGATCGCGCTGTTCACGTCGGCCGCGTACCTCTGGAACCCGGGCGCCTACAACCCGCGGGCCGCGTTCCTCGCCTCGGTACGGGATCTCGCCGGGCCGGGAGCATCCAAATGGCTGCGCGTCTTCGCCGAGAACAACTACTCCTCCCAGCTCGACCCGACCGAGTCACCCACCCTCACCGCCCTCATCGCCGCCTTCCGCAAGGCCTATGAGCAGGACAGCGGGCTCGATCGAGCGGCGGCGCGACTGAAGTCGTACTTCAGCGACATGGCGGCCACCCCGGCCCAGCTGCGGGCCCGCCTCGACAACCCCGGGTTCCTGGCGGAGACCTCGGCCTGGCTGGACAAGCTCGGCCGCTACGGCACCGCGGGCGAGACGGCCGTGGAGCTGCTGCTCGCGGGCAAGCGCGGGGACGCCGACGCCGTGTCGACGTACTGGAACCGGCTCAGGGGCGAGCGCAAGGCACTGGACGCCATCCCCCAGCAGGTGTCCCCGGGAGTGATGGACCAGTTCCTCTACACCACGCTGCTGGAGAACGCCCCCGACCCCGGCGTGGACGCGGCCTTCACTCCCCACTCGCTCTCCCTGAAGCCGGGTTCATCGCAGACGGTGACCCTCGACCTGTCCGACGAGCGGTCCACGTCCGCGAAGACGGTCACCTGGAAGCTGGACGTGCCCGACGGGGTCACGGCCTCGCCGAGCGAGGGCAGCGTGACCGTTCCGGCCGGGGGCAGCGCGTCGGCCACCGTCACGCTGACCGCCACCAAGCCGGGCGTGCACTCCGTCGTCGTCTCGGGTGACGGCGTCCTCGCCCGCGCGATCCCGGTCCAGGTGACGGAGGGCACCGGCTCGTCCCGCGCCCTGACGGCCAACTTCAGTGGCGCGTCGGTCAGTTCGATCGACCTCGGCTCCGGTACGGCCACGGACATCGCCGTCGGCGGCAACCCCGGCGAGGTCGTCGTCAGCGCTGACGGGCGCACCGCCTATGTCGCCAACCAGGGCTCGAACACGGTCAGCGTGATCGACGTGGCGCGGAGCACGGTCACGGCCACGGTCGCCGTGGGCCGGGTCCCGGCCGGGCTCGCCCTCACCCCGGACGGCGGCACGCTCTGGGTCGCCAACTACACGGACGGCACGGTCCAGCCCGTGGACACCGGGACGCTGAAGGCGGGGGCACCCGTCGCGGTCGGCTCGGGTCCGGAGAACATGGCGGTCACGCCGGACGGCAGGACCCTGTACGTGGCCAACATCCACGACAACACGGTCAGCCCCGTCGACCTCGCCTCCGCGAGCGCCGGGAAGGCCATCGCGGTCGGCCCCCGGCCCTTCAACGTCGTCGCCTCGCCGGACGGGAGGACGGTGTACGTGTCCAACTCGGGCGGCTCGACGGTGACGCCGATCGACACGGCGACGAACGACACCGAGCCGACCCTGCTGGTCTCCGGTCAGGCCTACGGCCTCGGTCTGTCCCCGGACGGCCGGACGCTGTGGGTCAGCCCCAGCAACGGGGACTTCGTCACGCCGGTCGACACGGTGAGCGGAGCGCCGGGCGCCAAGGTGACGGTCGGGCGGTCCACCTTCGACATCGGCCTGGACTGGAACGGCCGTACGGCATACGTCACGACGGCGGACGGAAACGTCCTCGTCCCGGTCGACACCGCGTCGGGCGCAGCCGAGGAGCCCTTGAAGACCGGGGCCTATCCGCTGGCCGTCGCCCTGACGCCCGTACCCGTGGAGTGATCAACCGCCTGGAGTGATCAACTCGCGGTGCGCCGGATCCGTCCGGCGTACCGCTTCTCCAGTTCCAGGTTGCCCTCGAAGCCGCCCGGCACATTGGCGGAGACGTACACCGGCGGGCGCTCCCCGCCGGCGAGGAGCTGGGCGGAGGCCTCGGCCACGGCCATCTGGACGAGCATCACACCGGTCAGCGTGGACAGGGCGCAGACCGCACCGCCCTCCGGCAGATCCAGCAGCGCGTCCCCGCGCGGGGCCCGGTTGTCGAGGACGACGTCGGCGAGGTCGGCGAGCTTCTTGCCGCTCGGGTGGCCGGCGGGGACGGCGCGGGTGTGGGAGAGGGAGGTGATGGCGAGGAGGCGGTGGCCGTGTTCCTTGGCCCGCAGGGCCATCTCCACGATCACGTTGTTGACGCCGGAGTTGGAGATCACGACGAAGAGGTCCTGGGGACGCGGTACGGCGAGGTCGTAGAGGCGGGCGGCGACCCCCGCCTGACGTTCCAGGAGCGGGTCGTCGAGGACGCTCGGCGACTCGCCGCCGTACAGGACGAGGTCGGCGATGCTCAGCCGGTTCGTCGGCACAAGGCCGCCGGCCCGGCCGGCGAGTTCGAGGACGATGGCCTGGGAGTGGCCGGTGCCGAAGGCCTGGATCACACCGCCCGCGCGCACGCAGTCGGCGATCAGCCCGGCGGCGCGGGTCACCTCGTCGCGGGCGGACTCGGTCAGGCGGTCGAGGACGGCCATGCTCTCGCGTGCGAAGCGCCGGGCGCTCACGGACTCGTCGGACACGCGTCACTCCCCACCGGTGGATTGAACCACCTCGTACTCCTCTATCGATGAATCAATAAATCACACACCGGATGGTACGGGCAATGAAGCGGGCGCCGGCGATGAGCCGCCGTCCCGGTCCTGGTATTCAGGCGGTGGGAGAAACGGTGGCTGATACCTTCTCCTCATGCCCCCGACGGACGTCACCACACTGATCCGTACCGAGCTGCCCCGGCTGGCCGGCTCACTGCGGAAGGTCGGCGAGCTGATCCTGGAGGATCCGGCCGCCGTCACCCACTGCTCGGCCGCCGAGCTGGGCCGCCGCACCGGCACCTCCCAGGCGACGGTGACCCGGTTCTGCCGGGCCATCGGGCTCGACTCCTACCAGCATCTGCTGATCGAGCTGGCCCAGGAGCGCGGCCGCGGCGAGGTCTCCGACTGGGGCACCGCCGAGATCGGTCCCGACATCTCGCCCGACGACAGCCTCGAACGGGTCGTCCAGGTCGTCGGCAGCGCGGATCTGCGCGCGATCCAGCAGACCATCGACCGGATCGACCTCGACGCCCTCGAACGCTCGGCCCAGGCCCTGGCCCGCGCCCGCCGTATCGACGTGTACGGCGTCGGCGGCAGCGGCGCGGTGGCCCAGGAGACGGAGACTCGGCTGTTCCGCATCGGCTGCCAGGTCCGCGGCTGGACCGAGGTGCACGGCGCGGCCACCTCGGCGGCCCTGCTCACCCCGGCCGACGTGGCCATAGGCATCTCCCACTCCGGTGCCACCCGCGAGACCCTCGAACCGTTCGAGATGGCCAAGGAACGGGGCGCCACCACCATCGCCATCACCACCGACCCGCGCTCTCCGCTCGCCAAGGCGGCCGACATCCGGCTCATCTCGGCCACCTCGGAGACCAGCTTCCGCACCGGCAGCATCGGCGGCCGGCACTCCGTCCTGATGATCGTCGACTGCCTCTACGTCCGGGTCGGCCAGGTCTCCTACCAGCGCGCCAGCGCCTCGCTCGCCCTGACGGACCACATCACCCCGCAGCACGCGGCGAAGTCGCGCCGGTCGCGCTGAGCCGGCCGGGACCGTCCAGTCCGTCCGGGACTGCATGGATGAACCACCGAGGAAACATACAGATGGTTGTTTGAACCATCCCCTCGATGCCAGGATGGGGCTCCCCACGAGCACTCGTAGGAGCCCCATGCGCGTCATCTCTGTCGAGTCGACCGAACTGTTCGTCGGTACCGAGGACGATCCGCACCAGGTGGTGGTGGTCGAGATCGGGCACCTCCCCGACCGGGCGGTCCGCCTCACCGTCGAGGGGCCGGGGGTGCACGGCACCGCCGAGGCGACCACGGGAGACGACGGCACCGTACGCGCCGAGATACCGGTGACGACCGACCTCGCCCCCGGTGACCGTACGCACATCAGGGTCACGGCCACGGACGCCGCCGACCCGGCGCACACCGCGGAGCACTCCGCCGCGTTCACGGCCGCCGAGCCCGGCTGGACCATGTTCATGGTCAGCCACTTCCACTACGACCCCGTCTGGTGGAACACCCAGGGCGCCTACACCGAGACCTGGGACGTCGCCGACGACCCCGCCACCACCGGCCTGCCGGCCCGCACCTTCGACTCGCGCGGCCAGTCCGGGATGAGCCTGGTCCGCGCCCACTGCGATCTGGCGCGGCGCGACCCGGCGTACACCTTCGTGCTCGCGGAGGTCGACTACCTCAAGCCCTACTGGGACGCCTTCCCGGAGGAGCGCGCCTTCCTGCGCCAGCTGATCCGCACCGGCCGCGTCGAGATCATGGGCGGCACCTACAACGAGCCCAACACCAACCTCACGGGCGCCGAGGCGACCGTACGCAACGCGCTGTACGGCGACGGTTTCCAGCGCGGCGTCATCGGGGCGTCCCCCGAGACGGCCTGGCAACTGGACGCGTTCGGGCACGATCCGCAGTTCCCCGGGCTGATGGCGGACGCGGGGGTGACCTCCAGTTCCTGGGCGCGCGGGCCCTTCCACCAGTGGGGACCGACCCTCTCCGTCTTCGGCGAGGAACCGCGGGACCCGAAGCGGATGCAGTTCCCGGCGGAGTTCGACTGGATCGCCCCCTCGGGGCGCGGGATCCTCACCGCCTACATGGTCAACCACTACGGCGCCGGCTGGGCGATCGACAACGCGCCCACGCTGCCCGAGGCGGAGGCGGCCGCGCTCAAACTGTTCAAGGGGCTCAAGCAGGTCGCGCTCACCCGTAACGTCCTGCTCCCGGTCGGCGGTGACTACGCGCCGCCGTGCCGCTGGGTGATGGGCATCCACCGGGACTGGAACGCCCGCTACGTCTGGCCGCGATTCATCAGCGGCATCCCCCGTGACTTCTTCGCTGCCGTGCGCGCTGAGCTGGACGCCGAGGGCCGCAAGGCGTCCCCGCAGACGCGGGACATGAACCCGATCTACACCGGCAAGGACGTCTCCTACATCGACACCAAGCAGGCCCAGCGCCACGGCGAGACGCGCCTCGCCGACGCGGAGGCCTGGGCGACGCTCGCCTCGCTGCTCACCGGGCACCCCTATCCGGACGCTGCGCTCGACAAGGCCTGGCGGCAGCTGATCTACGGCGCCCATCACGACGCCATCACCGGCTCGGAGTCGGACCAGGTCTACATCGATCTGCTCACCGGCTGGCGGGAGTTGTACGACCTCGCCGAGACGGTGCACGCCGACGCGACCGACGCCCTGGCGGCCAAGGTGGCTCAACTTCCGGGCGCCACACCGGACTTGGTGGTCTTCAACGCGGCGACCTGGGAACGGCGCGACGTGCTGGCGGTCGACGACCCGGGCCTCGTCCCGCTCGACGACACCGGACTGCCGCTGCCCGCCGTAAGGGAGGACGGCGAACTCCGCGTCGTCGTACCGGAGGTGCCCGGCATGGGCCTGAAGGCGCTCCCGCTGGCCGAGGGGACGGTCTTCGAGTGGACCCGCGCCGAAGGCACCACCATCCGCAACGAGTTCTACGAGGTGACGGTCGACCCCGCGCGCGGCGGCGCCGTCAGCAGCCTGCGGGCGCTGGCGGAGGACGGCCGGGAGTTGCTGCGCGCGGGCGACATCGGCAACGAGCTGGTCGTGCAGGAGGAGTACTCCAGGCACCCGCGCTTCGGCGAGGGCCCCTGGCACCTCACGCCGACCGGCACGACGGCCGCCCGCAGCCGGGACGTCACAGCCGACATCGATGTCGAGCACTCCCCCGCCGGAGCGCGCATCACCGTCCGCGCCGACCTCGGCCTCTTCCGCTACACCCAACAGCTCACCCTCTGGCGGGGCGTCGACCGCCTGGACCTCACCACCACCCTCGACGGCTACGACGGCGCCGACCGCCTCATCCGGGTCCGCTGGCCCTCCGACGTGCGGGGCGGGCTGCCGGTGCACGAGGTGGCGGACGCGGTGATCGGGCGTGGGTTCGGGTTCGTGGAGGTGGACAGCGAGCAGTTCCCGTGGACGCTGGACAACCCGGCCAACACCTGGTTCGGCCTCGGGTCCACCGCCCGGGTCGCGGTCGCCGACGGCTCCGGCCGTCCGCTCGGTGAACGGTCCATCGGTGTCGCCGAGTTGGTGTACTCCTCCTGGGACGAGGCCGGTGAGCTGGGAGCCGGGCTCGCGGCGGCCCTGGTGCGCGTGGGCGTGACGGCGACCTCGACGATCGCCGGGGGCCCGCGTTACGGCGATCTGGAGGTCGACTCCAACCTGCCCGACATCCGGATCGCGGTCGGCGCCCCCGAGCGCAACACGCTGGTCGCCGAGGCCCTCGGCTGGGACCCGGCGGCCGGGCGCGAACTGCGCCGCCAACTGGCCGAGCAGGGCGTGGCCGCCGTCTGGGTCGCGCCGCGCGCCTCACTTCGCGAGGAGTGGGTGCCCGGCGCCGACCTGCGCGACCTGGAGCGGCTGCCGCTGCTCGTGGTGGCGGGCGCCCGCCCCGAGGACGACGCCAAGGCCGTGGACGCGCTGATCGCCGACCTGGACGACGCGGTCCTGCGGGCCACGGCGGCGGGCGGCGGGGAGGCGCTGCCGCCCGGCGACGCGTGGGACGGCCGCAGCTTCGCGGTCCTGAACCGCGGGACGCCGGGCTGCGTGGTGACCTCCTCGGGCGACCTCTACATGTCCCTGATGCGCTCCTGCACAGGCTGGCCCTCCGGCATCTGGGTCGACCCGCCCCGGCGCACGGCGCCCGACGGATCCGCCTTCCAGCTCCAGCGCTGGTCCCACACCTTCGAGTACGCCGTGGTCGCCGGCACGGGCGACTGGCGCGAGCTGCGGCTGCCCCAGGCCGGACACGCCTTCAACCATCCGCTGACGGCGCGGGTGCGGCAGACGGCCGCGCAGGATGCCGTACTGCCCAGGAAGGCCGTGCTGTTGGGCCTCGACCCCGCCGGGGAGGTGCTGCTCGACGCGCTCAAGCCGGTGGGGTCGCCGCTGGCGCGCGGGAGCGTGGCGACGGCCGATCCCGGGAGTGGGGTCGTCGTGCGGATGCACGAGGTGAACGGGCGGCCGGTGCGGGCGCGGGTGAGCGGGCCTCGGGAGTGGACGGACGGTGCGCGGGCGGACGTACTGGAACGGCGAGGCGAGCCACTTGCACCCGGCGAGGAGGGGGCACTGGAACTCGACCTGACCGGCTTCGAGGTGACGACCCTGCTCGCCACGACCGCCGACACGGAGCCCTCACCCGGCCCCGGCATCGCCGCCCACGAACCGGCCCAGCCGATCCCCACCCGCTACTGGCTCCACAACTCCGGCCCCGCCCCACGCGGCAACATGCCGGTCGCGGTCTACGTCTCACCGACCACCCTCACCGTCCCCGACGGCCCCGTCACGGCGACGATCCGGGTCAGCTCGGAACTGACCGACGCCCCGGTGTCAGGCACGGTGACCCTGCACGCCCCGCCCGGCTGGTCCGTCGAACCGGCGGAGCTGCCGTACGCACTCGGCCCCGGCGGGTTCACGCTCACCGAGGCCACGGTGACACCACCGGACGACGCCGAGCCCGGGCGGCACTGGCTCGCGGCTCGGCTGTCGTATGGCGGGCAGACGTACGAGGACGTCGTGGCGCTGGATGTGGGGGACGGGCACAACGGGCCAACGCTCCTGATGGAGCTGGGAGTTGAGCGGATCAGCGTAGGCCGGGGTGAACAAGCCCGGATCCCCGTAACCCTGCGCAACAGAACCCGGGGCCCGATCAGCGGCACGCTGTGGGCCGTCTCCTCATGGGGAACCTGGGCCGGCGTGACCCCCGGCTGCCAGGGCTTCACCGTGGCCGGCGGCGAGCAGGCGGAATGCGTGATCGAGGTGGACGGCGGGACGGTGCCACCGGGTTCGTACTGGCTGATGACGAAGGCGGGCTGGCACGGGTGCGTGGCGTATACGGCGGCCGTGGAGCTGGAGGTGACGCCATGAGGGAACACACCGCAGGACCGGATCACGCGGCCCTGGTCGACGGCCAAGCCGTCCCCAAGGCCCGTGTCGACGCCCTCCTGGCTGCCGTACCGCCCCGTGACCGCGTGGCCCACCCCGAGGCATTCGCACGGGCCGAGCGGCAGCGACGGCGGTGGGCGACGCAGGTGGTGGTGGTGGACGATCTCGCCCGGCGGGCCTGCACGGAACGCGGACTACTCGACGGCGGTTCGGCAACGCCCCAAAGGGGCGCGGGGAACTGCGCGACCAGCCACGACGGCGCCGCAGACGACCGACTACGACCTCCGGCACTCCCCGCGGAGCGCGACGTCGCAGACCTCGGCAGCATCGTCGCGGCAGCACTGGCCCACTCCCCCGCCGCCCGCCTCCTCCTCGCCGCTCTGGAGGCCGAACAGGGCATCCCCGAAGCCGCGGCCCGGGACTACTACGACCGCAACCGCGACCGCTTCCTCACCCCGGAGGCACTCCGCAAGGGCGTCGACCCCTTCCACGAGGCCGCCGACGTCCTGCCGTACGAGCAGGTCCGGGACGGAATCACCCTCGATCTGCGCCGCGCGGCGGGCCGGCGGGCGTTCTTCGACTGGCTGGACCGCGCCCGGACGGGCGTGGTGTACGCCGCCGGTCACGAACACCCCGGCGACCCCTCGCACCAGGACCACGAACACCGGCACTGATCCGACCGGAACCCAAAAGCAACACGGCAGCCCATTGACCTCCGATGAATTGTGGTCCACATTTTCATCAATCGGAGCTGAAGTTGGTGAATTGAACCAGCCCCTTCCCTTGCCACTTGGTCGCAGGAGGCCCCCGACATGCGCGCAAGAAGACTGACCCGCACCCTGACCTGTATCGCCGCCCTCTCCCTGGCCGCGGCCGGCTGCGGCCTCTCCGGCGGCTCCGACGACGGCGAGGCAACCGCCGGCGGCTGCAAGGTGGACAAGGCGAACGTCGGGTCCGACGCGCTCTCCGGGGACGTCAAGGGCAGCATCACCTTCCAGACGACCAACCTGAAGAAGGACTTCGGCGACTACTTCAACAGCGTCATCGCCGCCTTCGAGAAGGAGCACCCGGACGCGAAGGTGAAGTGGATCGACGACCCGGGCGACGCCACCTTCACCCAGCGCCTGGTCGCCGACGCGCAGGGCTGCACCCTGCCGGACGTGGTCAACATCAACGTCAACACGGCGATCGCGCTCACCAAGAACGGCTATCTGCTCGACCTGGACAAGAAGGCGCCGGACGCAGGCAAGCCGTTCGTCCCGGCGCTGTGGAAGTCGAGCCTCTACCCCGACGCCTCCGGCACCAAGGTGCACTCCGTGCTGCCCTGGTACTCCGGCGGCATCGTGCAGACCTTCAACACCGAGCTGATGAAGAAGGCGGGCCTGGACCCGGCCAAACCTCCGACGACCGTCCTCGGCCTGTTCGAGGACGCCCAGAAGGTGGCCAAGGCCTCGGGCGGCGAGTACTACGCCTTCCTCGCCAACCCGCAGCTGCGCATCCCGGCCGACTGGCAGCAGATGGGCATCGAGATCTTCTCGGCCGACGGCAAGTCGTTCACCTTCGCCGACGACCAGAAGACCGTGCAGTGGGTCGAGGCGATGACCAAGCTCTACCAGGCCGGCGGGATGCCCCGGGACTCCCTCTCCTCCACCCAGGACCCGGCCAACGTCTACGGCCAGGCCAAGCTGGTCTACGGCCCCACCAACCCCAACTTCCTGCGGTTCATCCAGCAGAACAACCCGACCGTCTACAAGAAGACCGGCGTCGCCCGCTTCATGCTGGACGACCTCGGCCACACCGTCGGTGCCCCGCAGTACATAGGCGTCGCCTCCACCAGCAAGAACGCGACGACCGCACTGTCCTTCGCGCAGTTCCTGACCAACGCGCAGAACCAGCTGGAGTGGGCGAAGGACCCGAACGTGGTGATCTTCCCGTCGACCACGGCCTCCCTGGACGACCCGT
Source organism: Streptomyces sp. NPDC051738 (assembly GCF_044453205.1). Taxonomy (NCBI): domain Bacteria; kingdom Bacillati; phylum Actinomycetota; class Actinomycetes; order Kitasatosporales; family Streptomycetaceae; genus Streptomyces; species Streptomyces sp. NPDC051738. Next base: position 110,269 of record NZ_JBITCM010000006.1, on the reverse strand, counting down.
TCTTCCAGTCGGTCAAGGGCACCGACCCCTTCGCCGAGGCCCGGAAGATCGTGGCCAGTGACCGCAAGACCGCGACGGCCGACGAAATCGCCCTCACGCCGGGCGAGTTGAACGCCATCTCGGCCCAGATCCAGCTGGCCATGCAGGGCAAGAAGAGCGCGGCGGACGCTCTCAAGGACGCCCAGTCCAAGGCCAACGAGCTGATCGAGCAGGCAGGCTGACGATGGCCCAGCACACCGTGGGCAAGGCGCCCGCCCCGACTCCCCTGGGATCGGGCGCCCCCGCCCCCCGCCCCGGCTCCGTACCCGAACCGCCGGGGCGCCTGCGCCGCGTCCTTCGCTCCGTGGTCCCTGGCCCGACCGCGGACGCGGGGGGCGCGGCGCTCTACCGCCGCTGGTGGCTGCCCTGGCTGTGGATGCTCCCGGCGATCGTCGGCACGACGGTCTTCGGGGTGTTCCCGTTCCTCAACACGATCCTGGTGTCCTTCACCGACGCCAAGCCGCTCGGCGGCGCGTACAACCTGGTGGGTCTGGACAACTACACCCGGATGCTGGGGGATTCGGACTTCTGGCTGGCGACCCGCAACAGCATCCTGTACGCGCTGATCGTGGTCCCCCTGATGGTACTGCTGCCGTTGCTGCTCGCCATCCTCGTCGAGAAGAACCTCCCGGGCATCGGCTTCTTCCGCTCCGCCTTCTACACCCCGGTCCTCGCCTCCAGCGTCGTCGTCGGCCTGAGCTGGCAGTGGCTGCTGAGCGACCAGGGCCTGGTCAACACCTGGCTGCAGAAGGCGCACATCATCCGGGACGCCATCCCCTTCCTGTCCGACTCGTGGCTGATCCTGCTGTCGGCGATGGGCCTGACGCTGTGGAAGGGCCTCGGCTGGTACATGATCTTCTACCTCGCCGCGCTCGGGAACGTGCCCAAGGAACTGCACGAGGCGGCGGCCGTGGACGGCGCCGGCGCGGTGCGCCGCTTCTGGCACATCACCGTGCCGGGCGTCCGCACCTCGATGATGCTGGTCGGCACCCTCACCGGCATCGGCTCGCTGCGCGTCTTCACCGAGATCTACATGCTCGGCGGCGCCACCGGCGGCCCCGGCGGCGCCGACCGCACGCTCCCCTTCTACATCCGGGACGTCGGCCTCGACCCGCTCACCGGCAACGCCGGCTACGGCGCGGCGGTCAGCGTCGCCCTGTTCGCCCTGACCCTGGGCCTCACGCTGCTCGCCCAGCGCCTGACGAAGGAGGACGAGGGATGACCACGGCCGTCGAGAAGAACCGGCGTCTGATGCCCCGCTGGCGGGACTACGGCCGCCCGCGCGAACTCGTCGTCCGCTACCTGCTGTTGGTGTTCGTCCTGTTCATCACCGTGGGCCCGCTGATGTGGCAGGTGCTGTCGTCGCTCAAGGGCCCCACCGAGGACGTCTTCGGCGCGGGCGCCTCCCTCATCCCGCACCACCCCACGCTGCGGGCCTACAAGGAGGTCTTCGACCAGGTCCCGGTGTGGACGTACATCAGGAACAGCGTGTTCATCGCGGTCATCTCCATCGGCAGCCAGCTGGTCTTCTCCACCATGGCCGGCTACATGCTCTCCAAGCCCGGCTGGAAGGGCCGCAAGCTGGTCTGGGTCGTCCTGATGGCGTCCATGATGTTCCCCTTCGAGTCGATCATGGTCTCGCTGTTCCTCAGCATCCGGGACATGGGCCTGGTCGACAACCTCGTCGGCGTCTGGCTGCCCGGCTTCGTCGCCGCCATCAACGTCCTCATCATGCGGGCCGCGTTCCTCGCCGTACCGCGCGAGATCGAGGACGCGGCGATGCTGGACGGCGCGGGCGAGTGGAAGCGGTTCCGCTATCTGTACCTGCCCTCCGCGTACGGCGCGATCCTGGTCGTCACCATCAACACCTTCATCAGCGCCTGGGACGACTTCCTCTGGCCGCTGATCGTGCTGCGCTCCGAGGAGCACTTCACGCTGACGCTGGGTCTGGCCCGGCTGCAGACGTCGTCGTTCGGGTACGACCAGCGGCTGGTGATGGCGGGTTCTGTGATCTCGGTGATTCCGGTGCTGATTCTCTTCGTGATCACGCAGCGGTGGTTCTACAAGGGGGTCTCGTCGGGAGCCGTCAAGCTCTGAGTCGGTACGGCGGTCAGTGCCGCCCGCGCCGACTCGGCGACCCGGAACTCGACCACCGTGCCCGTACCGGGCAGGTCGGCGCCGAGCGGGAACGTGACCGTACGGGTCTCGCCCGGCGCCAGGTCGACGGCCTGGAAGCCGCACAGCTCAAGCGTGCGCGGCCACACGGGGGTCCTGAGTCGGCGCAGGTAGAGCTGGACGACGGAACGACCGTGCCGGTGGCCCGTGTTGGTGATGTCGGCCTCGACGGTGCGCCCGGTCAGCCGCGGCGGACCGTACGCGAAGCTGGTGTACGACAGCCCGTGCCCGAAGGAGTGGAGCGGCTCGGCGCTCTCGTCCACGTAGCCGCCGTACTCGATGTCCTTGTGGTTGTAGTGGACGGGGAGTTGGGCGGCGGAGCGCGGCACGGAGACCGGCAGCCGGCCGACGGGTTCGGTGAGCCCGAGCAGCACCTCGGCGATCGCCTCGCCGCCCCACGGGCCGGGGTACCAGGCGGTCAGCACGGCGGCCCCGGTGTCGGGCACTACATGCGGGCGGCCCTGGATCAGCACGACGGCCGTCGGCGTGCCCGTCGCGACCACGGCGGCCAGGAGCGCGTACTGGGCGCGGCCCAGCTCAAGACCGGCCAGGTCGGCGCCCTCACCGCAGGTCAGGTGCGAAACGGCGGTCCGTGCGGCCCCGTTGGCGTCGAACTCCGTGTCGGGCGTACGGGCGCTGCTGCCGCCCAGCACCAGCACGGCCAGGTCGGAGGCGGCGGCAGCGGCGACCGCCTCGGGGATGCCGGAGAGGTCGTCGCCGGTGAGGGCGCAGCCGGGGGCGTGGCGGATGTCGACGCCGGGCGGGGTGAGCCGCCGTAGACCGTCGAGGACGCTCACTCCCGTGCCGGGGCGTTGCGGCGCGGTGTAGTCGCCCGAGTAGTGGGCGGTGGTGGCGGACTGAGGGCCCAGCACGGCGATACGGGAGACGGCGGACGGGTCGACGGGCAGGGCGCCGCCGTCGTTGCGGAGCAGGGTGACGGCGGCTCGGGCGAGGGAGAGGCTCAGATCGCGGCCACCGTCGGGCGCCGACTCACCTGAGCCGTAGGGCCGTTCGAACAGGCCGAGCCGGAACTTGAGGGCGAGCACGCGGGCCACTGCGGCATCGAGGGTCTCCTCGGCGACGAGCCCGCGCCGCACGGCCTCCTCCAGGTGGGTGAAGCCCTCGTCCCAAAGGCTCAGATCCACACCGGCGTTGAGGGCGAGGGCACCTGCGCTGACCTTGTCTCCGGTGATGCGCGCCAGCCGGTCCACGGCCAGTCCGTCCGCCATGACGAGCCCCTGGAAGCCCCAGCGTGCGCGGAGCAGTTCGTGGAGCAGGGCGCGGTTCCCGGCGCAGGGCAGGCCGTCGACCTCGTTGTACGCGGCCATCACGGCGGCGGCCCCGGCGCGGATGCCGGCGCGGGCGGCGGGGAGGTGGATCTCGTGGAGTTCGCGGGGGCCCAGCTCGGACTCGGCGGAGTTGCGCCCGCCGACGGTGGCGCCCTGACCGGCGAAGTGCTTGAGGACGACGGGGGCCTTGTCGGCGGCGAAGAGGCCGGCGGGCTCGCCCTGCATGCCGCGGACCACGGCCTCCGTCAGCCGGGCGGCCAGGTACGGGTCCTCGCCGAAGCACTCCTCCGTGCGGCCCCAGCGCGGGTCGCGGGCGATGTCGAACGCCGAGACCAGGGCGACATGGCCACCGCGGGCACGCAGTTCGGCGGCTGCGTGGGCCGCGGCGCGCTCGTACAGCTCCGGGTCCCATGTGGCCCCGACGGTCAGATTGACCGGGAGGACCGTGCCGTCCAGGGCCATCAGTCCGTGCGGCACCTCCTCCACGAACAGCGCCGGGATGCCCAGCCGGCTGAGCTCGACGACATGCCGCTGCACCAGGTCGGCGAGGGCCGCGGCGTCCTCGGCGCCGGGTCCGCTGCCGTGGTCGACACCGGACCAGGCGTCGGCGCGCTGGAGGCCGTAGAGGGCGCCGAGTCCCTCGAAGCGGTCGGTCTCGGCGTACAGGGCGTCGGTGAGGTCGAAGCCGCCGTCGGGGGTGCGGCGGTAGGCGTTCCAGCCGTACATACGCTGGTTGAGCTGGCCGACCTTCTCCCGCAGGGTCATGCGGGAGAGCAGGTCGCGGACTCGGGCGTCGACGGGGGCGGTGGGGTCGAGGTAGCGGGGGCGGTCGGCGGCGAGGGGCGTGGCCGCGTGGTCCGGAGTCGGCATGCGGCCGGTCCCTTTCTTGCGAGCGGTTCGGGTGTTTTCCTGCGAGCGGTTGGTGCGTCTTCGTGCGGGCGGTTCGTGCGTTCAGAGGGCGAGGCGTGCCAGAGCCACCGCGCCTTGAGAGCCGTCCGCCACCCAGTCGAGGGTGAGTCCGAGGTGCTGGAGGCGGGAGCTGAGCGGCTCGGTGAGCGGTCCGTCGGGGCCGAGCAGGCCCCCCGTGGCGACGACCCGCTCGCCGGGCCGGGGGTCCAGGGCGCGGACACAGCCGACGAGGTGGTCGGCGGCCGTGTCGAGGATCCCCGCGGCGACGGCGTCCTGCTGCCGGGCCGCCTCGGCGACCAGCGGCGCGAACTCGGCGAGCCGGACCGGCGGTCGCTCCATGACGGCGGGGAGCAGATGCATGCGGTAGGCCTCGCGCCGGGCCCGCGTCCAGTGACCTGCGTCGTAGGGTCCCGGAGCATCGCCCGGCAGGATGTCGTACGACCCCGGACCCTCGCCCGGCAGCACATCCCCCGGCACCCCCAGCGCCCGCCCCACCGACGCGGCCAGTGCCGTCGGCGCACCCCGTCCGTCGGCCATGCGGAGCGCCACCCGCACCGCCTCGCGGCCGATCCAGAAGCCGCCGCCGTCGTCGCCGAGCAGCCAGCCGTCGCCGCCGGCGGTCGTGGTGCACGCGCGTGCGGTGATGCGTGCCGCGACCGCGCCGGTGCCGGCCACCAGGGCGAGGCCGTCGGCGGGGTGGCCGGGCGCGGAGGCGAACCCGGCCTCGATGTCGCTGTGGATCTCGACCGAGTCGGCGTCGATGCCCAGCCTGCTCAGCGCGACGGTGAGCGCGGCATGCGCCTTGACGCGGCCCGGCTCGTCCGGAGCGGCCCGCGACGCGCCGGCGAACCCGCCCGCCACGGCCACGACACGGCCGCGCAGCCCTTCCGGCACGGCGAGCGCGAGGGCCTCGACGAGGTGCTCGGTGAGCTGGTGGCCGGGCACGGTCAGGGCGTTGCCCGGCCCGCCGACGCCCTCGCCCTCGGGGGCGCCGTCGTGCGCGGGCGACAGGACGGCGCGCGTGCGCGAGCCTCCGGCGTCCAGGCCGACGACGTAGGCCCGTGCCGGCCCACCGGCCGAAGTTTGGTTCAAATCACTATTCATCGCCGACCATGGTGGTTGATACATTCGCGATGGACAAGAGCCAACGAGAGCCAACAAGACCCGAGCCCCCGGCCCCGAGCGGGCCCGGCCCGAGGAGGATCCCATCCGTACGCTCCGCTTCGGCGTCAACTACACGCCCCGCCACGGCTGGTTCCACTCCTGGCACGACTTCGACCCGGCACGCGCGCGTGCCGACCTGGACGCGATAGCCGGGCTCGGCCTCGACCACGTCCGGGTCTTCCACCTCTGGCCCCTGCTCCAGCCGAACCGCACCCTGGTCCGCACCGCCGCCGTCGACCAGCTGGCGCACCTCGTCGACCTGGCCGGCGAGGCCGGTCTCGACGTTCTGGTGGACGGCGTGCAGGGCCATCTGTCGAGCTTCGACTTCTACCCGGAGTGGACCCGCAGCTGGCACCACCGCAACGTTTTCACGGACCCGGAGGCCATCGACGCCCAGGCCACCCTCCTGCGCACCCTCGGCCGCGCCCTCGCGGGCCGCCCCCACCTCCTCGGCCTCCAGCTCGGCAACGAGCTCAACAACCTGGTCGAGCACAACCCGGTGACGGCGGACGAGGTCGACCACTACCTCGACACCCTGCTGGCCGCCGCCCGGGACGGACTCGGCGAGCACGGCGGCCTGGTCACGCACTCGGCGTACGACGCCGCCTGGTACGGCGACGACCACCCCTTCACCCCGGAGGCCTCGGCCCGCAAGGGCGACCTGACCACCGTCCACCCCTGGGTGTTCTCCGGCGACTGCGCCCGCCGCTACGGCCCCCGCTCCCCACAGGTGCACCACCTCGCCGAGTACGGCACCGAGTTGGCCAAGGCCTACGCCACCGACCCCGCCCGCCCCGTCTGGGTCCAGGAGACGGGCGCGCCCGAACCGCACATCCCGGCCGCCGACGCCCCGGCCTTTGCACGCGCCACCATCCGGAACACGGCCGAGTGCACGGGACTGTGGGGCGTGACCTGGTGGTGCTCCCACGACGTGGACCGCTCGCTGGCCGATTTCCCGGAACTGGAGTACACGCTGGGCCTGTTCGACTCCTCCGGTCACCCCAAGCCGATCGCCGAGGCCCTCGCCGAGACCGTCGCAGACCTGCGCAAGGGGAACCACCCAGCGCCGCCGCGCGACACCGCCCTGGTCCTGGACTGCACGCCTGCCACCCGGTCGGTGTCCGGGCCGGGCGGGGCGTACTTCGAGGCGTGGATGCGGTTGCGGGCGGAGGGGATCCGTCCGGCGGTGGTCCTGGCCGGGCGGGCACAGGACGCGGAGTACCTGGCGGCGCGGGGGATCAAGGAGGTCGTACGGCCGTCCTGAGCGCCGTGGGCCGGTCGCTCAGGCGCCCGTCAGCGCCTCGGCGACCGCCCGCAGGTTCACCCGCCCCCGCCCGTACGAGCACAGCGCACCGCCCTCGGGCAGTCCCGTGTCGACCAGGACCGTGTCCGCCCGCCGGGCCGACAGGGTGGCGCGCAGCCGTGCCTGCCAGGGATGCAGGCCGGCGTCGCAGGTGGCCACGACCAGCGGAGCGGAGCCGCAGCGGGCCACGATGCCCTCGACGAGGGCGTCCGGGTCCGTGCACTCCCCCGTCACCGCCGTCCCCGTCGCCGTGGGATCGACGGCACGCACCTCGGTCAGCAGGTCCTCGCCGCCCCAGTTGAGCGCGGGGTGCGGCGGCGGGAACAGGTCGACGACATGGGCGCCGCGCACGGCGGGCGGTACGCCCCGGCTCCGTACGGCGCGACGCGCGGCGGCGAGACCGGCCTCGGCGTCCCAGTCGGCGATGTCGGCGGGCGGGGTGGCATAGCGCTCGGCGAGCCGCTGTACCCGACCCGCCGCCTCCTCGATCCGCTCCCGCGCCAGCACGCCGGTCCGCAGCGCGTCGAGCACCGCGTCCCGGCAGGCCAGCGTGACGTCCAGATCCGCTACGGCGACGATGACCTGGTCGGCCCCGGCGGCGAGGGCGATGCGCGCGCCGGCCGCCTCGCCGTACTGGTCGGCGATCGCCTTCATCTCCAGGGCGTCGGTGACGAGGACGCCGTCGAAGCCGAGGTCGTGGCGGAGCAGGTCGCCCAGGACACGGCGACTGAGGGTGGCGGGGCGGTTGGGGTCGAGCGCCGGGAAGACGACATGGGCGCTCATCAGCATCGGCACCCCCGCGGCGACGGCCGCGCGGAACGGTTCGAGGTCGTCGAGCAGTTGGTCGTAGGTCCGCGGGTCGACGGCCATGCCGAGGTGGCTGTCGGTGACGGTGCCGCCGTGGCCGGGGAAGTGCTTGGCGCAGGAGGCTATGCCGCGGGCCTCGGTCGCGGTGATCCAGGCGCGCAGATGGCGGGCGGCGAGTTCGGGGTCGGCGCCGAAGGAGCGGGTGCGCACGATCGGGTTGTCCGGGCGGTGCTGGAGGTCGGCCACCGGGGCGTAGGAGGCGCTGATGCCGAGGGTGGCCAGGTGCCCGGCCAGCGCGTCGGCGCAGCGGGCGGTGAGGTTCGGGTCGTCGACGACGCCGAGGGCGTAGGAGCCGGGGACCTCGGGGGCGCCGGCTGCGACCAGGTGGCCGATGCCACCGCCCTCGTTGTCGATGGCGACGAGGAGGTCGGGGCGGATGGCGCGCAGCTCGTCCGTGAGGCGGCGCACCTGCCCCGCGTCACGGACGTTGCGGGTGAACAGGATGACCCCGCCGAGACCCCGGTCGACGAGTTCCTTGAGGGTGTCGGGCACGCTCGCGGCCCCGTCGAACCCGGCGACGAGACAGCGGTGGGCGGCTTCGTCCAGGTCGACGGGGAGTGCGGTGGTCGACCCGAGGGGGGCGTACTCGAAGAGGCTCACCCCCGCAATGCTCTGGCTCGGCAAGCCGAAAGTCAACCGTCCGATGGATGACCCATTCATCGGCCGGGACGAGGCGCCGAGAATCCTTGATCCGCGGACAGCGCGTCGGGGCGTGTGGCAGGTTGTGCGCATGACGAACCGGTTGCTCCCCGTTCGCGTGGGTGAGGTCGAACTGCTGGTCGAGACCGTGGCCGTGCCCGGCTCGGAGCCCACGTCGAGAGTGCGGGAGGCGGGACGGCAGGTCGTGGACTCCTTCGACCACGCCCGGGACGCGGTCGTGGAGATCGCGACGTCCACGGCGCAGGCCGTGGGGCGGCTCAGGGAGCGGGCGGCGGCACCCGAGCAGGTGGAAGTCGAGTTCGGATTGAAGTTTTCGGCCCAGGGGAATGTCATCGTGGCCGGCGCCTCCGCAGAGGCCTCGCTGCTGGTCCGCATGACCTACCGGACGCCGACGGAGAGCGCGCGGCCGTAGCGCACCGCAGGAACGAGTCCCGACCGGGGGGTGGGATGAGCCGTTCGCCCGGCCACGCACGCGTCTCGGGGAGTCTGGGGCGGGTCCTCACGCACGACGGCACGCCCGCGGGCACCTGCTTCCAGGTGGCGCCCGGCGTCCTCGTCACGGCCTGGCACGTGCCCGCGGATCTCGGATGCGACCGAGTCGGCGCCGAGGTACTGACGGACGCCCTCGACGGTTCGCTCGCTCCCGCTCCTTCGCGGGTGGTGGCCGTCGACGCCGTACGCGATCTGGCGGTGCTGCGCCGCGCCGAACCCCTGCGGGAGTCGGTCGCCGGATGGGCCGCGACGGACACGGTGGACCTCTTCTCCAAGGTCGTGGTCAACGGCGTCGCCGAGGTGGACGACCCCGGGCACCATTACGCGTACCTGTACGCCGTGGGCGAGTGGCGGGGCGGGACGGTACGCGACGGCGTGGCCCTGGGCAGGCTGGCGTCCCCCGACGTGATGCGCGGCATGAGCGGTGCACCCGTGGTCGGCCTGGACGACGGGCTAGTCGTCGGGGTGGTCTCCGCGCGCTACAACAGCGCCGACGGCTGGTTGGAGAACTCGGTCTGGGTCGCCAGGACCGAGGACCTCACCCGGCTGCTGGAGGACTGCGCGGTTGTCCCCGTACGGCAGCGGCTCGCGCTCGGCGACCACGTCGGCGTCGTCCGGTCCGCGGGCAGCGCCGCCGTGCTGCCCGTCGGGCGCACTCCGTCGGGAGCCGTCGGCCCCGTGGAAGCGGCCCATGAGGCGCGGCTCGTCCTCACCGCACTCGACGACTCGTGCCGTGGCGTGGGCGGGCTCGACGAGGCCGTGGAGCATCTCGTCTCCCGTACGTGCGGCACCGGTTGGGACGGGCATCAGGTCGCGGAGCTGCGCCGAAGACTCCGCCTGCGCGGCCTGGAGCCCAGGGTGCTGCTGCCGCGCCTGCCCCACCACGAGGAGGCCGTGCACCGCTGGTCGGCACCGCTGCCCGGCACGGACCCCGACCACGAGGTCTCCGTCCATGCGGCTCGCGCCTTTCTGTCCCGCCTGCGCCGGATTCTCGCCGAGGAGGTCGAGGACGGCGTCCTCGCCGAACTCTCCGCCTCCTGCCGGACCTTTCTGCACGAGGCCCTGACGGACGGGGACGCGCTCCCGCTGTCCGGCTTCCTGCACGCGCTGTCGGACCACCTGACACCCCTGCGCTCCGCGTCGGTCGAACCCGTACCGCTCGACCCCTCGGCCGTCGCGGCGCACACCGGCGACCAACGGGAGGACGGCGAGGACCGGGTCTCGTCCCCTCCCCGGCCGGTTCCGGGGCGCCCCGAACTCTCCGCCGTCGCCCGTCAGATGTGCCGGCTGCCCGCGGTCGATCCGTGCCTCGCGGGACGCGAGCAGCTGGTCGCGGGCGTCGCCGCCGCGGTCGACCGGCACATGACGCGGCACGGCACGGCGACCGCGTTCCTGTGCGGGCAGCCCGGGGTGGGCACGTCCGTCGTCGCCGTCGAGGCGGCCCGTGCGCTCACACCCGCCTTCCCCGGCGGAGTCCTCTACGTGGATCTCCACGGCCTGGTCCCGGACTCCCGCCTCAACGCCCGGACGGTGGTGCGGGTGGTTTCCGAGGCCCTGGGTATCGACCTGGGCGCCGAGGCCATGGACGACGCCCGGCTGATCGCCTCGCTGACCGCGCACCTGCACGACCGGCGCGTCCTGCTCCTCCTGGACAACGCCCGGGACGCCGCCCACGTCAGGCCGTTCGTCAAGGCTCCGGCGGGCTGCGGCGTCATCGTGACCTCACGCGACCGCGCCCAGGACTACGCGGATCGAGGACTCCTCTTCGAGGTCGGGCCGTTGGAACGCGGTGCGTCGGTCGAGGTCCTCACGCGCTGCTCGGAAGGGCGCGACCACGCGGCCGACGACGACGGGTTCACGGCAGCACTGCACCGGTTGGCGCACCTGTGCGCGGACCTGCCCCTGGCGCTGCGCATCGTCGGGGCACGCCTCGCGCAGCCTTCCGGACCGCAGCCCTCGTACCTCGTCCAGCTCCTGGAGGAGGAGTCGGCGCGCCTGGACGCCCTCGCCTACGGGGATCGTGCCGTCCGGCTGGCGATCCGGCTCAGCCACGACGCCCTGGACCCGGCCGCGCGCCGGATCCTGCGCCTGGTCACCGCGGCCCCCGGGGCGGCGGTGACCGGGGCCGAACTCGGGCACTGCCTCAGTGCTCCCGCCCTGCGCCAGGAGCTCCTGCTCAACCGGCTGGTGGATCGCAGCCTCGCCCTGAGGGACCTGGTCCGCATGCCGGCCGGGGAGCTGCTCGCGACGTTCCGCCTGTTCGACCTGGTGCGGCTGTTCGCCCTGGAGAGACTGGACGAGGACGAACCACCGGACGTCGTACGGGAGTTCCAGCGGGCCTCCGTGTCGTATCTGTCCGCCCGGCTGACGGAGATCACCAACCTGGAGCACGGGGCACAGCTGTCCGGCGAGCTCGACCCCACCCGCTTCCATGCCGCCCAGCGACTCGCGCAGAAGAACGAATGGCTGGACCTGGCCACCGACTTGGCGATCGGCCTGCATGTCCTCTACAGCGCGCGCGGCGAACTGGACGCCATCGTCGCAGTCAACGACGACCGCATCGCGCTGCATCTGCGACAGGGCCGGCCCGAGGAGGCCATGAAGGCCTGCCTGCTCAACGCCGACACGCTGCGCTCGGCCGGAGCGTCGGCCCAGGCGGCGGACGCCGCGCGCCAGGCCGCCGGGATCGCCCGGGAGTACGGGCTGACCGACCGGGTCGCCGAAGCGGAGTTCACGCTCAGCCTCATCCTGTGGGACGAGGAGAAGTGGGCCGAGTCGCTCGCGGCGGGCGAAAGGGCGGTCACGCTGCTCACCTCCGCGGGGCAGCCGGCGGCGGCCGTGCCCGTCGCGATCAACAACTGCCGCACGGCCCGCCGGGCGGAGGACACCGCCGCCGCCGTGCGGTGGGGTCGTACGGCCTCGGACCTGGCGGAACAGCGGAGCACCCCCAAGGTGCGCGCGATGGCGCTCAACGCCCACGGCATCGCCGAGGAGGAGGCGGGCAACGACACGACGGCCCTCGGTCTCTACCGCCGCGCGGCGGCCCTGTGGGAAGCGATCGGCAACCACGGCAACGCGGCTCTCGACCACGCCAACGCCGCCTACCGGGCCCAGAGCCTCGACGATCCGGCCACCGCGGTCCACCTGTTGCAGCATGCCGCCGAACTGTGGCAACGGGCCGGGAACCATCCCAGAGCCCTGGAAGCCCTCGTCGACCTGAGTTCCGTGTACGCCGCCGAGGACTCCCACCAGCAGGCCGCGCAGACACTCGCCCGCGCCGAACGCCTCGCCCTGGGCGCCGCCTCGGAGGCACCTGCCCTCCTGCGCTGCGAAGTCCTCGTACGCGTGGCGGCGGCCCGCCTCTTCGTCGACGACACGCCCAAAAGCGAGGTGACGCGGGGCGACGGCGTGGACGAGGCCGCCTCCGTGCTGTCGGAGGCGGCCGAGGACGACGAACTGGCCAGGGTTCACGGCATCCTGAGCCGCCACCGGACGGGCGACGTCACGGTCCGCGAGGCCCGGCAGAAGGTCCGTTCCCTGCTCACCACACGCGCCCGCAACCTGGCGAAGCGCGACGACCCGTGGGTGTACGAGCACTTGGGCGAGGAGGCTCCCGAACGCCGCGCGCTGGACGCTTGACCGGCACACCGTCCCCGTCGGCCGCGCCGCCGGTGCCGCCCGTCAGGCGGGCAGTCGCTCCGCTTTGCCGATGGCGGCGGCCAGCCGTTCGAGCACCGGCGCGTACCCGGCGTAGCTGTAGCGCTCCTCCATGGCCCAGGGCACGGTCTGGCCCGCCTTGACCGCGGGCAGCTGCCGCCAGGTCGCCTTCGCGGCGAGTTGCTCGGCGCTCATGGCGGACGAGCGGTTGTCGACCATGATGAGGTCCGCGTGGTACTTGTCGGTGTTCTCCCAGCTCAGGAACTCCCAGAAGCCCCACTCGTCGGACTTCTTGCCCTCGACGAACTCCACGCCGAGGTCCTTGAAGTAGTTCAGGTCGCAGTAGGAGTCGGGGACGGCGACATAGAAGTGCTCGGCGTCGCCGGTGATGGCCATGACCTTCAGCCCCTTGTTCGCCGCGGCCGCCGTGCGCAGGGTCTCGACCGCCTTGTCGAAGCGGGCTCTGCCCTCGGCCGCCTTCTTCGCGTCCAGGTCGGCGCCGAGCGCCTCGGCCAGTTCGGCGGTGCGCTTGAGCGGGTCGAGCAGGGAGGTGCGGGCGACGCTGATGCCGACGCTCGGGGCGAGCGCCTCGATCTTCTTGCGGCTCTCCTGCGGGACGTACCAGAGGTCGGGCGCCGGGAACATGTTGCTGATCAGCAGGTCGGGCTGGAGCGCGGCGTACTTCTCCACGTTGAACTGCCCCCACTCGGTGCCGAGACTCGTCAGCTTCGACACGTCCATGGCGCCGGCCTGCGGATTGGGCTTGCCGTCGACGGGGCGGGTGGGCCCGAAGACGCCGTCGCACTCCACGCCGTAGTCGTACAGCGCGGCGGCCGTGCTGACGAAGGCGACGAGGGTCTCCGGCGCCTTGTCGAGGGTGACCGTACGCCCCCGGTCGTCCTTGAAGGACCAGCGCTCGCCGTCGGCCCCACCCGACTGGTCATCGGCGCTCCCGCCCTCGCCACAGGCGGCGAACAGCGGGCCGAGCGCGAGGGCGCCGCCCGCGGTGAGCAGTCGACGGCGGGACATGACCGGTGCCATGGAAAGACCTCCCCCTGAAGACAATTAAGGGAAGGCTAACCTAATCCGGGGTGGGCGGCGGCGGGCACGGGATGCGGTGAGGGTGAAAGTGAGGGCTCGCGGGCAATATCCGTAGCAGGACCACGTCGCCCGCTCGCCGACGCCGCTTCCGCTCCCGGACACCACGGCGTCACGTCGAACGGGCACGTTTCCGTCGTCCCCTCCTGCCTCGCCCTCTAGCCGTCCACCCCGCGTCCGCGCGGGTGGGACGCGGAAGGACGACCGCGCTGTGTCCTCGCTCCCGCTCAGCGATCTCCCCGGACCGCTGCCCGCCACGGCCGCCCCCACTCCGGCCCGCTCCCCCCTCTCCCCCGTCCACCGCGGCCCCCTCTCCCCCACCCGCCGCACCCGGCTCTCCCCCGCCCGCCTCACCCGCCACGCGCTCACCCTGCTCCCGCTCCTGCTGATCGGTGCTTGGGCCGCGGCCGACTGGCGTACCGTCCGCGACGGAGCGGCCCGGCTCGCCTCCGCCGACCCGTGGTGGCTGCTCTGCGGCCTCTTCTTCACCTGCATGGGCTGGGTGGTCGCCGCGGTCGTCCGCCAGGGGGCCATTCCGGAGCGGCTGCCGCCCGGCCGGCTGCTCGCCTCGCAGTTCGCGGCCGGCGCCGCCAACCAGGTGCTGCCGGCGAGCATCGGCGCCCACGCCGTCACCCTGCGCTTCCTGCAGAGCCAGGGCATACCCCTGGCCCGGGGCACCGCCTCGCTCGCCTTGTACTCGCTGGTCAAACCGATCGCGAAGACGGCGGTGCTGCTCGGCTTCCTGGTGGCCTTCCCCGAGCTGCTGCACCTGGGCGAACTCCTCCCGGACAGGCGGACGTTGCTCCTGGTGGCCCTCGGCGTGACGGCGACCCTCGCCACGGCGGGCATCCTCGCGGCGACCGTACGCCCGCTGCGCCGCCCCCTCGTCTGCTTCGTCCGCACCGCCCTGACCGACGCCCGGATCCTGCACACCCGGCCCAGCCGCGTCCTGGCCCTCTGGGGCGGGGCGGCCGCCACCCCGCTGCTCCAGGCGAGCGTGATCGCCTCGGTCGGCTTCGCGCTCGGCCTGCCGCTGTCCTGGACGCAGGTGACCCTCGCCCTCCTCCTGGCCAGCACCGCGGTGGGCGCCGTACCGGCACCGGGCGGCATCGGCCCCGTGGACGCGGCGCTGGTGTTCATGATGGTCACCTTCGGCGCCCCGATGGGCCTGGCCGCGGCCACCGTCATCGGCTACCGCGTCCTGACGGTCTGGGTCCCCCTGCTGCCGGGCGCACTCGTACTGTCGATCATGGTCCAGCGCAAGCTCCTCTGACCCGAAGGCGCCCACGGCCGGCCACCCGCACCCGCCCCCTACTCCTCCTCCTGGACCCGCACCACCGCCACGGTGATGTTGTCGGGCCCGCCCGCCTCGATCGCGGCCTTCCACAGCTCGAAGGCCGCACGGCCGTCGTCGTGCTTGCGCAGGATCTCGTCCAGTACGTCCGTGGTGAGCGGGTCCGTCAGACCGTCCGAGCAGATGAGGAAGCGCTCGCCCGGGGCGATGGTCGCGGAGGTGACATGGGGGTGGACGGCACGGAAGGTGGGCGAGCCGCCAAGGCACTGGGTGACGAGAGCCGTGGTCTGCCCGGCCGGATGCGGCGGGCTGTCGTCGATGCTGAGCTGGCGCAGCCCGTCGGGGGAGGCCACGAAGACCTGGCTGTCGCCCACGTTGAACACGTACAGCGACTTGGGCTGTACGACGATTCCGGCGACCGTCGTCCCCATCCCGACGAGGTCGGCTCCCTGCTCACCGTCGGCGGCCTGGAACACGGCGCGATTGCAGACGTTCAGCGCCTCCCGGACGGCGACCTCGCTGGTCAGCGCCGGCCCCAAGGACGCGATCTCCCGGACGACCAGAGCACTGGCCACCTCCCCGCCGGGATGCCCGCCGAGCCCGTCGGCCACGGCGACGACGAGGGGTGTGCCGAGCGGGAAGATCATGGTCTGCGGGTTCTCGGTCACGGTGGCGCACAGCGTCCACGGTCCGACGACGAGACTGTCCTCGTTCCGCTCCCGCAGCAGCCCGGGATGGCTGATCGCACTCACTGCGACGTACGACATGGAGCGCCACCGCCTTCCCGCACCACCGGACCGACCCGTGGGCCCGACCACGGGGCCGGACCCCTCCTACGAGTCTAGGAACACCCGCATCCCCCGTGCCAGCGCGACCGGAATCCGTCCGGCCGCGCCCGCCCTGCCCGCGTCGGTCCTCCTCCGCGGTCGGTCCTCGTCGGCGGTCAGTCCTCGTCCGCCGTCAGCCGCAGCGAGATGCTGTTGATGCAGTACCGCTGATCGGTCGGCGTCGGATACCCCTCGCCCTCGAAGACATGCCCGAGATGCGACCCGCACCGCGCACACCGCACCTCGGTCCGCACCATCCCGTGCGAGCGGTCCTCGATGAGCTCCACCGCGTCGGTGTCCTTGGGGTCGTAGAAGGACGGCCAGCCGCAGTGGGACTCGAACTTGGTGGTGGAGGTGAAGAGTTCGGCGCCGCAGGCGCGGCAGGAGTAGACGCCCGTCGTCTTGGTGTTGGTGTACTCACCGGAGAAGGCGGGCTCCGTGCCGGCCTGCCGGAGGACGGCGTACTCGGCCGGGCTCAGCTGCGCGCGCCACTCCTCGTCCGGCTTTTCGACGTCGTACGACATGAATGCTTGCCCCTCACTTCGCCAGGCGGTCCAGGATGAGCGGGCCGAGGTCGGTGACATCGCCCGCTCCCATGGTGAGAACGAGATCACCGGGCTTCGCCATTCCCGCGATGAGCGCGGGCACCTCGCTCTTGTCGGGCACCGCCGTCACGTCGGCGCCGGCCGCCCGGGCCGCCTCGATGATCAGGTCGCTGGTGACGCCGGGGATCGGGTCCTCGCGGGCCGGGTAGATGTCCAGGACCAGCGAGGAGTCCGCGAGGGCGAGGGCGTCGCCCATCTCCTTGCCGAGTTCCTGGGTGCGGGAGAAGAGGTGGGGCTGGTAGGCGACCAGGATCCGGGCGTCACCGGCGGCGGCGCGCATGGCCTCCAGGTCGGCCGTCATCTCGGTCGGGTGGTGGGCGTAGGAGTCGATGACCTGGACGCCCGCGGCCTCGCCCTTCAGCTGGAGCCGCCGCTTCACGCCCGTGTAGGCCGCCAGCGCCGGGGCAAGCTCGGCGGCAGGGATGCCCAGCGCCGCGCCCGCCGCGAGGGCGGCCACCGCGTTGAGCGCGTAGTGGCGTCCGGGGACGGAGACCCCGAAGGTGAGTTCCTGGCCGTCCAACAGGACGGTGACCTGGCTCTTCAGCCCCTGCGCCAGCACGGACAGGACGCGGACGTCGGCGTCCTCCGCCTCGCCGTACGTCACCGCCCGCACGGCCCCGGACACCCGCCGGGTCAGCTCCCGCGCCCCGTCCTGGTCCGCCGAGATCACCAGGGTGCCGCCGTCGACGATCCGGTCGGCGAACGTCACGAAGGACTCGTAGATCTCGTCCATCGACGCGTAGTTGGCGTGGTGGTCCAGCTCGACGTTCAGGACGATCGCGACCTCGGGCGCGTACTTGTGGAAGCTGCGGTCCGATTCGTCCGCCTCGGCGACGAAGATGTCCCCGTCGCCGTGCAGGGCGTTCGAGCCGGGGGCGTCCAGGTCGCCGCCGATGGCGTACGACGGCTTCAGGCCCAGCTCGCTCAGGGAGACCGCCAGCATCGACGTCGTGGTCGTCTTGCCGTGCGTACCGGCGACGGCGATCGGACGCAGCCCGTCCATCAGCGCGGCGAGCGCGTCGGCACGGTGCACGACCGGGATGCCCAGCTCGGCGGCGCGGGCCAGCTCGGGGTTGTCCTGCCGGATCGCCGACGACACGACGACACAGCTGGCGTCGTCGGCGAGGTGCTCCGCCGCATGCCCGATGTGCACGGTCACGCCCAGCGCCCGCAGCGCCTCGGCGGTCCCGGACTCCTTGGCATCACTGCCGGCCACCCCGGCCCCACGCTGCGCGAGAACCTTCGCGATCCCCGACATCCCGGCCCCACCGATGCCGATGAAGTGCGGTCGGTCCATGGCGGAGGGAATGCCGGGTGCCATGCGTGTTCTCCCAGGATTGCGATACGACGATGAGGCCCCAGCCTATTGCGTGCGGGACTCTGCCCACCCAAGGGGCGCGGGGAACTGCGCGAGCAACCACAGTGCACCCGCAGCCGGCAAACTTCCTCGGCCCCTACGGCGCTACGCCTTGCTGTGCGAGAACAGCTTCAGCACCGGCACCCCCACCTTGTGCCGAGCCCTCGACGCCCAGTCCCGGTGGAAGAACTCCTCCACGTAGTGCGGGTCGGTCAACACAATGACCTCATCCGCCCCGACCTCCTCGACCACGCCCTTCAGCACGTCAAGAGGATGATCGTCGACAAGCCTCCCCTCCGCTTCACCGCCGGAGGCAGCCCGCAATGCCGTGAGCGACACCTCCAGCGCCCGCTCCCCCGTACTCATCGCCTCCTCCCCCTCCGGCGTCTTCCCCTCCCGGACGGCCTCGTCCAGCTCGCCGAGCGCGATGTCGTCGATGGCGCGCAACAGCCTGTCGGCCTGCTCGCCGCGCGGCTGGAGCAGCACGTGGAAGGCGACCTGCTCATCCCCGTGCAAGGTGGTGACGAACTCCACGTCGGCGGACGTCAGGGCCTTCTCGATCATCAAAACGCTTGTGAACACCGGGCGCCCCTTCTGCGGAAACCATCCTGCCCCGTGCTCGCACGGGGGCTGCGAGTTTTAGTGTGCCCGGCGGAAGCCAAACGGAACGGTGGATTCCGCCGTTTTCAGGACCGCGGCGCCGCTGGAACCCATGTCCGGACCAACGTCACCTCCGCCGGTACCGGCCGAACAGGAAGCCCTCCTCCTCCAGCAAGGACGCCAGCTCGAACCGTTCGGGGACCGCCACCGAGGGCCCGCCGGCGATGCGCTGGGCGTCACCGGCGGTGAGCATCGGGGAGATCGTCAGACAGAGTTCGTCGAGCACTCCGGCGGCCACCAACTGGCCGAGCAGCCGTGGCCCGCCCTCGGTCAGCAGCCGGGTGTGGCCGAGCTCGGCGAGGGCCTGGACGGCACGGACGGGGTCCACCCCGACGCCGTCACCGGCGATGACCACCCGCGCGCCCGCCTTCTCCGCGGCCGCGATCCGGTCCGGGGCCGCGGCGGCGCCGGTGAGGACGAGGGTGGGCACGAGGGGGGAGGTGAAGAGCGGCAGGCTGTAGTCCAGGTCCAGGCTCGCGCTCACCACCGCGATGGCCGGCGCGGGCCCCTGTCCGGCGACCCGGCGCGCCTCCGCGAACTCCGCACGCGCGCGTGCCGGACGGTACCCCTCCTGGCGTACCGTTTCGGCACCCACGATCACCACATCCGCCAGCGCCCGCAGCGTGCCGAAGATCCGCATGTCGGCCGCACAGGAGATGGGCTGCGAACGCCCGTCGTGCTGGGCGGCCCCGTCCAGCGTGGACACCATGTTGGCCCGCAACCAGGGCTGCCGACCGCCGGGCCCCTGCCGGGGGTAGGCATAGGCGACGGCAAGCTCGGCAAGGCTCCACTCCCGGTCGACGAGATCGGCGCCGGGGCGGGTTACCCCACCGCCGTCCGCGGGGCCGCCGTTCCCGGCCGGCCCACCCGCAGCACCCCCACCGGGCTCACCAACCGCAGGCCCCCCTTCGACAACTCCGAACCCGTCGTCCCCGGCCAAACCGCCGGAGGCCCTCGCTGCTGTTTCGTCGGTCACAGGGAACAGGCGTCGCATGTCATGGAGTGTGGCACGGCGATTAGCATGGTGAACCGTGTCGTCCTCCTCCGCCGCCTCCGGTCCGCAGTCGATAGCCGAAGCGAGCCCGCTGTCCCTGTGTGCCCGTGAGCCGCACGTTCCCGCGGACCGACTGGTCGCCGAGATGGTGCCGCCGCCGCGCTTCGACTCGGTCCGGTTCAGCACGTACATACCGGACCCGAACCAGCCCAGCCAGATCGAGGCGGTCGGCGTGCTGGAGGCCTTCGCGGGCGGGCTCGGCGGCGCGCACGCCAGCGGCGCCGGGAAGGCCGGCAAGCGCGGCTTCCTGGGGTTCGGCAGGTCCAAGGCGCCCAAGGCCCCGGCCGGGCCCCGCGGCGTCTACCTCGACGGCGGCTACGGCGTCGGCAAGACCCACCTGCTCGCCTCCCTCTGGCACGCCACCCCGGCCGAGCCGTCCCTCAAGGCGTTCGGCACCTTCGTGGAGCTGACGAACCTCGTCGGCGCCCTCGGCTTCCAGCAGACGGTGCAGACCCTCTCCGGTCACCGCCTGCTGTGCATCGACGAGTTCGAGCTGGACGACCCCGGCGACACCGTCCTCGTCTCCACCCTGCTGGGCAAGCTGGTCGACGCGGGCGTCGCGCTCGCCGCCACCTCCAACACCCTGCCCGGCAAGCTCGGCGAGGGCCGCTTCGCGGCGGCCGACTTCCTGCGCGAGATCCAGGGCCTGTCGGCCCGCTTCCGCACGCTGCGCATCGACGGCGAGGACTACCGCCACCGCGGCCTGCCCGAGGCGCCGGCACCGTACTCCGACGAACAGGTGACGAAGGCGGCGTACGCCACCGAGGGCGCCTCGCTCGACGACTTCCCGCACCTGCTGGACCACCTGGCCCGGGTCCACCCCAGCCGCTACGGCGCGCTGACCGACGGGCTGACGGCGGTCTGCCTGACCGATGTGCAGCCGATTCCCGACCAGTCGACGGCCCTGCGTCTCGTCGTCCTCGCCGACCGGCTCTACGACCGTGAAGTCCCGGTCCTGGCCGCGGGACTGCCCTTCGACCAGCTCTTCAGCGAGGACATGCTGAAGGGCGGCTACCGCAAGAAGTACTTCCGTGCCATCTCGCGCCTCACCGCCCTGGCGCGCGACGCGAAGGGCCTCGTCGGCGCCTGACGCCCTTTAACCTGCCAACTCCCCCTGGTCAAGGGGGAGTTCAAGCCACGCCACCAACGCCTTTCAGGCTCTCTTCAGCTTGAAACGTTAAGTTAACCCTGCAAACAACTTTGCCGGGCTAATGTGTTTCTTGACCAACGGTTGACCAAGTGTTGGCGCGCGCAAGAGGTCTGGATTGACGGGAGGGGGGCGCATGTTCCGAGGTACGACGGCACGGACCGTGGTTTCGATCCTCGCCGCCGTCCTGCTCGCCCTCCAGTTCTTCGCACCCACCGCGCACTTCGCAGAAGCGCATACGGTCAGTCAGGCGGAGGCCAAAGCCCAGCCCGGAATCAAGCTCTCCGGGAAGGCACTGCGCGACGAAACCCTCACGTCCCGCCACTGCATACCGTCGGGTGATGGGGACCCGACCGGTCCGCTGCGCACCCATGACCGTCTGCGCATCGCCGATTCCGGGCCCGATGCGCCCTATCGGCCCCTGCTCACCCGGGACCCCGCGGCCACGCACGAGCCGGCCAGAACCGGCGCCGCGCACCAGCACACGTCGAGACCCTCGGCGTCCCACACTCCGGCGGCACTTCAGGTCTTCCGCTGCTGAGAAGCAGGGCAGTCACACCCCCCACTTCTGTCATGTAAACCCCGACGCGCCAGTGCTGCGCGCCAGGAGGAGTCACCACATATGCAGCCCCTCATCGACAACGCCCGTTCGTTCGGACAGCGCCCTGAGGAGTTCGCCCGGCTGGCCGCAGGCCAGTCCCCCCAGGTCCTGTTCATCACCTGCTCCGATTCCCGGGTCGTTCCGGCCCTGATCACGGGCGCCCGGCCCGGCGAGCTCTTCGAGCTGCGCACCGCGGGCAACATCGTCCCGCCGTACGCCTCCGAGCACCCCACCAGCGAGGCGGCCACCATCGAGTACGCCGTGGAGGTCCTCGGCGTCAGCGACATCGTGGTCTGCGGCCACTCCCACTGCGGGGCCGTCGGCGCGCTGGTGCGCGGCGACGACCTGGACGCCGTACCGGCGGTGCGCGACTGGCTCTCGAACGCCACTCCGCGGCCGACCGGTGCCGTCGAGGACCCCGAGGTCGCCGAGGGCGTCCAGGCCCATGTGCTGACGCAGCTGCTGCGGCTGCGCTCGTACCCGTTCATCGAGCGGAAGTTGAAGGAGCGTCAACTGACCTTGCACGCCTGGTACTACGAAGTGCACAAGGGCGCCGTGCGCGCCCACTCCGCCGAGACCGACGCGTTCGAGGCGCTGTGATCGGCATGATGACCAAATACCCTCACCTGCGGCAGGACTTCGCCGCCTCACTGGTCGTCTTCCTGGTCGCGCTGCCGCTATGCGTCGGCGTGGCCGTCGCCTCCGGGGTCCCGGCCGAGCTCGGGCTCGTCACCGGCATCGTGGGCGGCATCGTCACCGGGCTGATGCGCGGCAGCAGCCTTCAGGTCTCAGGACCGGCCGCCGGTCTGACCGTGCTGGTCTTCGAGGCCGTGCAGGAGTTCGGGCTGCCGGTGCTCGGGGTGCTCGTGCTCGCCACCGGCTTGCTCCAGCTCCTCATGGGCGCCCTGAAGCTCGGACGCTACTTCCGGGCCATCTCGGTCTCCGTCGTCGAGGGCATGCTGGCCGGTATCGGCCTTGTACTCATCGCCGGACAGCTCTATTCGGTCGCGGACGCCAAGGCGCCCGCCTCCGGTCTGGAGAAAATAGCCGGGCTGCCCGGCGCGCTCGTCCAGGCCGTCGGAAACACCGGGGCGCT
Organism: Streptomyces sp. NPDC051738; assembly: GCF_044453205.1. Lineage (NCBI taxonomy): Bacteria > Bacillati > Actinomycetota > Actinomycetes > Kitasatosporales > Streptomycetaceae > Streptomyces > Streptomyces sp. NPDC051738. Next base: position 87,975 of record NZ_JBITCM010000006.1, on the reverse strand, counting down.
GGCCTCGATCGGACTGGGCGCCGGCACCATCGCCATCCTGGTGCTGTGGAAGCGGATGCCCCGCAAGGTGCGGACGCTCCCCGGTCCGCTCGCCGCCGTCGGGCTGGCGACGGCCGCCGCCGCGGTGTTCTCCCTGCCCGTCGCCACCGTCGAGGTCAAGGGCCTGCTGGGCGCCATCCAGCCGCCGTCCCTGAGCGCCTTCGGCGAACTCGCGAACGTCGGCGTGCTGGCCACGATCGTCGCCTTCACGCTCATCGCGTCGGCCGAGTCGCTGTTCAGCGCCGCGGCCGTGGACCGGCTGCACGACGGACCGCGCACCGAGTACGACAAGGAGCTGATGGCGCAGGGCGCGGGGAACACCGTCTGCGGTGTGCTCGGCGCGCTGCCGATGACCGCGGTCATCGTGCGCAGCTCCGCCAACGTCCAGGCGGGCGCCAAGACCAAGGCGTCGCGTGTCATGCACGGCGTGTGGCTGCTGCTGTTCGCGGCGCTGCTGCCCGCCACGCTGGCACTCATCCCGATCCCCGCGCTGGCCGGCATCCTGGTCCACTCCGGCTGGAAGCTGATCCCCTTCCGCGGGATCGTCTCCCTGTGGCGGGGGCACCGGGGCGAGGCGCTGATCCTCGTCGTCACCGCCGTCTCCATCGTCGCGGTGAACATGTTCGAGGGCGTGCTCATCGGTCTGGCCCTGTCCATCGCCAAGACCGCCTGGGAGGCCTCGCACCTGAAGCTGGAGATCATAGACAAGGGCGCCGGCCCGATCCAGGCGCACCTGTCGGGCAACGCGACCTTCCTCAGGCTGCCGAAGATCCTCGACAGCCTGGAGTCCCTGCCTCAGGACCGCCCGGTGGAGCTGGACCTGTCCGGCCTGCACCACCTCGACCACGCCTGCCGTACGGCCCTGGAGAACTGGGCCGAGCGGCACAGCGCGGCGGGTACGGACCCGGTGCGGGTCACGGCGCCCTGACCGGCGTACGACTCCTTCTGAGAGCCACAGGCTCTGAGGTATGACCCCTGGTCCGGGGCCGTTCATGGCCCCGGACCAGACACCGGGCATATCGTTACAGGTGAATACGGAACGGGCCTCTCGGCGAGGAGGTCGTCATGGTCGAGGAACTTCTGGGCGTGGCCGTGGGTGTCGGCGCGGCGGGACTGGTGTACCTCGCGGCCGCCGCACGCGTCGTCAAGCAGTACGAGCGCGGGGTGATCCTCCGGCTCGGACGTCTGCGAGGCAGGGTGCGTCAGCCGGGATTCACGCTGATCGTTCCCGCGGTGGACCGGCTGCACAAGGTCAACATGCAGATCGTGACGATGCCCGTGCCGGCCCAGGAAGGCATCACCCGTGACAACGTGACCGTGCGGGTCGACGCGGTCGTGTACTTCAAGGTCGTGGACGCCACGGCCGCGATCATCAACGTCGAGGACTACCGCTTCGCGGTCTCCCAGATGGCGCAGACGTCGCTGCGCTCGATCATCGGCAAGAGCGACCTGGACGATCTGCTGTCCAATCGCGAGAAGCTCAACGAGGGCCTTGAGCTGATGATCGACAGTCCGGCGATGGGCTGGGGCGTGCAGATCGACCGCGTCGAGATCAAGGACGTGTCGCTGCCCGAGTCGATGAAGCGCTCCATGGCCCGGCAGGCCGAGGCCGACCGCGAGCGCCGAGCCCGGGTCATCAACGCCGACGCCGAACTCCAGGCCTCCAAGAAGCTCGCCGAGGCCGCGCACCAGATGGCCGACGCACCCTCCGCCCTCCAGCTGCGGCTGCTGCAGACGGTGATGGCGGTGGCGGCGGAGAAGAACTCCACGCTGGTCCTGCCGATCCCGGTGGAGCTGCTGCGGTTCCTGGAGCGAGGGGCCGACAGGCCGCCGCCGGACCGGCCCGCCCAGCCGCCGCCGGACCACGCGGTCGAGCCGGCCCCCGAGCAGTCCGCCGTCGAGCCGGCCCCCGAAGGGTCCGCCGTCGATCCCGCCTCCGAGCATGCCGCCGTAGAGGAATCCACGCCGGACACCGTCGGACAGCCCGAGCGGAAGTGACACACGCTACGCGCGTGGTTCACGGGACTCGCACCAGGTGATAGACACGGCGGGGTCACAGTTCCTGTCCGCCAGCAGGAAGGCCGCACCATGTCCGAAACAGTGTCGACGCGTCGTCAGCTCCTCGCCCGTTCCGGCGCGTTGGGCGTCTCGATCGCCTTCGCCGGAAACCTCTCCGAACTCTTCGCGGGCACGGCCGCCGCGCGGAACCTGGGCCACTCGGATTACGGCCCGCTGATCCCCGACCCGAAGGGTCTGCTCGATCTGCCGGAAGGTTTCCGCTACCGCGTCCTCTCCCGCGAGGGCGACCGGCTCCGCTCCGGGGAGGGCAAGGTCCCCTCCAACCACGACGGCATGACCGCCCTCGCCGGGCACGGCCGCCGTGTCCACCTGGTCCGCAACCACGAGAACCGCAACACCGCGGCGATCCCCGTCCCGACCGTCGCGGGCCTCACCTACGACCCGGCCGGCAAGGGCGGCTGTACGGCGCTGACGCTGGACTCCCGCAACCGGGTCATGTCCGAGCGGGTCGCCATCGCCGGTACGGCCGTCAACTGCGCGGGCGGGCCCACGCCTTGGGGGACCTGGCTGACCTGCGAGGAGACCGAGGACAAGGCCGGCACCAACGGCTACACCAAGGACCACGGTTTCATCTTCGAGGTCGACCCGGCCAACCCCTACCGCTCCGGCGCGGTCCCGCTGACCGCGATGGGCCGCTTCCAGCACGAGGCGATCGCGGTGGACCCACGGCACGGCATCGTCTACGAGACCGAGGACGCCTTCGAGAAGCCCTTCGGCCTCTTCTACCGCTTCCTGCCGCACGCGCCGCGCGGCGGTCTCGGTTCCCTGCGCGCGGGCGGCCGACTCCAGGCGATGCGCGTGCCGGGCGTACCCGACCTCTCCTCGATCCAGGAGACGGGCGCGAGCTTCGAGAACATCGAGTGGGTCGACGTACCGGACCCGCTCGCCGCACAGACCCCCATCCGCCACCAGGACTTCGGCCCCAAGGGCATCACCCACGCGCAGAAGCTGGAGGGCTGCTACTGGGGCGGCCGCAACGTCTACTTCGTGTCCTCCTTCGCCCGCAGCGCGGAGGGCTCGGCGGCGGACCACTACGGCCAGATCTGGCGCTACGACCCTCCCGCGCGCCGCCTCACCCTGGTGATCGTCTTCGGCCCGAACACGGACCTCCAGCTGCCCGGCGAGTCCCCGGACAACATCTGCCTCGCGCCCAGCGGCGGCCTGATGGTGTGCGAGGACGGCAACGGCGCCCAGCACGTCTTCGGTGTGACGCGACGCGGCGAGGTGTACGCGATGGCTCGCAACGCCCAGAACCTGGGAACCCCCGAGGAGCCGGAGTGGGGCGAGTTCGCGGGTGTCACCTTCTCGCCGGACGGCGAGACGATGTACGTGAACTGCTACACGCCGGGGACGACGTTCGCGGTGACGGGACCCTGGCGCAGGTAACGGTCACGGGCACCGGCCCCCGAGCGGAAGCCTCCTTTCCGTTCGTCCTCTAACCTGTGCGGCATGAACGCACCGGGGGATCTCGTCGACGGCCGTTTCGAGCTGGTGGAACGGCTGGGCAGCGGAGGAATGGGCACCGTGTGGCGAGCCCGCGACACGGTGCTCCACCGCGAGGTCGCGCTCAAGGCGGTGCGGTCCGACGCGGACACGGTCGGTGTGATGCGCGAGCGCGTGATGCGGGAGGCGCGGGCGCTGGCCCGGCTCAGCCACCCGCATGTGGTGACGGTCCATCAGATCGTGGACGCCGAGCCACATCCGTGGATCGTGATGGAGCTGGTGCCGGGCGTCTCGCTGCAACAGCGCCTGGACGAGGGCCCGTTGAGCCCGGCGGAGGCGGCCCGCATCGGCCGCCAGGTGCTCGCCGCGCTGCGGGCCGCGCACGCGGCGGGCATCCACCACCGGGACGTCAAGCCCGCCAACATCCTCCTGCGCACCGACGGCAGCGCCGTCCTCACCGACTTCGGCATCGCCGCCCTGCAGGGCACGACGGGCCTCACGGCCACCGGTGAACTCGTCGGTTCGCCCGAGTACATGGCCCCCGAGCGCATCCGGGGCCACGAGGACGATCCTGCGGCCGACCTCTGGTCGCTGGGCGTGGTCCTGTACGTGTGCGCCGAGGGCATCAGTCCCCTGCGCCGCCCCACCACACTGGCCACCCTGGCCGCCGTACTCGACGACCCGCTCCCGCCCCCGACCCGCTCGGGCCCGCTGACGCCGGTGCTCGACGCCCTCCTGGTACGGGACCCGGCGGCACGCCCGGACGCCGCCCGGCTGGACGCGATGCTCGCGCAGGTCGAGGCCGGGGCGACCCCGCACTGGGCACAGCCGACCCTGACGACCGCCGCACCGCACCCGACGCCACCGACCCCCACCCAACTGGACACCCCGCGTCCGACGGTTCCGCAGCAGGTGCCCGGCCCCCGACGCCGTACGCCCCTCGTGGTGGCCGTGACCGCGGCGCTGGTGATCGGTACGGCGACGGCTCTGGTGTTCGCGCTGCGTCCCGGCGGCACCGACGGCGACGACAAGGCCCGTGTGGCGACCAGCCCGAGAGCCACGGCATCCACCCCCACCGCGGCGAAGCAGAAGCCGACCACGCCCGCACCATCACCCACGCCTACCCCCACCAGCGCAACGCCCTCCCCCGCACCCACTCAGACCCCGCCCCCGGACGGCCGCTGGATCGCCCAACTCCACTCCGAGCCCATCGCCGCGGGCACCACCGTCCGGGACCAGACCCTCGCCAAGATCCGCCAAACGGTGCCGGAGGCGGCCGTTCTGCGCAGCGGCGACTACGCCTCCCTGCGCCCCGGCTTCTGGGTGTTCTACGCCCCCGGCCCCTTCACCGACGGCCGCGCCGCCCTCACCTTCTGCGCCGAGCGCAACCGCACCACCCCGACCACCTGCATCGGCCGCTACCTGAGCACGAACGCGTCCGACTACGCCTTCCAGTGCCGCCCTCCGGCCACCGCCCCGACAGGGCGCTGCACGCGCACAGACTGAGATGACCGGCCCCCGCCGGGTGGGTGACACCGACCCGGCACGCCCACTCACGCACCGGAATATCCCTTTAATCCTCATATCTTCCTGCGGTGATCACTCTTGTACGACGCGTCACCGCCGCCTGTGCGGTCTGTGCCCTGGGGGCAACGCTCACCGCGTGCGCCCCGGCCGATGAGTCCCTCGCTCCCCGCCCCGCGCCCAGCGCCTCCGCCGTCTCCCCCGCCGCCCCGGCGTCCAGGCCACCGACCCTCGCCCCCGGCCCCGCCGGTCTGACTCCCGTCTTCGAGCACGGCCCCCGGACCCGGGACAGGACCGTGGCGCTGACCTTCGACGCGGACATGACCGCCGATCAGGGGCCGCGGGCGGAGCGGGGGGAGCGATTCGACAATCCGGGGCTGGTCGCCGCGCTTCGGGAGTTGAAGGTGCCGGCGACCGTGTTCATGACGGGGCGGTGGGCCGAGGAGTATCCGGGGCAGGCCCGGGCCATCGGGCGGGACCCGTTGTTCGAGGTGGGCAACCACTCGTACAGCCACTACGCCGTCACCGGCGACTGCTACGGCCTGCCGACCCTCACCGAAGACCGCGTGCGGGCGGATGTGGAGCGGGCGTACGCCGTGTTCAGGAAGGTGGGGGTGCGGGATGCGATGCCGTACTTCCGGTTTCCCGGCGGCTGCTACGACCGAGGGGCACTGAAGGCGCTGACCCCGGTGGGCGTCACGGCCGTGCAGTGGGACGTGGCGAGCGGGGACGCCTTCGCCACGGACGCCGACGCGGTCGCCGAGGAGGTGCTGGCCGGGGTGCGCGCGGGGTCCGTGGTCGTCATGCACTGCACGCTCAGTGCCGCGCCGACGACCGAGCGGGTGGTCCGGAGCATCGTGCCCGAGCTGCGGGAGAAGGGCTATCGGTTCGTGAAGGTGTCCGAGCTGATCGGAGCCGCCGGCCGATCGAGCTGAGCGGCCTACGCTGGGGGTATGAGCGAGGACTACTGCACGATCCGCGACGCGGTGAAGCCGCCCACGGCCGACGGGCCGCCCTACGCGGAGTGCGTGCTGTGCCGGGAGCCGACGGAGTACCCGGAGTCGTACAAAGGGATCACGCTCTGCCCGGTATGTGAGTGGCAGGAGGCGCAGCGCACGGCCTGTTCCGGGTGATCTGACGTTTCGGGTGAGCTGCCGTTCAGGGGGATCTGCGGGAGGTCAGGGCGCAGGCCGCGGCGGTCGCCGCCGCCGTGAACAGGCCCGCCGCCAGCAAGGGCAGGACGGGCAGGGGAACCGTGCCCGAGCGGGAGCCCGTGACCAGGCCGCTGACCGCCGCCTGGGCCGGGGAGCCGGTCACCACCACGGACAGCAGCGCCGCGAGCAGCATCGCCGGGACCGCACGGCCGGTCGAGCGCAGCACCGGCCAGGTGGTGAGGGCGCCCACCGCCGTACCGAGCAGGGCACAGGCCAGCGCGGCGAGCAGACCGGCGGCGCCTGCGGGCAGCCGTGGCACCCGGGTCTCGTGATCGGCACTGACCGGGTCGCTGATCAAGGTGACGACGACGATCGCCGCCGTGCCGAGCGCCGCCGCCGCGGCCAGCGCCACCAGCAGCGCCGCGAGGTGCGCCCGGCCCGGGCCGACCGCCGCGGCGACGCAACTGCGGGCGGCGGGCGGCTCGTTGGTGACGCAGATCCGCACCAGCCAGGCGGCGACGGGCAACAGGGCCGCGGCCGTGAAGCCGAGCGAGTCCAGGATGGGCTGGCCGCCCTGTACGCCGACGGCGAGGAACGCGGCGTACAGGATGAACGGCGGCAGCCAGCGCTGCGAGCGGGCCAGCAGGGCGGCCTGGTAGCGGAGGAGGGCTCTCATCGACGTCATCGGCGACTTTCGGCTTCGGAAGGGTGCGCGGAAGGGTGCCCGGAAGGGGTGGTCGTCTCCTGGCTCACGCTCACCACGTGCCAGGACGGGCGGGTGGACAGCAGGGCGCGGAGGAGTACGTCCGAGTGGGAGGCGGGGGTGGTGAGGCGGTGGGTGCCGGGGGTGGTCTCGTCCGCTCGCGTGGCGATACGGATCGCCTCGGCGGGCAGGCTCGCGCCGCTCGGGCCTTGGACGACGACGGTCGTGTGCGGGCCGGTGGGTGGTGAAGTCCCTTGGTCGGTACGGAGGTTCAGCGCACCGTCGTGCACGGTGTACGTCGCGTCGGGCGCCCCGGCGAGGCGGCCCGGGTCGTGGTCGACGAAGACCACCGCGGTGCCGGCGGCGGTCCGTTCGGCGACGGCACGCTCCAGCTCCGCGCGGGCGTCCGAGTCGAGGCCGGTCCACGCCTCGTCCAGGACGAGCAACTCCGGGTCGGCGAGCAGCGCCTGGGCGACGGCGACCTTCTGGCTGCTGCCCTTCGACAGCTGGGCCATCGGCGTGCGGGCGTACGTGGCCGCGCCGAAGCGGTCGAGCCACTCCAGGGCGGCGCGGGTGGCCGCCGGGCGGGACAGGCCGTGGACCGTGCCGAGGTGGGTGAGGTAGCCGAGGGCGGTGAAGGGGAGGGCGGTGGGGAAGCGTTCGGGGACGTAGGCGGTGCGGGGCGCTCCGCTGATGCGGCCTTCCGAGGGGGCGTCCAGGCGGGCCAGGAGGCGCAGCAGGGTGGATTTGCCGGTGCCGTTGGGGCCTTCTATGCGGATGAGGGTGCCGGGGGGCACGGTGAGGTGGACGCCTCGTAAGACCCATGGGCCGCGTAGGCCGTAGCGGCGGCCTACGTTGTCCAGACGAAGATCGCGTTGCATGGGGGACATCTTGTCGTATTGCGGCTGCGGGGCGGTGGGGGCTGGTCGCGCCCACGCGGCGGAGCCGCATATCGATACAGCCCCGCGCCCCTGGGTTGGCAGACTGGACGGCGTGAACAGTGATCCCACCCCCATGAACGACAGTCCTTTCCGGTCCGAGCCAATTGCTCGTGATCAGGCTCCGCAGTACGTCCTGCCCCTCGTCGTGCGGATCGAGCGGGCTGATCCACCGGACCGCACGGACGCTTTGGAGACCGCCGCCCGCGCCGTGCTGGTCATGCTCAGTGACGAGCGGTCCGTCGGTGACGGTGAGTGGGCTCAGGCCATGCGGGACTGGGAGGACGCGCGGATCCGGAAGGTCGTGCGGCGGGCCCGGGGAGCCGAGTGGCGGCGGGCGGAGGGGCTGCCGGGGATCACCGTGCCCGGCGAGTCGGCCGAGGTGCGGGTGTTTCCGCCCGTGCCGTTGGACGGGTGGCCCAAGGAGCTGGCGAAGCTCCAGGTGTCGGGGACCGAGCTCGACGATCCGGAGCCGCCCGGGGCCGCCGATCCGTCGGCGCCCGTGCTCTGGGTGAATCCGGAACTCGACATGTCGGCCGGCAAGACGATGGCGCAGGCGGGGCACGCGGCACAGATCGCCTGGTGGGAGCTGTCGGACGAGGAGCGGGTCGCCTGGCGCGAGGCGGGGTTCCCGCTGGCCGTGCGCACCGCGGAGCCTGGGCGCTGGCGTGAACTGACCGGCGCCGGGCTGCCGTTGGTGCGGGACGCCGGGTTCACGGAGATCGCGCCGGGGACGACTGTGGTGGTCGAGGGGCATCACCGGGTGGGATCACTGCCGCCGCGGGTACGGCGGCCGCTGGTCCTGCGCTGAGCCGCCTGCGAGGCGCCCAGCTCCGCAGCGGGGGTCAGGGGGGCGAGCCGTCGGTTTACGCCACCACCAGCTGAAGGGTGCGGCGCGGGACGGGCCAACCGATTCGACAGGGCCGAAAGCAGCAGCTCACGGCTCCGGCGGTGAAGCGAATGAACATCCCCGGCGTTCTGCGCGTACGACCCTGCGGCGAGCGCCCGCGGGCGGACCTCAACCTCAAATGTTGCTCTGAAGGTGTCCGCCCCGGGGTTCGGGCGTTGCCGGCGGGGCCATACCCCCGTCACGTCCGGCACGTCCGAGAGTCAGGACAGCGGGTACGGAAGAGGCCGAGGAGGGGACGATGGAGCAACTGGGCACGGGGATCGGATGGCGTCCGGAGATCGCGGACGCCGTGGAGCGCATGCCGGGCATCGACTGGGTCGAGACGGTCGCCGAGAACGTCTGCCCCGGACATCTTCCGGAGTCCCTGGTACGGCTGCGCGAGCGCGGCGTCACCGTGATCCCGCACGGCGTCTCGCTGGGCCTGGGCGGCGCGGAGCGACCCGACGCCGGGCGGCTGGCCGCGCTCGCCGAGCGGGTGGAGGCGCTGGGGGCACCGCTGGTCACCGAGCACATCGCGTTCGTACGGGCGGGCGGGCCGCTGACGGCGTCCCCGCGCCTGGAAGCGGGGCACCTCCTGCCGGTACCCCGCACCCGGGACGCCCTCGACGTGCTGTGCGAGAACGTCCGTATCGCACAGGCCGCGCTGCCCGTGCCGCTCGCCGTGGAGAACATCGCCGCGCTCATCTCCTGGCCGGGCGAGGAGATGACCGAGGGGCAGTTCCTGTACGAGCTGGCCGACCGGACGGGCGTGCGGCTGCTCATCGATGTCGCCAACCTGCACACCAACCACGTCAACCGCGGCGAGGACCCGGCCAAGGCCCTCGCCGAGCTGCCGCTGGAGGCCATCGCGTACGTCCATGTCGCGGGCGGCTTCGAACGCGACGGCGTCTGGCACGACAGCCACGCCCACCCGGTACCGCAGCCGGTCCTCGACGTCCTCACCGACCTCGCGTCCCGGGTGTCCCCGCCGGGAGTCCTGCTGGAGCGCGACGAGAACTTCCCCGAACCGGCCGAGCTGGAGCGGGAGTTGGGGGCGATTCGGGGGGCGCTGGAGAAGGGGGAGGTGGAGCGGCGGGCGTCGACGGATCGGGGGTTCACGGACAGGGCGCCCTCCGCAGCGGAACCGTCCGGGGAGCCAGTGCCCTTCGGCGGTGCCGCACAGGAGCAGGAGGCGGTGCGGGAGCAGAGGGCGTCCGAGGAGCGGGAGACGATGCGGGCACCCGACGCGGCGCAGGCCGAACCCACCGTCACCGAACCCACCGTCACCGACCCCGCCGTCACCGACCCCGCCCGTCAGCGCCTGGCCCTCGCGCAGGCCGCCCTGCTGTCCGCCCTCGTCGCCGGGACGCCGGTGCCGGAGGGGTTCGACCGGGTGCGGCTGGGTGTGCAGGCGCGGGCGCTCGCCGGGAAGCGGGCGGACGTCGTGGCGAAGGTCGCGCCGGAGTTGCCGGTGATCCTGGGGGGCGGGTATCGGCGGGCCTTCGTCGCGTACACGCACGGGCACCCGATGACCGACGGCTATCGGCGCGACGCGCTGGACTTCGCCGGGTATCTGCTGGCCGAGGGGCGGCTCGAAGACGCACGGACGCGGGCGGAGTTGCGGGAGTGGTGGCTGGAGCGGTCGGGGCCGAGGCCGCGGTCGCGGCGGCCCGGGGTGCGGTTGGCGCGGGCCACGCGTCGAGTGCTGCTGGGGCGCTGAGCGCACCCCGCGTACGCCGTCTGTCGCTCACCCGACAAGGCGCCGCCCCGCCGCGAGTGTGCGTGGACTAACACCCCGGCCGCACACAGCAGGCAAGGCGACCGTTTCAGCCGCCTTCACCCTGGAACGTCCCTGCCCCCCGCTCCCCTATTCGCCCGTATCGACCCCCGTTGCAACCATTCGCTCCTGTACGGCAGTTGGCGTAGGCGCCGAAGTACCCCGAAGTAATATGCCAACCCAACCCCCGAAGCGCACTAACGTGCGGTGCCGCAACAGGAGGCACCATGCGACCGCGACCACCCATCAACGGACGAGGCATCTTCAGCGGCACCGGGCTCATCATCACGGGCCTGACGGCGACACTGCTGGCGATGATCTTCCCGATCTGGTCGTACGCCGACCGGTCCGGCACCGGTCTCGACGTACTGAACGCCGAGACCGTCACGACCGGCCACGGCCCGCTGTCCGCCCTCGACCGCGACTTCATCACCAAGGTCCGGCTGGCCGGGCTGTGGGAGCTGCCCGCCGGTGAGCAGGCCCGGCAGAAGGGCACCACTCCGGCCGTACGGACCGCCGGAGAGCACCTCATCGAGGGGCACACCTTCCTGGACGACCGGGTGCGTGAGGTCGCCTCCGAGCTGAGCCTCGAACTGCCCAACGAGCCCACGGAGCAGCAGCGCGAGTGGCTGGCGACCCTGGACTCGGCCCAAGGCGTCGAGTACGACCGCCAGTTCGCCAACATCCTGCGGCTGGCGCACGGCAAGGTGTTCTCCGTCGTCGCGCTGGTGCGGGCCAGTACCCGCAACTCCCTCGTCCGGGAGCTCGCCGACGATGCCAACACCACCGTGCTGGACCACATCACGGTCCTGGAGGCCACCGGCTACGTCGATTTCGACGCCCTGGCCCGCGACATGGTCGCCGACAGCACCCCTCCGCTCACCCCCGCCCCGGCCCCGCCCGGCCCGACCCTCGACCCCGCCCCGGCCGTCCCGGTGACCCCGCCCCCGTCGCCGACGTACACACTGCCGTCGGCCGCCACCAGTCGCCCACCCGAAAGCTCCGGCAAATCATAAAAACACCCTCACGCACCGCGCGCCGCACCCTGAGGCGTTCCCTCGGCGCGGCTGACGGCCGCGGCGCCCGGTGACGCATCGGGGGCATTGACGACGACACCGGCCGGACGGTGCTTGCCTTCATCAACAGACGAACGAAATATCCCTTTTGTTGCTGCCGTGCATTGAAGGGATACCCGATGAGAGCACCCGCCCTCTACACGGTCGCCGGAGCCCTGCTCCTGACCGCCCTCACCACCGCCCCTGCCGACAGCACCACGGCCGCGGCCCCGGGTGCGGACGAGAGGCACGGCACCACGGTGGCCGCCGCGCGCGCCGAGGAGGCCGGCATCACCTTCGGCGACTGCGCCAAGAACCTGGAGCTGCCGGACAACGTGAAGTGCGGCACGGTGTCCGTCCCGCTCGACTACACCGATCCCCACGGCAAGCAGATCCGGCTCACCGTCAGCCGGGTGCGGGCCACCCACAAGGACCCGCACAACAGCAAGCGCCGGGTCCCGCGTCAGGGCGCCCTGGTCTACAACCCGGGCGGGCCGGGCGGCTCCGGCCTGCACTTCCCGCTGATCGGTGTCCTGCCCGCGTGGAAGCGGCTGGCGGGGGCGTACGACCTGGTCGGCTACGCCCCGCGCGGAGTGGGCTCGTCCGCGCCGGTGTCCTGCCAGGACCCCAAGCAGCTCCTCAAGGGGCCCACGGACGCGCCGACGCACCCCTCGGAGTCGTACAAGCGGGAGCGCATCGCCCGGGCGAAGGCCTACGCGCGCGGCTGCGCCGAGCGCACCGGCAGCGCGCTGCAGCACTACAACTCCCTCAACAACGCCCGCGACCTGGATGTCCTGCGCGCCGCGCTGGGCGAGGACAAGCTGACGTTCATGGGCGCGTCGTACGGCACCTACTTCGGCGCGCTGTACGCGACCCTCTTCCCCTCACATGTGCGGCGGATGGTGTTCGACTCGGCGGTGAACCCGGACCCGGCGCAGATCTGGTACCGCAGCAACCTGCTGCAGTCGGCCGCGTTCGAGGGGCGGTGGGCGGACTTCCGGGAGTGGGTCGCCAAGCACCACGACGTGTACGGCCTCGGTGACACTCCCGACAAGGTGCTGCGCACCTACGAGAAGGTGCGGGCGTGGGTGGCCATGGAGCCGGCCGGCGGGAAGGTCGGGCCCGGGCAGTTGCAGGAGGCGTTCCTGCAGGTCGGGTACTACGACGACTACTGGCCCGCGCGGGCGCAGGCGCTGTCGGCGTATCTGAAGGGCGACGCGAAGCCGCTCGCCGAGCTGGCCGCGCCGGTGACGGAGGCCGCGACCGAGAAGGAGAACACGAACGCGGTCTACACGGCCGTGGAGTGCAACGACGCGCCCTGGCCGACGAACTGGGCGGTCTGGGACCGGGACAACACCCGGCTCGCGCGCGTGGCGCCCTTCGAGACCTGGGACAACGTGTGGATGAACCTGCCGTGCGCCTACTGGCGGACACCCCGGCAGCAGCCTCTCGATGTGCGGACGGGGCCGGGCGAGGTGCCCCCGGTGCTGATCCTGGCGGCCGAGCGGGATGCCGCCACGCCGTACGACGGGGCGCTGGAGATGCACCGGCGGCTGTCGGGCTCGGTCCTGGTGACCGAGCGGGACGCGGGCACGCACGGCATCGCGTACGGCCCGAACGCCTGCGTCAACGGCTACATCGACGCGTATCTGCTGTCGGGCCGCCTCCCGGAGCGGCGTGCGTCCTGCGAGGGGCACCCGGAGCCCAAGCCGGAGCGCCCGGAGAGCCGCAAGGCGAAGAAGCTGGGCAAGCAGACCGCGACGAAACCGGGCGGCCGACCCTAGAACGCCGCGGCCGCCCGGCTCCCGAACTGATCAGGCGAGCCCGGCGACCAACTCGGCCACGGACTTCCGGCGCCCGGTGCTGCATCTCCCGGGGGGGGCAACCCCCGGACCCCCGGCCGCCCGGAAGTCACCCCATCCGATCAAGCAAGACCGGCGACCAACTCGGCCACGGACTTCCGGCGCCCGGTGTAGAACGGCACCTCTTCGCGGACGTGCATCCGGGCCTCGGAAGCCCGCAGGTGGCGCATGAGGTCGACGATGCGGTAGAGCTCGTCGGCCTCGAAGGCCAGCAGCCACTCGTAGTCGCCCAGCGAGAACGAGGCGACCGTGTTGGCGCGGACGTCCGGGTAGCCGCGGGCCATCTTGCCGTGGTCGGCGAGCATGCGGCGGCGGTCCTCGTCGGGCAGCAGGTACCAGTCGTAGCTGCGCACGAAGGGGTAGACGCTGACGTAGTTGCGCGGCGTCTCGTCGGCGAGGAACGCCGGGATGTGCGAGCGGTTGAACTCGGCGGGGCGGTGCAGCGCCATGTTCGACCAGACCGGCTCCAGGGCGCGGCCCAGCTTGGTGCGGCGGAAGAGGTTGTACGCCTCCTGCAGCTGGTCGCTGGTCTCGGCGTGCCACCAGATCATGAGGTCGGCGTCGGCGCGCAGCCCGGACACGTCGTACGTGCCGCGGATCGTCACGTCCTTGGCGGCGAGCTGGTCGAACAGCTCCTGGACCTCGTCGGCGTAGCCCGCGCGGTCCTCGGGGAGGACGTCCTTCAGCTTGAAGACGGACCAGAGGGTGTAGCGGATGACCTCGTTGAGGTCCTTGGCCAGCTTGCCCTTGTTCGGGATCCTGCCGGACTCGGTGGTGGAGGCGTCGTCACTCATGTCCCCTATTCTCCCGCTCCGCCGTGCAGACTCTGCACCGGGTTGGCGGTGAGCTCCTCCACACCGGTCAGGTCGCCGTCCAGCTGGTCCACCGCGGCGTACGCGCTCGCGATGCACGCCGGGATGCCCACACCGTCGTACTGCGCACCGCACACCGCGAGGCCGGGCAGCTTCGCGACGTGCTCGCGGATGCGGGACACGCGCGCGTGGTGGCCGACGGGGTACTGGGGCAGGCCGTCGGTCCAGCGCGTGACGCGGGTTTCCAGGGGCGTGGCGTCGAGGCCGGTCGCCGCCTTGAGGTCGCGCCGGGAGACGTCGACGAGGTGGGCGTCGTCGCGCTGAAGGATCTCCGTCTCGCCGTACCGCCCGACGGAGGTGCGCAGCACGAGCACGTCCGGGTCCTCGTCGGCGATCCAGCCCCACTTCTGGGAGGCGAACGTGGACGCCTTGATGGTGCGCCCGTCGACCGGCGGCACGAGGAAGCCGCTGCCTGCGGGGAGGTCGGTGTCCGCGCGGCGCAGGGCGAGGGTGACCAGGGCCATGGAGGCGTACTCGATGCCGTCCAACTCGACGGCGGCTTCGGGCGCCTCGGCGCGCAGGAGGCCGGCGGCGGCCGGGGCGGGTACGGCGACGACGACCGCGTCGGCGTGCAGCACCCGGTCGGCGGTGACGACGCGCCACCCGGCGGGCGCCTCGCGGCGCAGCTCCGTCACCGGCGCCCCGGTCACGATCTCGCCGCCCCGCGCGCGCACCGACTCCGCGACGGCGAGCGGCAGAGAGCCCACGCCGCCCTCGATGCCCATGAACACCGGCCCGGTCTGCCCGCCGGCCGCCGCCTTGGCCTGGATCTCGCGGACGGCCTCGGTGATCGAGTCGTGGGTCTGCGCGGCCTGGAAGAGCTGCGGGACCGCCGAGCGCATCGAGATGCGGTACGCGTCGCCCGCGTAGACCCCGCCCAGCAGGGGCTCGACCAGGCGGTCGACGACCTCGCGGCCGAGGCGTGCCGCGACGTACTCGCCGACCGCCATGTCGTCCCCGACCTCCGTGCGGGGCAGGTCGGCGTCGCGCTCGATGCGGGCCAGGCCCTCGTCGGACAGCACGCCGGAGAGGGCGGCGGCGGTGCCCGGGACGCCCATGACGTGGCCCTTGGGCATGGGGCGCAGGGCGCCGCGGGTCCAGATCGAGGCGGTCGCGGTGGCGGGCGGCTGGAGGCGCTCGTCGAGGCCGACCTCGCGGGCGAGGGCGACGGCCTCGGGGCGGCGGGCCAGCATCGACTCGGCGCCGAAGTCCACGCGCACGCCCGCGATCTCGCCGGGCAGCAGTTTGCCGCCGACCCGGTCCGAGGCCTCCAGGACGGTCACACGTCTGCCGTCGCCCAGCAGCCGATGGGCGGCCGCAAGACCGGCGATCCCGGCGCCGATGACGACGACATGGCCCTGCCTCGCGGGGCCGTCTGCGGTGCGTGTGTCCACGCTGTGCTCGCGCATGATCCCACTCTCTCAAACGCCACTGACACTCCCGGCAGAGGCCGTACCGCCCCGTCCCGACCGCCCCGCCCCGTGGACCCGCGTGCCCGCGCCGAGTCCCGACCGTGACCTCATCGGGACCGTTTCCCGCCAACGTTCGGCCGACCCCAGGCGTCGAAGGAGCATCAGTCGCCACGACGACCCTCGGGGGGTACACCCACATGCGCACACGACGTTCCGTACGACCCGTCCAGGCCCTGGCCGGTTTCGCGTTGGCCGCCGCGCTCGCGCTCACCGGATGCAGCGGCGCGAACGACTCGGCCGGCTCCAGCAAGGCCGCCGGGGACGAGGCCGCCCAGGCGGCGGAGCCGCAGGCGAGTGCGGGGCAGGGCGCCCCGGACAGCGGCTCCGGCGCCGGGAAGGCCGCGCCGGCCAAGGTCGCCCCGAGCCACATCATCCGTACGGCCTCGCTGACCGTGCAGGTCAAGGACGTGCCGAAGGCCCTGGACGAGGCCCGCACCAGCACCGAGAACGCGGGGGGCTACGTCGGCAACGAGACCACCACACGCGACGAGGAGGGCCACGAGCGCACCCGTGTCGTCCTGCGCGTGCCCGTCGACAGCTACGCCGAGGTGCTCACGGAGCTGGAGGGCGCGGGCAAGCTGGTCGAGCGCAGCGCCAAGGCGCAGGACGTCACCGACCAGGTCGTCGACGTGGAGAGCCGCATCAAGACGCAGCGCGCCAGCGTCGCCCGGATCCGGGAGCTGATGGACCAGGCGACCAAGCTCAGCGACGTGGTCACGCTGGAGGGCGAGCTGAGCACCCGCCAGGCCGACCTGGAGGCGCTGCTCGCCCAGCAGGCCTCCCTGAAGGACCGCACCAGCCTGGCCACCATCACCCTCACCCTGTCGGAGACACCGGTGAAGAAGAAGGCCCCGGCGGACGACGACCCGGGCTTCCTGGACGCGCTCGCGGGCGGCTGGGGCGCGTTCGTGACGCTGCTGCGCTGGATCGCGGTGGCGTTCGGCGCGGTGCTGCCCTTCGCCGTGGTGGCGGCGCTGATCGTGCTGCTGTGGCTGAAGGTCCTGCGGCCCCGGCTGCCGCGCCGCCCGGCCACCGCGCCCGCGACGACGGCCCTGGGCCCGCTGCCGACGGCCCACCCGGCACCGCGGCCCACGCGCGCGGGGGACGACGAGGGTGGCCGCGAACAGGGCGGCGGACAGGACTGAAATGCCCGGCGCTCGTAGCGTGTTCGCATGAGCATGAGCGCTGCGAGGGGTGTGCCGGGTACGCGAGAGCGGCTGGTCGTGATCGGCGGCGACGCCGCGGGGATGTCCGCGGCGTCGCAGGCACGGCGGCTGAGAAGCGCCGAGGAACTGGAGATCGTGGCGTTCGAACGCGGCCACTTCACCTCCTTCTCGGCCTGCGGCATCCCGTACTGGGTGGGCGGCGACGTCCCCGACCGCGACCAGCTGATCGCCCGCACATCCGAGGAGCATCGGGCCCGCGACATCGACCTGCGCATGCGGACGGAAGTCACGGAGATCGATGTCGCCGGCGGGCGGGTACGCGCGCGTGACGTGGATTCCGGCGCCGAGTCCTGGACGTCGTACGACAAACTCGTGATCGCGACCGGCGCCCGTCCGATCCGCCCCGACATGCCGGGCGCCGACGCGCCCGGCGTCCACGGTGTGCAGACCCTGGACGACGGTCAGGCCCTCATCGACACGCTGGCACGCACGCGTGGCCGTCGCGCGGTGGTCGTCGGCGCCGGCTACATCGGCGTCGAGATGGCCGAGGCGCTCATCAACCGGGGCTACGAGGTGACGGTCGTCAACCGCGGCAGCGAGCCCATGTCCACGCTCGACCCGGACATGGGCCGCCTGGTGCACGAGGCCATGGAGGGCCTGGGCATCACCATGGTCAACGACACCGAGGTCACCAAGATCCTCACGGGCGACGACGGCAGAGTCCGCGCGGTGGTCACGGAGGACGCCGAGTACCCCGCGGACGTGGTCGTCCTGGGCATCGGAGTCCGTCCGGAAACGACCCTGGCCCGCGCGGCCGGCCTCCCCCTCGGCGACCACGCCGGCCTGCTGACCGACCTGGCCATGCGCGTGCGCGGCCACGAGAACATCTGGGCGGGCGGCGACTGCGTCGAGGTCCTCGACCTGGTCTCCGGCCGCCAGCGCCACATCGCCCTCGGCACCCACGCCAACAAACACGGCCAGGTCATCGGCACGAACGCCGCCGGCGGCTACGCCACGTTCCCCGGCGTGGTCGGCACCGCCGTCAGCAAGGTCTGCGACCTGGAGATCGCCCGCACGGGCCTGCGCGAGAAGGACGCGCGCAGGGCGGGCCTGCAGTACGTGACGGCGACGATCGATTCCACGAGCCGCGCGGGCTACTACCCCAACGCCTCGATGATGACGGTCAAGATGCTCGCCGAACGCCGCACAGGCCGACTGCTGGGCGTCCAGATCGTGGGCCGGGAGGGCGCGGGCAAGCGGGTCGACATCGCGGCGGTGGCCCTGACGGCAGGGATGACGGTGGAACAGATGGTGTCCCTGGACCTGGGCTACGCCCCACCGTTCTCCCCGGTCTGGGACCCGATACTGGTAGCAGCCAGAAAGGCAGCAAAGGCGGTAAACGCCGCCACCTCCTGACAGGCGGCGCGAGCAACCCCCTTAGGGGCGCGGGGAACTGCGCGACCAGCCACAACGAACCCGCAGCCGCCAGAACAAACCGCACCCCTACGGCGATTACGCGCTGCCGTTGATCCTCTCGATCGCCTGCCGCGCCTGCTCAGCAGGCGGCCGAGAAGGCAACGACGACACAGACGCGCTCACACTCTGCGGCATAGCGGCAGCGGGTTGCTCCCCCGCCGGCTTCGCATGCGCCGCAGCCGGCCGAGCCGACCGCAACCGATGGCTGACGGCCTCGTCCAACGTCACCGGCCGCTGCATCTGCGAAGCCAGCCGCCCCGCCTCCTGACCCAGCCGGGCGACGTCTTCCCAGGGCAGCCGCACCACCACGGCGATCTCGGCCTCACCGTCGGGCAACGCGTGAATCGGAGGAGTAACTCGGTCGTTCATCGCCTGTTCCTCACGTAGTCCCCGCGACCCGCCTTCCCCGCGCCGCGGGCGGTTGCCGAGACATACGCACACGGCAACGGCCCCGTTCACCGAATCGCCGCACGTATCGGCGGCAAGGCAGAGCCCCTAGCGCGCGGTCTGCGTGTGGACGTACTCAACGAGCCGGGTCAGCGCGTCCGGGTCCGTGGACGGCATGACGCCGTGGCCCAGGTTGAAGACATGACCCTCCAGACCGGCCGCTGCGTCGAGCACCTCGCGGGTCTTGGCCTCGACGGCCTCGGGGGTGGTGAACAGGATGGTCGGGTCGAGGTTGCCCTGGAGCGCCTTGCCGGGGCCGACCCGGCGGGCGGCCTCGTCGAGCGGGACGCGCCAGTCGACACCGACGACGTCCGCGCCGGCCTCACCCATGAGCTTCAGCAGCTCACCGGTGCCGACGCCGAAGTGGATGCGCGGGATGCCGTAGCCGGCGACCGCGTCGAAGACCTTCGCGGAGGCGGGCATCACCGAGCGCCGGTAGTCGGCCGGGGCGAGGGAGCCGACCCAGGAGTCGAAGAGCTGGACCGCGGAGGCGCCGGCCTCGATCTGCACCTTGAGGAAGGCGGCCGTGATCTCCGCGAGGCGATCGAGCAGGTCGGCCCAGAGCTCGGGGTCGCCGTACATCATCGCCTTGGCGTTCTCGTACGTGCGCGACGGACCGCCCTCGACGAGGTAGCTCGCAAGGGTGAATGGCGCGCCGGCGAAGCCGATGAGCGGGGTCGAGCCGAGCTCGCCGGTGAGCAGGCCGATCGCCTCGGTGACGTACGACACGTCCTCGGGGGTCAGGTCGCGCAGCTGGGCGAGGTCGGCGCGGGTGCGGATCGGCTTCTCGACGACCGGGCCGATGCCGGGCTTGATGTCGAGGTCGATGCCGATGGCCTTGAGCGGGACGACGATGTCGCTGAAGTAGATCGCCGCGTCCACGTTGTGCCTGCGCACGGGCTGGAGGGTGATCTCGGTGACCAGCTCGGGCCGCATGCAGGACTCGAGCATCCCGATGCCCTCGCGCACCTTGCGGTACTCCGGCAGCGAGCGCCCGGCCTGCCGCATGAACCACACCGGCGTGTGCGGCACGGATTCGCGCCTGCACGCCCTGAGGAAGGCGGAGTCGTAGGTGGCTGACGGCGGCGTCTGGTTGGCACTCACGGGGGCAAGTCTCGCACGGCCGTATCGGGCCCGGCGCCGGGGTTGCCGTGTTGTCAGGGTGTCCTTCCCTGCACGAAGCCCCCGTTCCCTTTAATCTTCCCGGCATGGCTGCGGCTCAGGGAAGACTGTCGGACGGAACTGGCGGAATGGATGACGCGAAGGAGACCGGGGAGGCGGACCGGCATTCGCGCAATACGGCTCCACCGGCTTTCCGGGCCGCGGTCGAGGCCCTGCGGAGCAGCCGCCTGCGGCCGCAGATCGAGGTCGAGCAGACCAAGGCACCCCAGCGGCTGGCCCCGTACGCGTACGCGCTGGAGGCCGCCGTCGTCGACGGCGACCAGGACCTGGCCGACGGCCGCCTGGTGCTGCTGCACGACCCGGACGGCCACGACGCCTGGCGGGGCACCTTCCGGATGGTGACCCTGGTGCGCGCGGAGCTGGAGCCGGAGATGGCCGCCGATCCGCTGCTGCCTGAGGTGTGCTGGTCCTGGCTGACCGGTGCGCTCCAGGCGCGCGGGCTGTCGTACGGCGAGCCGAGCGGCACCGTCACGCGCGCCAGCTCCCACTACTTCGGCGGCCTGTCCGAGCGCCCGGCTGCCTCGCAGATCGAGATCCGCGCCTCCTGGACGCCCCGCGAGGGCCTGGGCGGCGTTCCGGACACGGCGGCCCACCTGGCGTCCTGGTGCGATCTGCTCGCCCAGGTCGCGGGGCTGCCGCCGGCGGGCCCGGGCGACGCGTCGGTGGTGACACTGCCGCAGCGCCGTGATCCACAGGCCCGCTGACCGCCACCGGCTTGACCGTCACTTTGTCGATACGGCCACTTTCGGTCAGGAACAGTCCCGGATCGAGCCAATTCGTTCGCCGAACGATCGACCACGTGTCTGAATTGCCCTGATTGTTACTCACTAAATCGTGATCTTTCTCTAAAGGGCCACAGGTTTGGTGCCGAAGACGACTGTGACCTTGAAGTCGTCCCCGCACCCAGGAGGCCTGGTGTCCGTTCTCCTCGAGCAGCCTGCAAGCCTGGTCGCCTACCGCCCGAACAAGCCGACCGCCATGGTGGTCGTGGCCGATCCCCGCGTCCGCTCCACCGTGACCCGCCACCTGTGGGCGCTCGGGGTGCGCGACGTCATCGAGGCCTCGTCCATCGCGGAGGCTCGTCCCCGCATCGGCAACCCCCGCGACATCTGTGTCGCAGACGTCCACCTGCCCGACGGCTCCGGCCTGACCCTCCTGTCGGAGACCCGCGCCGCGGGCTGGCCCAACGGCCTGGCCCTGTCCGCAGCCGATGACATCGGCGCCGTACGCAACGCCCTCGCCGGCGGTGTGAAGGGCTACGTCGTCACCGGCACCCGCACCAACGTCGGGCTCCCCACCCGGCCTGGTGCCGCTCCCATCGGCGCCGCCGCCGCCCGTATGCACCGTCGCCACCCGGGTGCCCCGAGCCACCCGGGCGGCTACCGCGAGCTCTCCGGTCGTGAGGTCGAGGTGCTGCGGCTGGTGGCGGAGGGCCAGTCGAACAAGGCGATCGGCGTCTCGATGGGCCTGTCCGCCCTGACCGTCAAGAGCCACCTCGCCCGCATCGCCCGCAAGCTCGGCACCGGTGACCGCGCCGGCATGGTCGCCGTGGCCCTGCGGACCGGGATCATCCACTGAGAGTCCACCGCCATCACATGAGCCGCAGCAGCATGCGCAGATTCATTGAATTCTTGATCATTCACTGACGTGAAGGGGATCGGCCGCTGATCCCCGCCCGCGTCCTCACCTGTCGTGAACCGGATCTTTCACTTACCTGACTGGTTTACGACCCTCAGGCGCCCGCCGACGGAACGTTCCGTCGGCGGGCGCTGTCCATACACAGATACCCTTGACATGTGACCGACGCCCAAGAGACCGCAGCAGACAGTTCACTGCGAACCACCGGAGGCGCCCCTCCGGACGACGGCGGATCTTCTGTTACGGAGGCGCCGATCCCTTTGCTGGAGCCCCGCGAGGGCATTCCGCCCGTGATCGCCGACGAGGCCGCGCTCGCCGAGGTGATCGCCGCCTTCGCCGCGGGCTCGGGCCCGGTCGCCGTCGACGCCGAACGCGCGTCCGGCTATCGCTACGGCCAGCGTGCCTATCTGGTGCAGCTGCGCCGCGTGGGCGCGGGGTCCGCGCTGATCGACCCCGTGGCCTGTCCTGATCTGTCGGGACTCGGCGAGGCGCTGTCCGGCGTGGAGTGGGTGCTGCACGCGGCCACCCAGGATCTGCCCTGTCTGCGCGAGATAGGCATGGTGCCGAGCCTGCTGTTCGACACCGAGCTGGCCGGGCGGCTCGCCGGGTTCCCCAGGGTGGGCCTCGGCGCGATGGTCGAGAACGTCCTCGGGTTCGTCCTGGAGAAGGGCCACTCGGCCGTCGACTGGTCGACCCGGCCCCTGCCCGAGCCCTGGCTGCGGTACGCGACGCTGGACGTCGAGCTGCTCGTGGATCTGCGGGACGCCCTGGAGAAGGAGCTGGACCGGCAGGGCAAGCTGGAGTGGGCGCGGCAGGAGTTCGAGGCGATCGCGACCGCGCCGCCCGCCGAGCCGCGCAAGGATCCCTGGCGGCGCACGTCCGGGATGCACAAGGTGCGGCGGCGTCGGCAGCTGGGCGTGGTGCGCGAGCTGTGGGAGACGCGGGACCGCATCGCTCAGAAGCGGGATGTCTCGCCGGGCAAGGTGCTCAGTGACGCGGCCATTGTGGAGGCCGCGCTCTCCCTGCCGGGCAATGTGCATGCCCTTTCCGCGCTGAACGGCTTCGGGCATCGGATGGGGCGGCGGCAGCTGGAGCAGTGGCAGACCGCGGTGGATCGGGCGAAGGCTCTGGCGGAGTCGCAGTTGCCGGCGCCTGGGCAGCCCGTGACGGGGCCGCCGCCGCCGCGGGCGTGGGCCGACAAGGACCCGGTCGCCGCGGCTCGGCTGTCCGCGGCTCGGGCCGCCGTATCGGCGCTGGCTGAGCAGCTCAACATGCCTCAGGAGAACTTGATCACCCCGGACACCGTGCGGCGGGTCTGCTGGGAGCCGCCGAAGGTGGTCGACGCCGGGTCGGTCGGGGAGGCGTTGGCCGGCCATGGGGCGCGGGCCTGGCAGGTGGAGCAGGTCACGCCGGTTCTGGTTGCCGCCTTGTCCGCCGAGGCGCCGTAGGAGAAAGCACCTCACCTGGTCGCACCCCGCATGAAGCCGTTGTAGATGAACCGCTGCAGCACCAGGAAGACGATCAAGGTCGGCAGGATCACCAGTACCGCTCCTGCCGAGATCGTTTCCCAGTGGGCGCCGAACGGGCCCTTGAAGCGGAAGAGGGACGTCGAGATCACGCCAAGGTCCTCCGACGGCAGGTAGAGGAACGGGATGTAGAAGTCGTTGTAGGTGGTGATGCCCTTGACGATCACCACCGTCGCGATGGCCGGCTTCAGCAGGGGGAAGATGATCCTGCGGTAGATCGTGAAGGCGCCCGCGCCGTCCAGGCGGGCCGCCTCGTCCAGTGACGTCGGGATCGAGCGCACGAACTGCAGGAAGATGTAGATCGAGACGATGTCCGTGCCCATGTAGAGGACGATCGGCGCCCACAGGCTGTCGAACATGCCGAAGCTGTTGACGATCTGGAAGGTCGCCACCTGGGTCGTGACACCGGGGACCAGCGCGGCGATGAGGAACAGGGCCACGACCAGCTTCCTTAAGCGGAAGGTGAAGCGGTCGATGGCGTACGCCGTCATCGAGCCGATCAGGACCGTGCCGCCGATGGCGAAGAGCAGGATGATCGCCGTGTTGGCGAAGGCCGAGAGCATACGGCCGTCCTGGAACGCCGTCGCGTAGTTGTGGAAGTTGAGCAGGTCGTCGGGGAGGGCGAGGGCTCCGCTGCCGTTCGCCATCTCCCGCTCGGACTTGAGGGACGTCAGGAGTACGGCGGCCAGGGGGAGCAGGACCACGACCGTCGCGCCGACCAGGGACAGGTACATCAACGTGCGGGCCACTGCGCGGCGCGTCATGCGAGGTCCACCTTGTCGTCGGGGACGAGGCGCCGCTGCACCCAGGTCACCGCCAGGACGATCAGCAGCAGCACGACCGCGGCGGCCGAGGCGAGCCCCGTCTTGTTGAACTGGAAGGCCAGCTTCACGGTCTGGATCACGAAGGTCTCGGTGCCGGTCGCACCGCCGGTCATGATGTACGGGATCTCGAAGACCGAGAGCGAGCCCGAGATCGAGAGGATGACGGTCAACGACAGGACCGGCTTGATGCCCGGCGCGACGATGTGGCGGAACTGGTGCCAGCGGTTCGCGCCGTCCAGTTCGGCCGCCTCGTACAGCTCCCCCGGGATGGACTGGATCGCGCCCAGGAAGAGGACGAAGTTCAGGCCCAGGTAGCGCCAGACGGAGACGGCGGCGAGGGAGGTGTTCGCCGATTCCGGGGTGCCCAGCCAGGCCCGGTCCGTCTGCACGCCGAAGAGGCCGAGGACGGAGTCGAGGGTGCCGCCGTGCTGGAAGAAGTAGAGGAAGACGAAGCCGATCGCCACCCCGTTGATCAGGTACGGGAAGAACAGCACGCCCTTGAAGAAGTTCCGGAAGCGGACGTTGAAGCTCAGGATCGTGGCGAAGTAGAGCGCGGCGACTATCTGGATCACGGAGGCGGCGAGGTAGTAGCCGCTGACCCAGAAGACCTCGAACAGGTCGGAGCGGGTGAGGAGTTCGGCGTAGTTCTCAGCGCCCGTGTAGTGCAGCTCGGGGCTCACGCCGTCCCAGTCGGTGAAGCTGTACGCGACCATGTTGGCGATCGGCGCGTAGGTGAAGACGATCAGCAGGGCGAGTGGGGCGAGCAGGAAGAGCCAGGGGGTGGCCCCGCGCCGCAGACGTGCCGTGCGCGGGGCGGGGGCCGGTTCGGGGGCGGCGCCCACTGCCCCCGTGGGGGCCTTGGCGGGCGCCTGCCCGGTCGTCGTCGTGTCCGTCATCAGGACCCCAGCGACTTCTGCGTCTCGGTCCACTTCTCGCCGAGGTCGTTCAGGAAGTCGTCCAGATCGCCCTTGGTGGCGCCGCGGGCGAGGTCGACGAGGTCCTGGCGGTAGTCGGGCTTGTAGATGCCGACCTCGGACTGGTTGTCGATGGACTTCACCTCGGCGCCCTTGCTGTCGTCGAGGTCGAGGATCTTGACGCCCGCTACCTCGTACGGCTTCAGGACCGCGGGCAGCGGGTCGGCCTTGAGCGGGGACAGCGCGAGGTTGTCCGCCGCGTAGCCGGACTTGTCGGTGAACCAGTCGATCCAGGCGCGGGCCGCCTCCTTGTGCTCGGAGTGGACGTTGACGGCCTGGTTGTAGTCGGGCTGCGCCACCGCGCAGAACGTGCCGTTCTGCTGGGCCGGGAAGGGCATGAACCCGATGTCGTCCGGGTCGGCGCCGGCCTGCTTCGCCGCGCCCTGCATCTGGATGACCGCCCAGGAGCCGAGCCACATCGTGGCGATCTCGCCCTTGGCGATACGGGGCTTGGACGCCTCCCAGTTGGTGGTCGTCGGGTCCTTCTCGACGAGCCCCTCGTGGACGATGTCGTAGAGCAGCGTGTCGGCGGTGCGCACATCGGCGCCCTCGGCCCACGGGTCGCCCTCGGCGAGCTTGGTCGTGGCCTGCTCGTCGCAGCTGACCGAGCCGTTGACCTGCGTCCACTGGGTGAGCGGCCACATGTCCTTGAAGTTGGTGTAGTACGGGATCGCGTCGGTCTTCGACCTGATCGCCTTGAGGTCGTCGAGGAACTGGTCCGGTGTCGTGGGCCAGTCGGTGATCCCGGCCCGCTGCCAGACCTTCTTGTTGTAGATGAAGCCCGGCACCGCGCCGAGCGGGCTCTGGCCGTAGGCCTTGCCGTCCACGGTCGTGTAGTCGGTGAAGCGGTACTTCTCGCTCCGCTCGGCCTGAGTGCCCAGCGAGGCGAAGAACTTGGGGTAGTTCTTCTTCTCGATCACGGCCGGGATCATGAGGACGTCGCCGTAGTTCTCCGTATTCATACGGATCTTGACTTCGCCCTCGTAGTCGGTGATGGCGTCGAACTCGACCTTCACCTTGGGATACGTCCGGGTGAACTCGGCGGCGTACTTCTTCATCGTCCCGTCCTGCACGAGGTCGGTCCGGTGGGTGAGAACCATGATGGTGCCGCTCACCTTTGACGGGTCGTCGGCCGCCTTGGCCTCCGCCCCCTTCGCGCTTCCTCCGGTGCCGGTGCACGCCGAGAGCAGCAGGGCACCTGTGGTGACGGCGAGGACTGCACGGCGGTTCATGTGCATCAGCTCCGTTCTCGGGACGGACGAGCACGAGCGGGTTGGCTGGTTCCGAACTCTGACAACGTTTTCTTAACCGGTAAAGTCCGTATCTCGCCAACGATGCCAATCTGTTTCCCAGCTCTGGGATAAATCGGTTTAGGAGTGCGCGCATGCTTCAGGCCACACCGCTCACCGACGGATGGATCCTGCGACACTCCGAGGGCGCAGAGGCGGTGCTTCCGGCCTCCGTGCCCGGCTGTGTGCACACCGATCTGCTGGCGGCGGGGGTGATCCCGGACCCCTTTCTGGGGCGGCACGAGACCGACGTCGCGTGGGTGGGGCGGCGGGACTGGACGTACGAGACCGACCTGGACGCGGCGTCCGACCATGAGCAGACCGACCTCGTCTTCGACGGGCTCGACACCGTCGCGGAGATCGCGCTCGACGGCCAACTCCTCGGCCGGGTACGGAACATGCACCGCTCGTACCGCTTCGACGTGACCGGGCTGAGCGGGCGGCTCTCGGTGCGTTTCGTCTCCGCGTACGCCGAGGCCGAGGCCGTGCGCGGCAAGCTGGGCGAGCGGCCCGCCGCCTATGCAGAGCCCTACCAGTACCTCCGCAAGATGGCCTGCTCCTTCGGCTGGGACTGGGGGCCGACCCTGGTGACGGCCGGCATCTGGCGACCGGTGCGGCTGGAGCACTGGTCGACGGCCCGGATCGCCCGGGTGCGCCCCCTGGTGGCCGTCGAACAGGGCACCGGGCACGTCGAGTTGGTGGTCGACGTCGAGCGGACCCGGGTCGAGGCGCCGCTCACCGTCGAGGCGACGGTCGGCGGGGTGCGGGCGCGGGCGGAGATCGACGGGGCGAGTGGGGTCGTACGGCTGGAAGTGCCGGACGTACGGCTGTGGTGGCCGCGTGGATACGGCGAACAGCCGCTGTACAACGTCGAGTTGAGGCTGTCGCACGGCAGCGAGGCGCTGGACGTGTGGCGGCGGCGGATCGGCTTCCGGACCGTCGAGCTGGATCGCCGGGCCGACGCCCACGGCACCGGGTTCACCCTCGTCGTCAACGGCGAGCGGCTGTTCGCGCGCGGCGTCAACTGGATCCCGGACGACGTGTTCCCGTCCCGGGTGACCCGTGCGCGGTACCGGGAGCGGCTGCGGCAGGCGGCCGACGCAGGCGTGGATCTCGTACGGGTCTGGGGTGGCGGGCTCTATGAGAGCGAGGACTTCTACGACGCCTGCGACGAGCTGGGGCTGCTGGTGTGGCAGGACTTCCCGTTCGCGTGCGCGGCCTATCCGGAGGAGCAGCCGCTGCGCGGGGAGGTGGAGGCCGAGGCCCGCGAGAACGTCGTACGGCTGATGCCGCATCCCTCGCTCGTGCTGTGGAACGGCAACAACGAGAACCTGTGGGGGTTCCGGGATTGGGGCTGGGAGCCCCGGCTGGCCGGGGACTCCTGGGGCGAGGGGTACTACCTGGGCCTGCTGCCGCGTGTGGTGGCCGAGTTGGATCCGACACGGCCGTACACGGCGGGGAGTCCCTGGTCCGGTTCGTGGGAGCGGCATCCGAACGATCCGGCGCACGGCACGCATCACTCCTGGGAGGTGTGGAACCGGGAGGACTACGCCGAGTACCGCGCCGACGTGCCGCGTTTCGTGGCCGAGTTCGGCTGGCAGGCGCCGCCCGCGTACGCCACGCTGCGGCGGGCACTGCCGGGTGAGGAGCTCGCGGCGGACTCCCCCGGCATGCTGCACCACCAGAAGGCGGACGACGGGAACGGCAAGCTGCGGCGCGGGCTGGAGCGGCACTTCGCCTTTCCCGAGGGGGACTTCGACCGCTGGCACTACCTCACCCAGGTCAATCAGGCGCGGGCCGTCGCGGCCGGTATCGAGCACTGGCGGTCGAACTGGCCGGTGTGCGCGGGCACGATCGTCTGGCAGCTCAACGACTGCTGGCCGGTGACGTCCTGGGCGGCGATCGACGGGGACGGGCGGGAGAAGCCGCTCTACCACGAGCTGCGGCGGCTGTACGCGGACCGGTTGCTGACGCTCCAAGTGCGGGAGCGAGGCCCCGAGTTGGCCGTCGTCAATCAGTCGGCGCATGAGTGGGCGGGGGCGGTGCGGCTGCGGCGGATGTCGGTCGACGGGGTGGTGGTCGGGGAGGCGAGTGTGGGGTTCGGCGCTGAGGGGCGCACGGTGGCCCTGGTCGCCGTACCGAAGGATCTGGAGCCAGTCGGGCCGAAGGAGTTCCTCGTGGCGGACGCGGACGGTCTGCGAGCGGTGCACTTCCCCGCGCCTGATCGGGAAGTGCCGTATCCCCGGCCGGAGTTCGAGGTGGCGATCGTGCCCGGTGGCATCAAGGTGACGGCCCGCACCCTCGTACGGGATCTGCTGCTCCAGGCCGACCGGCTGCACCCTGATGCCCGGGCCGACACCGGGCTCGTCACCCTGCTGCCCGGCGAAGAGGTGACCATCCGTGTGCGCGGCTGGGAGACTCCTGACGCCGACGCCGCCCGGTCCGCCCTGTACTGCATGGAGCCCGCCCGATGACCGCCCTGCCGAGTCCTCGCGTCACCATCAAGGACGTCGCCGCCCGTGCCGGCGTGTCCAAGGGCGCCGTGTCCCTCGCCTTCAACCACAAGCCGGGGTTGTCGGAGGCGACCCGGGACCGGATCTTCCGGGCCGCGCGGGAACTGGGCTGGGCGCCGAACCTGACGGCGCGGACGCTGGCCGGGTCGCGGGTGGACGTGGTGGGTCTCGCGATCTGCCGGCCGGCCCGGCTGCTCGGCCTCGAACCCTTCTACATGGAGTTCATCTCGGGGGTGGAGAGCGTCCTGGCCGAGCACTCCTGCTCGTTGCTGCTGCGGCTCGTGCGGAACGTGGAGGAGGAGGTGGGGTTGCAGGAGGCCTGGTGGCGGGGGCGGCAGATCGGTGGGGCGATCCTGGTCGACTTCCGGCCCGACGATCCCCGGGTACCGGCGGTCGAACGGCTCGGGATGCCGGCGGTCGCGGTCGGGAACCCGTCACTCACGGGCGGGCTGACGTCGGTGTGGACCGACGACGCGACGGCCGTGACGGAGGCGGTGCGGTATCTGGCCGCGCTGGGGCATCGGCGGATCGCGCGGGTGGGCGGTGCGGCGGCTCTCGGGCACACCTCGATCCGTACGGCGGCCTTCGACGAGGCGGCGCGGGGTCTGGAGCTGGCGGGGGCCTGGCAGGTGGCGACCGACTTCTCGGGCGAGGCGGGCGCCCGGGCGACGAGGTCCCTGCTGACGGCGTCCCCGCCGGACCGGCCGACGGCGGTCGTGTACGACAACGACATCATGGCGGTGGCCGGGTTGTCGGTGGCGGCCGAGATGGGTCTTTCGGTGCCGGGGGATGTCTCGTTGCTGGCGTGGGACGACTCGCAGCTGTGCCGGCTGACGCATCCGACGCTGTCGGCGATGAGCCATGACGTGCATGGATTCGGGGCGGAGGTGGCGCGAACCCTGTTCGGGGTGATCACGGGGGACGGGCCGGGATCGCATCCCGTGCCGACTCCCGTGCTGACTCCGAGGGGGTCGACGGCACCCCCCGCGTGAGCTTCGGGATGTGACCTTCGCCGCTCCCGCCCCCAGGACTGTGCAGCTACGTTACCCGTAAGTAGCATGGGCACCTGAGCGCGCGCTCAGCGTGCCGCGCAGCAGTAGTGCCATCCCGCACCCTGGAGGAGAGCCATCGTGCCTCGTACCGTCAGGGATGTCGTCTTCGTAGACGGCGTCCGCACCCCGTTCGGCAAGGCGGGCCCGAAGGGCATCTACCACGAGACCCGGGCCGACGACCTCGTCGTGAAGGCGATCCGGGAGCTGCTGCGCCGCAACCCCGGTCTCGACCCGAAGCAGATCGACGAGGTCGCCATCGCCGCGACCACGCAGATCGGCGACCAGGGCCTGACCCTCGGCCGCACGGCCGGCATCCTCGCCGGTCTCCCGCAGTCGGTCCCCGGCTACTCCATCGACCGCATGTGCGCCGGCGCCCTGACCGCCGTGACGTCCGTCGCCGGTTCGATCGCCTTCGGTGCCTACGACGCCGTCATCGCCGGTGGTGTCGAGCACATGGGCCGCCACCCGATGGGCGAGGGCGTGGACCCGAACCCGCGCTTCGTCAGCGAGAAGCTGGTCGACGAGTCGGCGCTGTTCATGGGCATGACCGCCGAGAACCTGCACGACCGCTACCCGACGATCACCAAGCAGCGCGCCGACGAGTACGCGGTGCGCTCGCAGGAGAAGGCCGCCAAGGCGTACGCCAACGGCAAGATCCAGCAGGACCTGGTGCCGATCTCGGTGCGCCGCACGAACGCCGAGGCCGGTGAGACGGGCTGGGGCCTGGTCACCGCCGACGAGCCGATGCGCCCGGGCACCACGCTGGAGAACCTGACCGGCCTGAAGACCCCGTTCCGCGTCCACGGCCGGGTCACCGCCGGTAACGCGGCCGGTCTGAACGACGGCGCCACCGCGTCGATCATCGCGAGCGAGGACTTCGCCCGCGAGAACAACCTGCCGGTCAAGATGCGCCTCGTCTCCTACGCCTTCGCGGGCGTCGAGCCGGAGGTCATGGGCTACGGCCCGATCCCGGCCACCGAGAAGGCGCTCGCCAAGGCGGGCCTGTCCATCGAGGACATCAACCTCTTCGAGATCAACGAGGCCTTCGCGGTCCAGGTCCTCGCCTTCCTGGAGCACTACGGCATCGCCGACGACGACGCCCGCGTCAACCAGTACGGCGGCGCCATCGCGTACGGCCACCCGCTCGCCTCCTCCGGCGTCCGCCTCATGACGCAGCTGGCCCGCCAGTTCGAGGAGCAGCCGGAGGTCCGCTACGGCCTCACCACCATGTGCGTCGGCTTCGGCATGGGCGCCACGGTGATCTGGGAGAACCCGCACCACAAGGACGCCGGAGGCGACAAGTGAGCACCGCTGAGCTTCTCAAGGGAGCGGCCGAGCTGTTCCCCGACGAGGTCGTGACGTCCGCGCACGTACGCCACCTCGACCTGCCGTTCGGCGCCGGGCGCTTCGCGCTCATCACGCTGGACAACGGCTTCGACCACACCAAGCCGACCACCTTCGGTCCGCAGTCGCTGGCGAACCTCGACACCGCCATCGACCAGGTCGAGGCGGAGGCCGCGGCCGGCGACATCGTCGGTGTCGGCATCACCGGCAAGCCGTTCATCTTCGCGGTCGGCGCCGATCTCAAGGGCGTCGAGCTGCTGAAGGAGCACAAGGACGCGCTGGCCATCGGCAAGGGCGGCCACGAGGTCTTCAAGCGCCTCGCGGGCATCGCCGTGCCGACCTTCGCGTACTACAACGGTGCCGCGATGGGCGGTGGCGTCGAGGTCGGTCTGCACTGCAAGTACCGGACCGTCTCGAAGGCGCTCCCGGCGTTCTCGCTCCCCGAGGTCTTCCTCGGCCTGGTTCCCGGCTGGGGCGGCTGCACGATCCTGCCGAACCTGATCGGCGCCGACAAGGCCGTCTCGGTGATCATCGAGAACAGCCTCAACCAGAACAAGCAGCTCAAGGGCCAGCAGGTCTTCGACCTCGGGATCGCCGACGCCATCTTCGAGGGCGCGGACTTCCTGGAGCAGTCGCTGATCTGGACGGCGAACGTCCTCAATGGCGACATCGAGGTCGAGCGTCCGGTGATCGACCGCGGTGAGGCCTGGGACCAGGCCGTCGCCAAGGGCCGCTTCATCGCGGACAGCAAGGTGCACGGCGCCGCTCCGGCCGCCTACCGCGCCCTCGACATCATCGCCGCCGCCAAGAACGGCGACCTCCAGCAGGGCTACGACGCCGAGGACAAGGCCCTCGCCGACCTGATCATGGGTGGCGAACTGCGCGCCGGCATCTACGCCTTCAACCTGGTGCAGAAGCGCGGCAAGCGCCCCGCCGGTGCGCCGGACAAGAACCTGGCCCGCCCGGTCACCAAGGTCGGCGTCGTCGGCGCGGGCCTGATGGCCTCCCAGCTGGCGCTGCTCTTCCTGCGCCGCCTGGAGGTCCCGGTCGTCCTCACGGACATCGACCAGGAGCGCGTCGACAAGGGTGTGGGCTACGTCCACGCCGAGATCGAGAAGCTGCTCGGCAAGGGCCGTATCAACCAGGACAAGGCCAACCGCCTCAAGGCGCTGGTGAGCGGTGTCCTGGACAAGGCCGAGGGCTTCGCGGACGCCGACTTCGTCATCGAGGCGGTCTTCGAGGAGATCGGCGTCAAGCAGCAGGTGTTCGCCGAGGTCGAGGCGGTTGCCCCGGCGCACGCGATCTTCGCGACGAACACCTCCTCCCTCTCCGTCTCGGAGATGGCGTCGAAGCTCAAGAACCCCGAGCGGGTCGTGGGCTTCCACTTCTTCAACCCGGTCGCGGTCCTGCCGCTGCTGGAGATCGTCCGCGGTGAGCAGACGGACGACGCCTCGCTGGCCACGGCCTTCGCCGTCGCCAAGAAGCTGAAGAAGACCGCGGTCCTCACCAAGGACGCCCCGGCGTTCGTCGTGAACCGCATCCTCACCCGCTTCATGGGCGAGATCCAGAACGTCATCGACGAGGGCACGTCGGTCGAGGTCGCGGAGAAGGCGGTCGAGCCGCTGGGTCTGCCGATGTCGCCGCTGGTCCTGCTGGAGCTGGTCGGTCCCGCGATCGGTCTGCACGTCTCGGAGACCCTCAACCGGGCCTTCCCGGAGCGCTTCACGGTCTCCCCGAACCTCGCGGCCGTCGTCAAGGCGGGCAAGCGCGGCTTCTACGTGTACGACAGCGGGAAGCCGGAGCTGGACCCGGAGGTCGCCGCGCTCCTGAAGCAGGGCGACTCCGTCCTGACCGAGGAGCAGGTCCGCGACCGCGTCCTGGACGCCGTGGCGCAGGAGATCGGGCTCATGCTCGACGAGGGCGTCGTCGCCGAGGCCCAGGACATCGACCTCTGCCTGATCACGGGCGCCGGCTGGCCCTTCCACCTGGGCGGCATCACGCCGTACCTGGACCGCGAAGGTGTCTCCGAGCGCGTGAACGGCAAGAAGTTCCTGGCGCCGGGTCTGGCGTCGGTTCCGGCGTAACACGACTCGTACGTCAGTAAGGGCCCCTGGAATTCGCCCTCCGGCAGGGGCCCTTTCGTGTGACTTCCGGGGAGCCAGATCTCCGGGGAGTCAGGCCACCGGGGAGTCAGACCTCCCGCCAAGCCTCCAAGGCCAACCCCGGCTCGTCCTTGCGCCGGGTGATCAGCAGCTGTCCCGTCGACGGGGACGCCGTGGCCGCCACCACCCGCCCGTCCTCGTCCAGGGCCAGCGCCACCGCCGCGTCCGCCGGAAGCTGCGGCCCCGACTCGGTCCACCACGCGCCCGCCGACTCCTGCTCCGTCGGATACGCGGCGAAGGCGACCCGGCCGCTCGACGAGCGCTGGGCGAGCAAGGTGCAGTCGTGGCCGTCGAGCTCACAGCGGATCGCGGAGACCGGGCCGGGGCCGGCCGAGGCCAGCAAGGTGGCCGGCTTGGTGCCGGGGCGCCAGGCGCACAGGTCTCCTGAGTCGTCTGCGTAGAAGAGGGTGGTGTGCTCCGCGGAGGTGGCCAGGGCGTGCAGGGTGCCCGGACGGACCGGGGTCTCCATCGCCTCCTCCAGGACCGGGACGCTGCCCGGTTTCTCCTGCCTCCAGTGCAGGAGGGCGCCGGGAACGGCGGCGTACAGCTCGACCAGCCCCGACTCCCCCGTCACCGCGGCCAGTCGGTCGGCGACCTCGCGCCCCTTGAGGTCGCGCCACGGGCCCCAGCCGCCCACCTCCTTCTGGCCGCGCATGCTCACTCCGCCCGCCTTGTTGCGGACGAAGACATGGGACCGCCCCTGCGCGTCGACCGTGACGGCCGGTGTGCCGGTGCGGTCGCCGCTGCTGTCCGGGTGGCCGATGGAGATCCAGTCCAGGGCGGCCAGGCGCGGGCGGAAGTGCGTGGAGTGGACCAGGCCCGCCTCACCCGGCTTGGTGGGGCGCCAGGTGGCCAGATGGGCGTAGGCGTCGGCGCCCTGGCCCACCGCGGGGCCGGGGCGCAGCTTCTGGTCGCCGCCGACCTTGCGCGGGGGTTCCCAGGGGCCGCCGGATCCGAGTTCCGCCCGGCACAGGACGGCGTCGTCGGTCGGCAGATAGACGCTGAGGCGGCCGTCGCGGCCGCGGATGAGCCAGTCGCCGTTCACCTGTTCACTCTATTCGGGGTCCGGGCGGCTCGGCGGCGCGACCCCGGGCAAGCTGGATCACAGCAGCAACGTCCGTACGAGAACAGGAAGTCGACGTCATGACCGACAAGCTCACCGTGAGCGTCCTGGGCACCGGCATCATGGGCGCCGCGATGGCCCGCAACCTGGCCCGGGCCGGGCACACCGTCCGCGCCTGGAACCGCACCCGCGCCAAGGCCGAGCCGCTGGCCGCCGACGGCGCGTTCGTCGCCGACACGCCCGCCGAGGCGGTCCAGGGCGCCGACGCCGTCCTGACCATGCTGTACGACGGCCCCGCCGCGCTGGACGTCATGCGCGAGGCCGCGCCCGCGCTGCGCTCCGGTGCCGCGTGGGTCCAGTCGACGACCGCCGGTGTCGAGGCGATCGCCGACCTCGCCGCCTTCGCCCACGAGCACGACCTCGTCTTCTACGACGCCCCGGTGCTCGGCACCCGCCAGCCCGCTGAGGCCGGTCAGCTCACCGTCCTGGCGGCCGGGCCGGTCGCCGGGCGGGAGACGGTGACGCCGGTGTTCGACGCCGTCGGGGCCCGTACGGTGTGGACCGGCGAGGACGGCGGGGCGGGCACCGCGACCCGGCTCAAGCTGGTCGCCAACAGCTGGGTGCTCGCGGTCACCAACGCGGCCGGTGAGGTGCTGGCCCTCGCCAAGGCCCTCGACGTCGACCCCCAGCGCTTCTTCGAGGTGATCGACGGCGGCCCGCTCGACATGGGCTACCTGCGCGCCAAGACCGGCCTGGTGCTGAACGGCGGTCTGTCCCCGGCCCAGTTCGCCGTGACCACGGCCGCGAAGGACGCACGGCTCATCGTGGAGGCGGGCGAACGGCACGGCGTACGCCTGGACGTCGCCGAGGCGAGCGCGGAGCGCTTCGAGCGGGCGGCCGCGCTCGGGCACGGCGAGGAGGACATGGCTGCGGCGTACTTCGCGAGCTTCGAGGGGCAGTAGGGCGAGGGGGATGCCGTGCGACCCTTGCCCCATGAACGATGACGTCCCCCTGCTCGTGATCGTCGACGCCGCGAACGTCGTCGGGTCGGTGCCCGACGGGTGGTGGCGGGACCGGCGGGGGGCCGCGGAGCGGTTGCGGGACCGGCTGGCGGTGGACGGGGTGCCCGGGAAGGCGGGGCCCGTGGAGATCGTGCTCGTGGTGGAGGGGGCGGCTCGGGGGGTGGAGCCGGTGCCGGGGGTGCGGGTGGAGGCTGCCGCCGGGAGCGGGGACGACCACATGGTCGAACTCGTCGCCCGGGCCGGTGGACGGCCCTGCCTGGTGGTGACCGCGGATCGGGAACTGCGGCGGAGGGTGACGGAGTTGGGGGCGGAGGTGGCGGGGCCGCGCACGGTGCGGCCGTAGCCGCCGTACGACCGACTCGGTACGGCTCGCTAGGACCGGCTCCGCGCGTACAGCACCGCCCCCTCCACCACCCCCACCTCCTCGTACCCCGCCGCCAGGAACCGCCGCAGACCCGGCACCCGCTCCGGCCCGTACGGCTTGCCCCGCGAGTCGTCGACGACCAGGGCCGGCGCCCGCTCGGCCAGCTCCTCCCGGAAGACCGCCCAGGCCCCGTCGACCGCGTACCGTTCGCCGACCTGCGGTGTGTCCCGCCCCCCGCTGTAGTTGGTGAGGAGCCCGGCCGTGAGGTACCGGCTCGCGGGCCTGCGCTCGGCCAGCCAGTAAGTCTCGGGGTGTATGCCCCACACCAGGACCCGGTCCCGTGGCTCCGTCCGGGCCGCCACCTCGTCCGCGAGCCGCCTCGCGTGGTCGAGGTCGGACCGGGGCGCGAGCAGTCCCCAGGTCAGGAAGAGGGCGCAGCAGCAGGCCGAGGTCAGGAGGGCGTGGGTCAGGCGCTCGCGCGGGAGGGCCTGGAGGGCGGCCGTCGCCAACAGGGCCAGGGGCGGGAGGAGTTGGAGGTAGTAGTGGCCGAAGAAGTGGAAGCCGAGCACGACCGCCCCGGCCGACGCGGCCGACCAGAGCCACAGGTCCGCCGTCCCGGTGCGGGTCGCCCGCAGGACCCGTAGCACCGGTGGGATCAGTCCCGCGCAGGCCACCGCCAGGATCGCCGTGTTCGTCAGGCCCCGCGCCAGGACGTGGAGCTCGGACCCGGCGAAGGAGGCGTACGCCCCCGATCCCGTGACCGTCCAGAACAGCAGCCCCGCGGGGTCGGTCAGCGCGGCCACGCCCAGCACCGGCACGACGAGCCCGACGCCCAGCCGCGCCAGTCCCCCGGCCCGCGCCTCCCCCGCCGACACGCACAGCCACACCACCGGCACCAGCACCGCCCCGCCGGTCTGCTTGGCGAGCAACGCGCCCGCGACCGCCAGGCCGGCCGCGCTCCACCGGCGCCGGTCGGCGCACCACATCGCCGCCGCCGTGCCGGGCAGCATGAACACCTCGAAGGTCGCGGCCTGGGCGTCCTCGGGGTTGAGCCCGACCGACACCAGCAGATACAGCACCCCGGCCGTCCAGCCCGCCCTGTCGCCCCAGCGGCGGCGCGCCAGCGAGGCCAGCAGCACCGCGGTCAGCAGCTGGGCCCCGACCGCCAGGACCCGCACCGACGTGAGCGATCCGGACCCGGCCACCGCGAACGCGGCCTCGTACAGCCACGGCACCAGCGGCGGCTTGCGGTCGACGACCGTCTCGTACAGTTCTCCGCCCTGCGCCAGCATCCGTGCCTGTACGGCGAGATAGCCCTCGTCGGGGTTCCACAGCGGCCGGGTGAAGGACGGCACCCGGGTGATGCAGGCCAGCAGGGCCAGGGCGGGCAGCAGCCGTCTCCAGTAGCCGCGTTCCGCACGCGGGGCGGACACGGAGCGTGGCGGTGCGAGGAGCCCGGCGAGCATGGGGTGAACGCTATCCGGCCCCGCAGTCCCCACCGAAGCGGGACATACGGGGCCGGAGGGTGGAGGGTTGACCGCCCGTCAACCGCTTGCTTCGATTACGCAGTGTTTCCTACTGACTGTCCTCTGCTGAGTGTCTTCTCCTGGCTGTCCTCTACTGGGTGTCTCCGCCCGGCGGCTTCATGACATCGCCGACGGTCGTCTCCTCGTGCCGCGCGAGGCGGCTGTGGCTGCGGCTGTACAGGAAGTACACGACGAACCCGGCAGCCATCCAGATGGCGAACCGCACCCACGTCTCGGCGGGCAGGTTGATCATCAGCCACAGCGAGGCGAGCACCGACAGGATCGGCAGGACCGGCACCCACGGGGTACGGAAGGACCGGTGCAGGTCGGGACGGGTCTTGCGCAGGACGATCACGCCGATGGCCACGACCACGAAGGCGAACAGGGTGCCGATGTTCACCAGGGCGGCGAGTTCGGTCAGCGGGGTGAAGCCGGCCAGGATCGCGATGATCACGCCGAGCAGGATCGTCGGCCGGTGCGGGGTCTTGAACCGCGGGTGGACGCGGGAGAAGAAGCGCGGCAGCAGTCCGTCGCGGCTCATCGCGAAGAAGACACGGGTCTGGCCGAGGAGAAGGATCATGCAGACCGTCGTCAGGCCGACCGCCGCGCCGAAGCTGATGAAGCCCGCGTACCAGGGGTGCCCGGTGGCCTTGAAGGCATCGGCGAGCGGGGCGTCGACGGACAGCTCGCTGTAGTGCTGCATGCCCGTGACGACGATCGACACGGCGACGTACAGCGTGGTGCAGATGAGGAGGGAGCCGAGGATGCCGCGCGGCATGTCGCGCTGCGGGTTCCTGGTCTCCTCGGCGGCCGTGGCCACGACGTCGAAGCCGATGAAGGCGAAGAACACGACCGAGGCGGCCGTGAAGATGCCCATGACGCCGAAGTTGGACGGAGCCCAGCCGAACATCAGCTGGATCAGTGGGGAATCGAGGCTGCTGCCCGCTTCCACGGGCTGCGCCTTCGGGACGAACGGGTCGTAGTTGTCGCCGTTGATGAAGAACGCGCCCGCGATGATCACGACGAGGACGACGGTCACCTTGATGGCGACGACGAGCGACGTGATCCGCGCGGACAGCTTCATACCGAGTACGAGGATGAAGGTGAGGACGAGGACGAGCGCGGAGGCGAGGATGTCGAAGCCGAAGGCGTCGGCCCCCTCTCTGCTGCCCAGGGCCGCGGGCATCTCCCAGCCCGCGTTGTCCATGAGCGACTGGACGTAGCCCGACCAGCCAACGGCCACCACCGCCGTCCCGAGTGCGAACTCCAGGACCAGGTCCCAGCCGATGATCCAGGCGGGCAGTTCGCCGAGGGAGGCGTACGAGAACGTGTAGGCGGACCCGGCGACCGGGACCGTGGACGCGAACTCGGCGTAACAGAGGGCGGCCAGCGCACAGGCGACGCCGGCCGTGACGAACGCCAGGGCCACCGCGGGCCCGGCGTTGTTCTTCGCCACAGTGCCGGTGAGCACGAAAATGCCGGTGCCGATGATGACACCGACGCCGAAGACGGTCAGATCGAGCGCGGACAAGGACTTCTTGAGCGCGTGCTCCGGCTCCTCGGTATCGAGGATGGACTGCTCGACTCTCTTCGTCCGGAAGATTGTGTTGGTCACGGTCATTACCTCCCACGCTTGTCGTCCTCGACATGATCGAGAGGGGGCGTGGTACGCATGCCCCGACGCGGGTGGATTCACACAGATGGGCCGGTTTCACCACCCTTCGCGGTAGTGAAACCGGCCCGTCCGGCGCTACGGGTCGCGGGGTCAGTCGCGGGCGGGCTCCACCGAGTCCACCTCAGCGGCCGTACGGTCGAACCGGCCGTCCAGCTTGGAGACCAGTCCGGTGACCTGGCGGGCGATGTCGGGGGCGGTCAGGCCGATCTCGGCCATCACCTCGGCGCGGGAGGCGTGGTCGAGGAAGCGCGGCGGGATGCCGAAGTCACGCAGCGGGACGTCGACGCCCGCGTCGCGCAGGGCCTGTGCGACGGCCGAGCCGACACCGCCGACGCGGCTGTTGTCCTCGACGGTGACGACCACGCGGTGACGCTCGGCCAGCGGGGCCATGGCCTCGTCCACCGGCTTGACCCAGCGCGGGTCGACGACGGTGGTGGTGATGCCCTGCTTGTCGAGGAGCGAGGCGATCTCCAGGCACATCGGGGCGAGCGCGCCCACGGAGACGAGGAGCACGTCGGGCGTGTCCGTCCCCGGCTCGCGCAGGACGTCCATGCCGCCGACGCGGCCCACGGCGGGCACGGCGGGGCCGACGGCGCCCTTGGAGAAGCGGACGACGGTCGGGGCGTCCTTGACCTCGACGGCCTCGCGCAGCTGCGCCCGCACCTGGTCGGCGTCGCGCGGGGCGGCCAGCCGCAGCCCGGGGACGACCTGGAGGATCGACATGTCCCACATGCCGTTGTGGGAGGCGCCGTCGGTGCCGGTGACGCCGGCCCGGTCGAGCACGAAGGTGACGCCGCACTTGTGCAGCGCCACGTCCATGAGGACCTGGTCGAAGGCGCGGTTGAGGAAGGTGGCGTAGACGGCGAAGACGGGATGCACGCCGCCCGTCGCGAGGCCCGCGGCGGACACGGCGCCGTGCTGCTCGGCGATGCCGACGTCGTAGATCCGGTCCGGGAAGGTGTCCGCGAACTTCTTCAGGCCGACCGGCTGCAGCATCGCCGCGGTGATCGCCACGATGTCCTCGCGCTCCTTGCCGAGCTTGACCATCTCGTCGCCGAAGACGGAGGTCCAGTCGGCACCCGAGGCCTTGATCGGCAGGCCGGTGTCGGGGTGGATGGGGCCGATGCCGTGGAAGCGGTCGGCCTCGTCCTGGAGGGCGGGCTGGTAGCCGCGGCCCTTCTCGGTGAGGCAGTGCACGATGACGGGCCCGCCGAAGCGCTTGGCACGGGCGAGCGCCGACTCCAGCGCCTCGATGTCGTGCCCGTCGATCGGCCCGACGTACTTCAGGCCGAGGTCCTCGAACATGCCCTGCGGTGCGATGAAGTCCTTGAGGCCCTTCTTGGCGCCGTGGAGGGTCTCGTAGAGGGGCTTTCCGACGACCGGGGTGCGGTCGAGGATCTCCTTGGTGCGGGTGAGGAAGCGCTCGTAGCCGTCGGTCGTGCGCAGCGTCGCGAGGTGGTTGGCGAGGCCGCCGATGGTGGGCGCGTACGACCGCTCGTTGTCGTTGACGACGATGACGAGCGGGCGGTCCTTGGCCTCGGCGATGTTGTTGAGCGCCTCCCAGGCCATACCGCCGGTCAGCGCGCCGTCACCGATGACGGCCACGACATGGTCGTCGCGTTTGCGCAGCTGGTTGGCTTTGGCGAGCCCGTCGGCCCAGCCGAGGACGGTGGACGCGTGGCTGTTCTCGATGACGTCGTGCTCGGACTCGGCCTGCGAGGGGTAGCCGGACAGGCCGCCCTTCATCTTGAGCTTGCTGAAGTCCTGGCGGCCGGTGAGCAGCTTGTGGACGTAGGACTGGTGGCCGGTGTCCCAGAGCACCTTGTCCTTGGGCGAGTCGAAGACCCGGTGCAGGGCGATGGTCAGCTCCACCACACCGAGGTTGGGGCCGAGGTGGCCGCCGGTCTTGGAAACCGCCTCGACGAGGAAGGTCCGGATCTCCTCTGCCAGCTGGTCCAGCTGCTCAGGGCTGAGCCGGTCCAGATCGCGCGGTCCCGTGATGCGGGTCAGCAGCGGCACCCGTGCCTCCTTGCAGTAGAGCTGTTCGAGCTGTTGCCGGGCTTGTCGAGTCTAATGTTCCGCCTTCGCGGCCGACGCCCGGGCGGTGCGTCATACGTCACGGGATCGGCTGTACCCAACTTGTGGCGTTCCTACGACATGACTGTGCCCGGCACCGCCGTTGGTGCCGGGCACAGGGTCGGTGCGGTGTCTTACGCGCGTCCGGCCGTCTTCTGGGTCTTACGGGTGATCGAGTCGATCACGACCGTCGTCAGCAGGACGCCCGCGGTGATCATGTACTTCACCGGCTCGGCGATGGACTCCAGCTGGAGCCCGTACTGGATCGACACGATGACCAGCACACCGAGGAGCGCGTTCCACGTACGCCCACGCCCGCCGAAGAGCGACGTACCGCCGATGACCGCCGCGGCGATCGCGTTCATCAGCAGGTCACCGGTGCCGGCGCTCTGGTTGGCGGACGCGATCTTCGAGGCCAGGAACAGACCGCCGATCGCGGCGAACCCACCGGAGATCGCGAACACCGAGATCCGCACGGCCGTGACGTTGATACCGGCACGACGCGACGCCTCGACGCTGCCACCGAGCGCGAAGACCTTGCGGCCGTAGGAGGTACGGCGCAGCAGGAAGTCCGTGCCGACCAGGAACACCAGGAAGATCACCGTGGCCAGCGGCAGACCCTTGTACTGGTTGTACATGATCGCCGCGGCGAAGGAGACGACACCCAGCAGCACCGTCCGCAGGATGGTGTCGCTCAGCGGGCGGGACGGGATCCCGACGGCCGCACGGCGGCGGTTGCTCAGGAACGAGGTGATGAAGAACACCGCGGTCATCACGGCCGCCAGGCCGTACGCGGCCGCCACGTCCGTGAAGAAGTACGTCGTCAGCTTGCCGATCAGACCGTCGCTGTCGAGGTTGATCGTGCCGTTCTCGCCCAGTGTCTGGAGCATGAAGCCGAGCCAGAACAGCAGACCGGCCAGCGTGACGGCGAACGCTGGAGCGCCCAGCACCGCGAAGAAGAACCCGTGCGCCGCGCCGATGAGGGCACCGGCCGCGACGGCGAAGAGCACGGCCGCCCACTCGGGCCAGCCCTGGTTCACCGCGAGGACGGCCGCGAGGGCGCTGGACGCGCCGCTGACCGAGCCGACGGACAGGTCGATCTCGCCGAGCAGCAGCACGAAGACGATGCCGACGGAGATCATGCCCGTGCCGACCATCGTGACGGTGATGTCGCTGATGTTCTGCGCGGACAGGAAGGCCGAGTTCAGGCTCTGGAAGATCACGCAGATGGCGACCAGGCCGAGGATGACCGGCAGGGAGCCCAGCTCACCGGCCTTCA
Source organism: Streptomyces sp. NPDC051738 (assembly GCF_044453205.1). NCBI lineage: Bacteria > Bacillati > Actinomycetota > Actinomycetes > Kitasatosporales > Streptomycetaceae > Streptomyces > Streptomyces sp. NPDC051738. The sequence continues at coordinate 45,570 of NZ_JBITCM010000006.1, read as the reverse complement.
TCTTGCGCCGGAACTCGGTGAGGTAGCCGGCCAGGCCCTGCTCCTGGACCAGGAGGCGCGGGTCGACCGCGGTCACCGCGGCCGCGGCGGCCTCGGTGTTCAGCACCTCGTGCTCGTCCTGCGTCGTCGTGGAGGTCTTGTCGATGCTCACTTGGAAACCTCCCCGTTCGTGCGCGCCGCACGGCGGGTCACGGCGTTCTCGGTGGCGCCGGTGATGGCGGAGATGATCTCCTCCTGCGAGGTCGTCTTGACCTCGAAGACGCCGTTGTTCTGGCCGAGGCGCAGCACCGCGACCTTGTCCGCCACGGCCTTGACGTCGGCCATGTTGTGGCTGATGAGGATCACGGCGTGCCCGCGCTCGCGCAGTCGCTCGACCAGGTCGAGGACCTGGGCGGTCTGCTCGACGCCGAGGGCGGCGGTGGGCTCGTCGAGGATGACCAGCTTGGGCTCACCGAGCATGGAACGGGCGATGGCCACGGTCTGGCGCTGACCGCCGGAGAGCGAGGCGATCGGGATACGCACGCTGGGGATGCGGATCGACAGCGTCTGGAGCAGCTCCAGCGAGCGGCGCTCCATCTCGACCTCGTCGAGGACACCCCATTTGCGGACCTCACGGCCCAGGTACAGGTTGCCGACGACGTCGATGTTGTCGCACAGCGCGAGGTCCTGGTAGACCGTCGCGATGCCCAGGCTCTGGGCGTCGTGCGGCCGGTTGATCGAAACGGCCTTGCCTTCCCATTCGATGACGCCCTCATCGATGGGGTGCACGCCGGCGATCGTCTTGACCAGCGTGGACTTTCCGGCTCCGTTGTCGCCCACCAGGGCGACCACTTCACCGGCGTGGACCTCAAGCTCTACGTCGGTGAGCGCCTGAACGGCACCGAAACGCTTGGAGACCCCGCGCAACGCCAGCACGGGCGTAGCGGACACGTGAACCATCTCCTTCGCCGCCTGACCCGGCGGAAGGGTTGTACAGAGAGAGTTGGGGGGGGTTCCGTCCGGCGCCCCGCGCCGAGCTTGCGGGGCTGACGTATGCGCGAGGCGCCGGAGGAGTTGGGAGCGGTCATGCCCCGTGCGGGAATTCAAGGACGAATTCCCGCACCTGGAAAGGGACCTGACTCAGCCGATCTTGAGCTCGGTGCACGCGGCCTTGTACTTGCCGGTGCAGATCTCCGCGGCCGTGTAGACGCCGTCCTTGATGACGGTGTCGTTGACGTTGTCCTTGGTCAGCGAGGTGACCGGGACGAGGACCGACGGAACGTCGTTGGCGCTGCCGCTGGAGACCTTGTCCTTGGCGATGGAGTCGAGCGACTTGCCCTGGGCGAGCGCGACGGCCATCTCGGCGGCGGCGGAGGCCTCGGGGGCGTACGGCTTGTAGACGCTCATGTACTGCTCGCCGGTGATGATGCGCTGCACCGCGGCGAGTTCGGCGTCCTGGCCGGTGACCGGGATGTCGCTGAGGCCGGCCGCCTTCAGGGCGGTGATGATGCCGCCCGCCATGCCGTCGTTGGCGGAGTAGACGCCGACGATCTTGTCCTTGCCGAGGGCCGAGATCGCCGCCTCCATGTTGGCGTTGGCGTTCTCCGGCTTCCACTCCTTGGTGTCGTACTCCTTGCCGACCTTCACCTTGCCGTCGAGGGCGGCGTGCGCGCCCTCCTTGAACTGGGCGGCGTTCGGGTCGGTGACGGAGCCGTTCATCATGACGATCTGGCCGTCCTTGGCCTTGTCGCCCAGGGCCGTCAGCAGGGCCTCGCCCTGGGTCTTGCCGACCGACACGTTGTCGAACGAGGTGTAGGCGCTGATCGGGCCCTCGGCCAGGCGGTCGTAGGCGACGACCTTGATGCCCTGGTCCACGGCCTTCTGCACGGAGTTCTTGATCGCCTTGGCGTCGACGGCGTCCAGGATGAGGACGTCCACCTTGTTGGTGATCATGGTGTCGACCTGCTGGGCCTGCAGGTTGGCGTCCTGCTTGGCGTTGTTGTAGTCGACGGTGGCCTTGCCGTTCGTCAGCTCCTTGATCTTCTCCTCGATCAGGGGCCGGTCGAACTTCTCGTAACGCGCGGTCTGGTTCTCCGGGAGCAGGAGGCCGACCTTGATGTTGTCGCCCTTGGCGGCGGAAGCGGTGGAGTCGTTGTCGCCGCCCGCTTCCTCGGCGCTGCCACAGGCAGCCAGTGAGACGGCCATCGCACCTGCGGCAACGGCTACGGCGGCACGACGCATACGCGTGTTCACTTCAGAAACCTCCCTGACGAGGCCGCGTCGTTGCGGCCGAGGTGGCTGGAAGTCAACTCGGCCACACGTGCGACGTCAAGAAGTAAATCCTTAACGGGTTGGCAACGGTGCCATCCGTTCTCTAAGTGAAGGCAGGCGTGGCCGCATGCAGCGTGCTGTCCAAAAGGGTTGAATCGCCCATCTCGCTGAGCGCGAGCGCGAGCGCTCCGAGCACCTCCGCACGGCCGCCAAGTGCCCCGGGAAGAACGGACAGTTGGCGCGCCGCACTGGGAATGGCGTAGCGGCCGACGGACTCCCGGATCGGCCCGAGCACCAGCTCACCGGCCTCGGCGAGATCACCGCCCAGGACCACACGGCTCGGGTTCAGGAGATTGCAGAGATTGGCGACTCCACTGCCGATATGGCGGCCGACGTCGGCGATCACCCGACGGCAGCCCGGGTCTCCGTCCCTGGCCAGCCGCACGACGCCCTCCATGGTGAGGTCGGTGCCGTGACTGGACTGGAGGAGCGGGAGCACATAGCGCGCCGCCGCGAAGGTCTCCAGGCAGCCCCGGTTTCCGCAACGGCAGACCGGGCCGGATTCATCAAGGGTAATATGACCGATTTCTCCCGCTGTGCCGCCCGGCCCCCGGTAGATCTTTCCGCTGATCACCAGACCGGCGCCGACACCGCTGGCGACCTTGATGTACGCCAGGTCCCGCACGCCCCGCCCGCTGCCCCAGACCAGTTCGCCCAGGGCGCCCAGGTTGGCGTCGTTGTCCACGTGCACGGGTACGCCGAGCCGGCCGCGCAGTTCCTCGGCGGGCTTGGTGCCGGTCCAGCCGGGCAGGATGGCGGTCGAGCCGAGGGTGCCGGACTCGACGTCGATCGGGCCGGGCACGCCGAGGCCCACCCCGGCGATCTTGGAGCGGTCGACGCCGGTCGCCGCGATCAGCCGGTTGACCAGCTCTTCGGCCCGGTCGAACCCTTGCGTCGAGGAGGCGTCGACGTCCAGTGGCTCGGACTCCTCGGCCAGCACCTGGTGGGCGAGGTTCCCGACCGCGACGCGCAAATGCGTATGGCCGAAGTCGACCCCTATGACGATGCCGGCGTCCCCGCTCAGCGAGACGCTGCGGGCCCGGCGGCCACCCGCCGACGTGGGCGTGACCTCGACCGTTCCGCCGTCCTTGAGCTCCCGGACGATGTTCGAGACCGTCGCCGCGGACAGACCCGTGGTCCTGGCGATCTCCGCCTGGGTGAGCGATCCGGCCAGCCGGACGGCCCGCACGACCCGCTCCAGGTTGGCTCGGTGCAGCGACGACTGCGACCCCGGAGTCTCCACGACGACCTCCTGCGCGCGGGACCGCTTCGATGAGGCCCCGTCAGTGTCCAACTAGTGAACTCTAAGCTGAGCCGTTCGGGTTGCCTCCCGTCAAGAGGTTGAACCGGATCCGGGTACGTGCACATACGTGTACACGCCGTTCCCGGGACCGGGAACGGCATGCGTACGAACGGTTTCGGAGCGCTACCTCCGGCTGATCGCTCCGCGCTCTATTTCAGCGCCCCCGCCGTCAGCCCGGCGACCACCTGGCGCTGGAAGACGATGTAGGCCGCGAGCACCGGCAGCATCGCCATCACCAGCCCGGCGAAGAGGCCGGACCAGTCGCCCTTGTAGCCCTGGCTGACGGCCAGTTGCACCAGGCCCTGGGTGAGGACCCGCTTGTCCGGATCGGTGTTGAGCACCGTGGGCAGCATGTACTGGTTCCACTGCCCGAGGAAGTTGAAGATGCCGACGCTGATCAGGCCCGGCTTGGCCATCGGCAGCATGATCTGGAAGAACGTACGGGAGTGCGAGGCACCGTCCACGAAGGCCGCCTCGGCCACCGATGTGGGCAGTGTGCGGAAGAACGCCGTGAGGAAGAACACCGTGAACGGCAGCGAGTAGGCGATGTAGACCAGGATCAGGCCGTGGATCGTGTTCAGCAGGCCCATGTTGTTCACGACGTAGAACAGCGGGACCAGCGCGAGCATGATCGGGAAGCTCATGCCGCCGATGAACAGGAAGTAGATGAAGCGGTTGCCCGGGAAGTCGAAACGGGCGAGCACATAGGCCGCCATCGAGCCGAGCACCAGGGTGCCGATCAGCGAACCCCCCACCACCAGGATGGTGTTGAGGAAGTAGTCGCTCATGTGGGCCTCGGTCCACGCCCGCGACCAGTTGGAGAAGTGCAGTTCGTCCGGCAGCGACCAGGGCGAGCTGAAGATGGAGCGGTCGTCCTTGAAGGACGTCATCACCGCCCACAGCAGCGGCATGACGACCATGAACGCCCAGATGACGAGAACGCCGTGCGAGAAGACATTGAGGAGGGTGCCCTCTTTCTTCTCCTTCGCCGGCACATCGGTCGGGGCCCCGGTCTTGGTGACGGTCATACCGGACTCGGCCGGTACGGGAGCGGTGGTCTCGGTCGTCTTCATCTGTCAGAACTCCAGCCGCTCGCGCCGCCCCAGCCGCATCACGACCGCGGCGAAGGCCAGCGTGACGACGAGCAGGGCGACACCGATCGTGGTGGCATAGGCGGCCTGCCCGTCACGGAACGCTTTCTGGTACACGTACAGGACCATGACCGTGGTCGAGTAGTCGGGGCCGCCGGGCCCGGTCGTCATGATGTGTACGACCGCGAAGGACTCGGCGCCGAGGGCGAGGATGCCCATGTAGACCCAGCCGGACTGCACGGTGTCCCACAGCAGCGGCAGGGTGATCCGGAAGAAGGTGCTCGCGCGACCGGCGCCGTCGAGCAGCGCGGCCTCGTACAGATCGGCCGGAATAGAAGCCATGCCGGCCGAGAACAGGACCACGAAGAAGCCGACCGTGGACCAGACGATCACCGCCATCACGGCCCACAGGGCGAGGTTCGGATCGCCCAGCCAGAGCGGCTGGACGCTGTCGAGGCCGACCCCGCGCAGGATCGAGTTGATCGCGCCGCTGTCCGGGTTGTACGCGAAGGCGAACAGCAGCGCGACAATGGCGATCGACAGCACCTGCGGGAAGAAATAGACGATCTTGTAGAACCCGGACCCGCGGACCCCGGTGATCGCCGGGCCGCCTTTTCTGCGCCGTCCGCCCACATTGATCATGAAGGCGAGGAACAGCGCGAAACTCAGCGTCACCAAAGGCAGCAACAACGCAAAGAACAGGCTGTGCTGCAACGACTTCCAGAAGATGTCGTCGTCGAGCATCCTCTCGTAGTTGTCGAAGCCGACCATCTTGAACTCGGGGCTCAGTCCGGTCCAGTCCGTGAACGAGTAATAGATGGACTGGATGAACGGCCAGACGACGAAAAGCGCGTACAGCCCCAGGGGCACCGCGAGGAACCCCACGATGAACCGGTACTTGCCGTGCTGCATGTGCTATCGACCCCGATCTGCGCGCGGGTGCAGCCGCTGGTGACGGATCCGCATGGGACCTACTGGTGCTTGTAGTGCTTGATCGACGTGTCCTTGGCGGTCTCGTCGGCGAAGGCCTGGATCTTCTTGATGGCCTCGGCCGGCGTGAGGCGACCGGCCATCATCTCGCCGAGACCGGACACCCCGATCTTCTCCTTCTGCAGCTGCACGTACCAGTCCTGCAGCCGCGGATTCACCACGTTCTGGCCGGCCTTCTCCAGCGCCGCCACACCGGACTTGAGACCCGGGGTGAGGGTGATGCCGTCGGTGCCGCCGTTGTAGGCGGTCAGCGACTTGACCTTGCTGGTGAAGTTCTTGGAGCTCGCCTCGCTCAGCATGATGCGCAGCTGCTCCATGCCGCCGGCGGTGTTCTTCGCCTTGGCCGGGACGATGAACGGCTCACCGCCGGAGGCCCAGATCGTGCCGAAGGGCAGCTTGTCGGAGCTGTCGATACCGGTCGGCGCGGAGACGGCGAGGTCGAAGTCGGCCGGGATGACCTTCGCCGACTCGTTCTCCACCCAGGAGCCGTTCGGGATGAACAGCGCCTTGCCCTCGGCCCACGCGGTCTGGGACTGGATGTGGTCCAGACCCGGGGTGCCCTTGAGGACGTAGCCCTTCTTGTAGAGCTCGTAGTACGCCTCGAAGCACGCCTTGACCGCCGGGTGCTTCCAGGCGTTCGGCTCCAGGTTGTCGATGGCGTCGAGGACCTCCACGCCGCCGACCTTGCCGATCATCGGGTAGAGCGAGAAGGGGAGGTAGTACGGGTACTTGCCCGCGTACGTCCAGCCCGCCATGCCCTTCTTCTTGGCCTTCGCGCACACGGCGAGCATCTCGTCCCACGTCTCGGGGTACGTGGCGTCGAGCGAGTCCAGGGCCTTCTGCGAGTACCACACGCCGTACACCGTGTAGGCGTAGTACATGATCCAGACCGGGTCGCCGTCGAGCTGGCCCATCTCCACGATGCCGGGGCGCAGGGTGTCGCGGACCTTCTTGTTCGGGTCGTCGTACGACGGGGCGTCCAGCAGCGGTGTGAGGTCGGTGAGCTGGTCCTTGCCGGCCAGGACGCCCATGTCCATCTGCTCGGCGCCGGAGTTGTCGATGAGGTCCGGCGGGGTGCCCTGGTTGAAGCGGGGCTGGAGCGTGGACTGGATCTTCTGGGTGGCGGAGAACTTCACGCTCACCCCGGGGAAGTTCTTCTCGTAGATCTTCACGGCGTCCTCGGCGTACTCCTTGCCGAAGCCGCCGTCGAACAGCACGAACTCCATCTGCGCGGTGTCATTGACGCCGAGCGGGTTCTTCTCGGTCTTCTTGCCTTCCTTGGCCTTGTCTCCGTTGCCGCCTCCGCCGCCGCTGGCACACGCGGACAGAAAGCTCATCGTGGGTACGGAGATCAGGCCGAGCGCGGCGGACCGCTTGATCAGATCGCGGCGTCCGACACCCGCTCCGGTGCCGCCGAAGCCGTTTTTCTCGGGATTCTGGGCAGAAGTGGATCCCATGCTCAAGTCCTCGCCTTCTCCAGGACTCAGGCGGTGAACCGGATCCTCCCCGGCACCGCGGTCGGGTCACGCTGGGTTGTGCAGGAAGTGCGGAATCATGTGAAGTGCCGACAGGTATAGTCCACTTCCCGCCAGCGGAGCAAGATCGAATGCAAGGTTGGCCAGTGGTCTTTTCCGAGTTGAGACCTCACGGAAATATGAGTGGCCTGTGCGTCGCTTGCCCGAAAAATCCGCAGCATAAGCCCCGAATGCCACACCCAACACCCTTGACAATACTTGGCACTTGAGCCACAACTGATCCTTGCGCAGCGAAGTTGACAACGTTGTCCCGTGCGCAGGGAGGGTACCGGCTTATGCAGCACAGAGCTCGGCACAGATGGGGTACGGCGGTCGTGTCGGCGACCGCTTTCGCTTTGACCGTGGGCTCGCAGGGCGCGGCGATCGCCCTGCCCGACGCCCCCGCGGCGGCCGACCGGGAGTTCGCCTCCTCGTTCGAGGCGGACGACCCGGCACCCGACTGGCTCAACACCGTCGACACCGCCCCGGACGGGGGCAAGCGGACCTCGGGCGTCGACGGCGGCTACAGCAGCGGCATCCCGGGCAATGTGACCGACCAGGTCACGGACGTCCGGGCGAGCGGCGAGAACGCCGGCGCGCGTGAGGTGAAGGAGAACCTCGTCGACGTCGAGCCGACCACCAAGTGGCTGACGTTCGCCCCCACCGGCTGGGTGGAGTTCGACCTGGCCGCACCGGTCAAGGTGGTCACCTACGCGCTCACGTCGGCCAACGACCACGACGAGCGCAATCCGCGGGACTGGACCCTGCAGGGCTCCACGGACGGCACGAACTGGACCACCCTGGACACCCGCACCGGCGAGTCCTTCGCCGAGCCGTTCCAGACCAAGACGTACGACATCGCCGAGCCGGCCGAGTACCGGCACTTCCGGCTGGAGATCTCCAAGAACAACGGCGGCGACATCCTCCAGCTCGCCGACGTCCAGTTCTCCAAGGGCGGCGGCGCCAACCCGATACCTGAGGACATGCTCTCGCTGGTCGACAAGGGCCCCAGCGGCTCGCCGACGGCGAAGGCGGGCGCGGGCTTCACCGGCAAGCGGGCCCTGCGCTACGCCGGCCGGCACACCGCCGACGCCCGGGCCTACTCGTACAACAAGGTCTTCGACGTCGATGTGGCCGTGGGACGCGACACCCAGCTGTCGTACCGGATCTTCCCGTCGATGGCCGACCGCGACCGGGACTATGACGCCACGAACGTCTCCGTCGACCTCGCCTTCACGGACGGGACGTATCTGAGCGACCTGAAGGCGACCGACCAGCACGGGTTCGCGTTGACCCCGCAGGGGCAGGGGGCGGCCAAGGTCCTCTACGTCAACCAGTGGAACAACGTGGCCTCGCGGATCGGGTCGGTCGCGGCCGGCAAGACCGTCGACCGGATCCTGGTGGCGTACGACTCCCCCAAGGGCCCGGCGAAGTTCCGGGGCTGGCTGGACGACGTGGCGCTGAAGGCCGTACCGCGGGAGAAGCCGAAGGCGCATCTGTCCGACTATGCGGTGACGACCCGCGGCACCAACTCCAGCGGCGGCTTCTCGCGCGGCAACAACTTCCCCGCGACGGCGGTGCCGCACGGATTCAACTTCTGGACCCCGGTGACCAACGCGGGCTCGCTGAGCTGGCTGTACGACTACGCGCGGGCCAACAACGACGACAACCTGCCGACGATCCAGGCGTTCAGCGCGAGCCATGAGCCCAGCCCCTGGATGGGCGACCGGCAGACCTTCCAGGTGATGCCGTCCGCCGCGTCCGGCACGCCCGATCTGGGCCGTGAGGCACGGCAGCTGGCCTTCCGGCACGAGAACGAGACGGCACGGCCGTACTACTACGGTGTGCGTTTCGAGAACGGCCTCAAGGCGGAGATGACGCCGACCGACCACGCGGCCGTCCTGCGCTTCACCTACCCCGGCGACGACGCGAGCGTGCTCTTCGACAACGTCACCGACCAGGCGGGGCTGACCCTCGACAAGGAGAGCGGGACGTTCAGCGGCTACTCCGACGTGAAGTCGGGGCTGTCGACGGGGGCGACCCGGCTGTTCGTGTACGGCGTGTTCGACGCGCCGGTGGAAGAGGGGTCGTCGAGCGGGGTCAAGGGCCATCTGCGGTTCAAGCCCGAGAACAAGTCCGTCACGCTGCGGATCGCCACCTCGCTCATCAGCCTCGACCAGGCGAAGGACAATCTGCGCCAGGAGATCCCGGACGGCACCTCCTTCGACACGGTGAGGAACCGGGCCCAGCGCGCCTGGGACAAGCTGCTCGGCAAGGTCGAGGTCGAGGGCGCCACGCCGGATCAGCTGACCACGCTGTACTCCAGCCTGTACCGGCTGTACCTGTACCCCAACTCCGGTTTCGAGAAGGTCGGTTCGACGTACCGGTACGCCTCTCCGTTCTCGCCGATGACGGGTCCGGACACCCCGACGCACACCGGCGCGAAGATCGTCGACGGCAAGGTGTACGTCAACAACGGTTTCTGGGACACGTATCGGACCACGTGGCCGGCCTACTCGTTCCTGACCCCTCGTCAGGCCGGTGAGATGGTCGACGGGTTCGTGCAGCAGTACAAGGACGGCGGCTGGACATCGCGCTGGTCGTCGCCCGGATACGCGGACCTGATGACGGGCACCTCGTCGGACGTCGCGTTCGCGGACGCGTACGTCAAGGGCGTCGACTTCGACGCGAAGTCGGCGTACGACGCGGCCGTGAAGAACGCGACCGTGGTGCCCCCGTCGTCCGGCGTGGGCCGCAAGGGCATGGAGACCTCGCCGTTCCTCGGCTACACCAGCACCGAGACCCACGAGGGCCTGTCCTGGGCGCTGGAGGGCTACCTCAACGACTACGGCATCGCGCGGATGGGCCGGAAGCTGTACGAGGAGACCGGCGAGAAGCGGTACAAGGAGGAGTCGGCGTACTTCCTCAACCGTGCCCAGGACTATGTGAACCTGTTCGACTCCAAGGCCGGCTTCTTCCAGGGCCGCGACGCCAAGGGCGACTGGCGCGTCGAGTCGTCCAAGTACGACCCGCGCGTGTGGGGGTACGACTACACCGAGACCAACGGCTGGGGTTACGCCTTCACCGCCCCGCAGGACAGCCGCGGCCTCGCCAACCTCTACGGCGGCCGCGGCGGGCTCGCGGACAAGCTCGACGAGTACCTCGCCACCCCCGAGACGGCCTCGCCCGACTTCATCGGCTCGTACCCCGGTGTCATCCACGAGATGACGGAGGCGCGGGACGTGCGGATGGGCATGTACGGGCACTCCAACCAGGTCGCCCACCACGCCCTGTACATGTACGACGCGGCCGGACAGCCGTGGAAGACACAGGCGAGCGTCCGTGAGGTGCTGTCGCGGCTGTACACCGGCAGCGAGATCGGGCAGGGCTACCACGGCGACGAGGACAACGGCGAGCAGTCGGCGTGGTTCCTCTTCTCCGCGCTGGGCTTCTATCCGCTGGTGATGGGCAGTGGCGAGTACGCCGTCGGATCGCCCCTGTTCACCAAGGCGACGGTCCATCTGGAGAACGGCCGTGAACTGGTCGTCAAGGCGCCGAAGAACACTGCCCGCAATGTGTATGTGCAGGGGCTGAAGGTCAACGGCGTTCCGTGGAAGTCGACTTCGCTCCCCCACTCGCTGATCGCGAAGGGCGGTGTCCTGGAGTTCGACATGGGTGCGCGGCCCTCGTCCTGGGGCACCGGCAAGAACGCGGCGCCCGTGTCGATCACCAAGGACGACGAGGTGCCGGTCCCGAGGGCGGACGTCCTGGAGGGTGACGGGGCACTGTTCGACAACACCTCGGCGACCCAGGCGAGTGTCACTTCGGTGGATCTGCCGGTGTCCGAAGGCGCCAAGGGCGTGCAGTACACCCTGACCTCGCCGTCGGACCGGACGCAGGCGCCGACCGGCTGGAAGCTCCAGGGGTCGAAGGACGGCACGACGTGGCGGACCCTCGACGAGCGCTCCGGGCAGTCCTTCGCATGGGACCGCCAGACACGGGCGTTCTCCGTGGGGTCCCCGGGTACGTACGGGAAGTACCGCCTGGTGTTCGACGGCGAGGCGGTGGTGTCGGAAGTCGAACTGCTCGCCTGAGCGGACGCGTTGGGGGTCTCATGCAGGGTGTCGATCTGCCCGTCGATCCGGCCTGGCTGCCGGACGAGGCGTTCCGGCCGATCGGCACCCGGCGGACCCTGATCCGTGGTTCGGGTCCGCTGGTGGACACGGTGCACGGAGAAGTGGCCCAGGCCTGCGTACGGTTCGGGGGGAGCGTCTCGCGCGACGAGTCCCCCGAACCGTGCGACCTGGTCCTGGAGCTGACCGGGACCGACGGCGGCGAGGCGTTCACCTTCCAGCGCGGTGGCGGCGTGACGACCGTCACCGCGTCCGGCGGTTCGGGGCTGCTGTACGGCCTCTTCCACGTCGTACGCCTCGGGAACGCGGCCTTCCAGGGCTCGTCCGCACCTGAGGAGCACCGGCCCGCGTCGGCGCTGCGCATGCTCGACCACTGGGACAACGTGGCCGTGCACCCGGTGATGGGCCAGGTGGAACGCGGGTACGCCGGCGGGTCGCTGTTCTGGGCGGACGGCCGGGCGCGCGGTGAGCTGCTGGGGCGGGTACGGGCGTACGGCAGGCTGCTGGCTGCGTGCGGGATCAACGCGCTGGCCGTGAACAACGTCAACGTGCACGAGGCCGAGGCGCGACTGCTCACCGACCGGATCGGCTGGGTCGCCGAGATCGCGGACGCGCTGCGGCCGTACGGCATCCGCACCCATCTGTCGGTCACCTTCGCCGCGCCGATGGTGCTCGGCGGGCTGCCGTCCGCCGATCCGCTGGACGCGGCGGTGCGGGAGTGGTGGGCGGGGGCGAGCGCGCGGGTGTACGAGGCGATCCCCGACTTCGGCGGGTTCGTCGTGAAGGCCGACTCCGAGGGGCAGCCGGGGCCGTTCGCGTACGGCCGCAGCCACGCGGACGGCGCGAACATGCTGGCCGCCGCGCTGGAGCCGTACGGCGGGACTGTGCACTGGCGGGCGTTCGTCTACGACCACCGCCAGGACTGGCGGGACCGGACGACGGACCGGGCGCGGGCCGCGTACGACCATTTCGTGCCGCTGGACGGGCAGTTCGCGGCGAACGCGGTCCTCCAGGTCAAGCACGGTCCGATGGACTTCCAGGTGCGTGAGCCGGTCTCGCCGCTGATCGGCGCGATGCCGCGGACCCGGCTGGCGGTGGAGGTGCAGGCCACGCAGGAGTACACCGGGCAGCAGCGGCATGTGTGCTGGCTGGGGCCGATGTGGAGCGAGGTGCTGCGGTTCCGGCCCGACGGGGTGCCGGTGGCGGACCTGGCCGACGCCATGGTCGCCGTGTCCAACGTCGGCGACGACCCGTTCTGGACCGGGCATCCCCTCGCCCAGGCGAACCTGTACACCTTCGGGCGGCTCGCCTGGCAGCCGGACGCGGATCCGGGCCCGATCCTCGACGAGTGGATCCGGCTCACCTTCGGCAGCGGTCCGGCGGCGGGGTTGCGCGCGGTGCTGGCGGGTTCGTGGCGGACGTACGAGAAGTACACCGCGCCCCTCGGGGTGGGCTGGATGGTGCAGCCCGGCCACCACTACGGCCCGAGCGTCGACGGCTACGAGTACAGCCCCTGGGGCACCTACCACTTCGCCGACCGCGACGGCATCGGCGTCGACCGCAGCGTGGCGACCGGCACCGGGTACGCGGGGCAGTACGCCAAGGCGTGGGCCGAGGTGTACGAGTCGCCGGACACCTGCCCCGACGAGCTGCTGCTGTTCTTCCACCACGTGTCGTACGAGCACGTGCTGCGGAGTGGGAAGACGGTGATCCAGCACATATACGACACGCACTTCGAAGGCGTGGAGGAGGTGGAGGCGGCCCAGCGGGTGTGGGCCTCGCTGGTGGACGTCGTCGACGCGGAGCGCCACGCGCGGGTGGCGGAGCGGTACGAGGAGCAGCTCCGCAGCGCCCGCGAGTGGCGGGATCAGGTGAACAGCTACTTCTTCCGCAAGTCAGGTGTGGCCGACGCACACGGGCGTCGCATCCACTGAATCGGGACTGATGAATCGGGACTGATGAATCGGGACTGACAGATCGCGATCGCGGTGCTTATGATGCCGAACGATGAAGAACTTCTCCTCGTACCGATTGGGGGACTCGTTCGCGCAAGGTGAGTGCTGATGGCACATCACTTCGCGAACGGGATTCCGGCCCATTTGTCGATGTGGCAGCGGGTACGCGAGTACGCCGTGCCACTGTCCATGATCGAGACCGCGACCGCACGGCGTGCGGTCGGTGACTGGGCGGGGGCCTGCGCCGCCGCCCGGATCGACCTCGACCTCGATCTGCGCGCCGTGCGCAACCGCCACGGCACCGATCTCGTCACCCGCCTTCGGGCAGATCTGCGTCGGCTGGCACCTGATCTGCTCCGCTGGCACATGCCCCGGATCGCCCCCGACGGGCGGCTCCGTCCGGGCCTCACCGTCTCCCTGGCCCGATACCGGGTTCCCGGTGCCACTCCGCTGCAGCTGGTGGTGCGGACACCGCCGGCCTGGGCGGACGCCGGACAGCGGATGGCGCTGTCCCTGTGGGAGGAGTCCGGGGACAGAGCCCCCGGCCACCATCCGCACCCACACCCGCACCCCGACCGGCGTTTCCGGCTCGACCTGCACCGGCATCTCTGGGACTCCGGGCAGAGCGGCGAACTGGCGCGACGGTGCGGGGCGCGTTCCTCGGCGCCGCCCGACCTGCCCGATCACCTCAACTCCTCTTGGGCGGTGGCCAGTTGGGCCGCCGAGGCGGAGTCGCTGTTGCGGGCCGAGGGTTGTCCCCGCGGTGCCTTCACGGTGCGGCTCGGTGCGCGGAACCGCGCCGTGCTCGAACTCGTGGCGCCCGACGACAGCCATGCCCCGACGTTCCGTCCAGTGCGGGAGGCGCTGCCGCCGCAGGAGGTCGCGGCGCTTCCGGTGCTGCCGGAGGCGGCGGCCCGGGCCCTTCCGGATCTGGAGCTGTTGCGGGTCGGGCTGGTGACGGCCGACCGGCTGCATCCGCTGGTCGCGGCCGCGTTGACGGCGTGCGGGTCGGTGGCCGCGACCGGCTCGATGACGGGGCGTGGCTCGGCGACGGCGACCGGCTCGATGACCGCGTATGGCTCGATGACCGCGTATCGCTCGAAGACGGCGACCGGCACCGTGGCGGCGCCCGGCGCGGAACGCGCGGTCGGCACCGTCCCGGAGCCCAGCGATCCGCGTCGGGTGGAGTGCCGGGGCGAGGTCCATCGGATCGCGCTGCGGGACGGGGTGCTGACCGCGGTCGATCACGACCCGGCCCAACTGCGCCGCGAGGAGCTGCTGGTGTCGCTCGGCGGGCCGCCGTTGCCCTGTCTGCGGGCGATCGATGCGGTGCACCGCAACCCGGAGGCGCTGCCGGCGGTCCGGGAGCGGCTCGGCCACGGTGATGTCGCCGGGGCGCTGGCCGTGGTCGAGGGGCTGCTCGGTCCCGCCGCGGTCCTGCGCGACGGGCCGCTCCGGGAGGAGCTGGAGTCGGCCGCGGTCCGCCGCATCGACCACGGGCTCTACCGCTCGGGTCTGACCGACGTACACCCCGATGCCGTTACGGCCGGCGGCTCAGACGTATCGGGCACAGGCCGCGCGCAGGCGGGTCACCGGCCGCGGCTCGACCGCCGTACGCCTCCCGTGCTGTGGCGCAAGCGGAGCAGTCGGGCCCGGCCCCGTACCGGTCAGGCCTGCTGACCGGGCGAGCGTCCGGCGCCCAAGTCCCGCGCCCGCAGAGCGCGTTCCACTCCACGCTCCTTTCCGCATTCCTTTTCCGCATTCCTTTTGACGACTTCCGGAACGGTCTGTCCCGTTCCCTGACCTCCCCCAGGTGATGCCCATGACTTCCAGTACCCTCCTGCCCGCCGCCCCCTTCGGGACCGCCACCCAACTCACCCTCGCTGACGATCTCCTGACGATCCTTCGGACGACCACCACCGAACCGCGCCCCGACGACCAGCTCGAAGCGCTCACCCTGGCCGTCGCGGCCGATCTGCCCGTGCTGCTCTGGGGCGAGCCGGGCATCGGCAAGACCGCGGCCCTGACACAGCTCGCCGACTCCCTGGACCTGCCGCTGACGACCGTGATCGCCAGCGTGCACGAGCCGACCGACTTCTCCGGGCTTCCCATCGTGGGCGAGGACCCGGCGGTGCGTGGCGTGCCGATGGCACCGCCGCAGTGGGCCGTGGAGCTCGTACGGGCCGGGCGGGGGCTGCTCTTCCTGGACGAGCTGTCCACCGCCACTCCGGCCGTGCAGGCCGCGCTGCTCCGGGTCGTCCTGGAACGCAGGGTCGGTGCGCTGCAACTGCCGCCGGGGGTGCGGATCGTGGCGGCCGCCAATCCGCGCGCGTCGGCGGCGGACGGGTGGGAGCTGAGTCCGCCGCTGGCCAACCGGTTCGTGCATCTGTACTGGGTGCACGACCAGGACGTGGTGGTGCGGGGCCTCGGCGGGGTCTGGCCAAGGGCCGAGCTGCCCCGCCTGGAGCCGGAGCGGCTGGCGGAGGCGGTGGCCTTCGCACGGCGCGCGGTCTGCGGGTTCCTGAAAGTCCGGCCGACGCTGATCCACCGGCTGCCGAGCACCGAGACGCGGCGCGGTGGCGCCTGGCCCTCGCCCCGGAGCTGGGAGACCGCATTGACCCTGCTGGCCTTCGGCACGGCGGCCTCCGTCTCGCGGGACGTTCTGGCTCTGCTGGTGCGGGGCGCGGTGGGAGACGGACCGGGGCTCGAACTCCTCGCCCATCTGGACCGGATGGACCTGCCGGACCCGGAGTCGCTCCTGGCCGATCCGGCCGCCGCCGAGCTTCCGGCGCGGGGCGATCTGCGTCAGGCCGCGCTGGAGGCGGTGGTGGCCGCCGTCGGGGCGCGGCCGGAACGGGAGCGGTGGGAGGCGGGCTGGGCGGTGCTGGTCCGTGCGCTGGAGACCGGCGCTCCGGATCTGCTCGTCGCCCCCGCCACGACGCTGGCCGCGCTGCGACGCGACGACTGGGAGGTGCCGGAGGCGGTGGAACGGCTGGCCACGGTCGTCGGTCTCGCCGAGCGCGCGGACCGGTCGGTGGAGCGGGCCGGGCGGGCCGAGGGGGCGCGCCGATGACCGGGCCCCTGAAGCACACCGAGGCGGGGCGAGCCCAGGGCAGTGCCCCGATGACCGGGAGGCGCCCGCTGCCGCGCCCGATGGCCCCGCCTCCGCCGCCGCGCCCGGTACGGGCGACCGTGCCGGGACCACCGGCCGGTCGCGACGCGCCGGACAATCCGCCCGGACTCCCGCTGGACAGGGAGAAGTTGCTGTCCGCCCGGCTGCACGCGGTCAAGGTCCGCCCGTACCTCGCTGTCGCGCTGTTCGCGCTGTCGGTGGTGGAGGACCGGTCGATACCGACCATGGCGGTCGACGCGCACTGGCGCTGCTACGTCTCCCCCGGCTTCGTGGCGCGCACCCCGGTCGAGGAGCTGGCGGGCGTCTGGGTGCACGAGGTGTCCCATCTGCTCCGGGACCATCATGGGCGGGGGGAGCGGTACGCGCGCGAGCACGAGGAGTACGGGCCGGGCGAGAGGCTGCGACGGAACATCGCCGCCGACTTCGAGATCAACGACGACATCTACGGCGACGGTCTGCCCCGGCCCACCGGGGCGGTGCTTCCGTCGCTGCTGCGGCTGCCCGACGGACTGCTGATGGAGGAGTACCTGCGGAGGGCGTCGATGTCCGGGCTCGCCGCGGACCTGGCCTGGCTGGACTGTGGCAGCGGTGCCGACGGACAGGTCCGGCCGTGGGAGCTGGGGCCGGACGGGTCACACGGGCTGACCAGGCAGCAGCGGGACGCGGTGCGCTTCCGGGTCGCCGAGGGGATCAAGGGCCGACCGGGCGAGGCTCCGGATGGGTGGCGGCGATGGGCGGACGAGGCGTTCCATCCGCCGCAGCCGTGGCGGCAGCTGCTGGGGGCGGCCGTACGCTCGGCGGCGGGCGCGCCAGGGGTGGGCGAGAACCACAGCTACCGGCGTCCGTCCCGGCGCTCGGCCGGTGTCCCCGGCGTACTGCTGCCGAGCCTGCGGCGTACGCCGCCCCGGGTCTGCGTCGTGATCGACACGTCCGGGTCGGTGAGCGACGCCGAACTGGGCAGCGCCCTGCTGGAGGTGGCGGCCATCTCACGCGCGGTGGGCGGGCGGCGCGACCTGGTGTCGGTGATCTCCTGCGACGCGGCGGCGGGAGTGGCCGTCCCGCTCTGCCGCGCCGAGAACATCGAGCTGGTCGGCGGCGGGGGAACGGATCTGCGCTCCGGTTTCGCCCGGGCGCTCCGCTCCCGGCACCGCCCGGACGTGATCGTCGCTCTCACTGACGGTCAGACACCATGGCCCTCCGCGCAGCCGCCCTGCCGCACCGTCGTCGGTCTCTTCCCCCGGGTCGGCGGCACCGTCGACGAGAGCGATCCGGACTACGTCCCGGACACCCCGCCGTCCTGGGCACGTGTCGTCACCATCAACTGAGAAGGCTCAGGACCGCCACCCCGAGCGGGTCGAGGGTCAGGGGCTCGCCCTCCTGCGTCCGTTTGCCGGTCAGCAGGTCGGTGGCGGTGGTGTGGGCGGTCAGGTGGGCCGGTTCGGGGGCGTGGTTGAGGAGGAAGAGGAGGCGGGTGCCGTCGGGGGCGATCCGGGTCGCGGTCTCCACGGTCGGGTTGTCGGCGTAGGGGCCGAGCAGCTCGTGGCGGGCGAGGATACGGCGGACCACCCGGTCGACGCCGGGCTGGGCGAGGGCGGTGGCGACGTACCATGCCTCGCCGTCGCCGTACGCGTGCCGGGTCACGGCCGGGGTGCCGGCATAGAAGTCGCCGCCATACGTGGCGATCGGCTCGGCGCCGCGCGGCTGGACGATCTCGAAGACGAGGTGCGCCTCTGTCTGAAGTTCGGGAATGTGCTGGGCGAACTCCGGTTGCCGCGAGTCCCACTCGTCGACCCGCACGCCCATCAGGGGAGCCAGCGGTCCCGGGACGTCCGTCAGGAACGCACGGTCGTGTTCGTCGCCGCGGCCCGAGAGGAAGGTCGCCACAACCGTGCCGCCGCGTGCGGCGACCGCTTCGAGGCGCTCGGCGAGGTCGCCCTTGACCAGGTGAAGAACGGGGGCCAGAACCACGTCGTACGAGGTCAGGTCGGCGGTCTGGCGGACGACGTCCACGTCGGCTCCGGCCTCGCGGGCGGCGCGGTAGTAGGCGTGGACCACCTCCTGGTACTTGACCAGCCGGGAAGGGCCGTCGGAGATCTCCAGGGCCCACCAGCTGTCCCAGTCGAAGATCAGCGCGGTACGGGCCGGGGTGCGGGCGCCGAGGGTCGCGTCTCCGAGGCTCTCCAACTCCCTTCCCAGATCGGCCACTTCACGGAAGACCCGGGTGTCGTCCCGGCCCGCGTGCCCGATGACCGCGCCGTGGTACTTCTCGCAGGCGCCGCGGGATGCGCGCATCTGGAAGTAGAGGGCCGCGTCGGCGCCGTGGGCGACTGCCTGGAAGGTGGCGAGGCGGAGTTCGCCGGGGCGGCGCAGGGGGTTGACGTCACGGCAGGCCGTCGTGGACGGGGTCTGCTCCATCAGCCAGAAGGGGGCGCCGTCCTTGAGGCCGCGCATCAGGTCGTGGGCGAGGGCGGGCCAGGTGGGCGGGGCGTCGAGGGGCGGGTAGCTGTCCCAGGAGGCGAAGTCGAGGTGGGGCGCCCAGCGGTGGTAGTCGAGGGGGCGAAACATACCCATGAAGTTGGTGGTGACGGGCGTGTCCGGGTCATGGGCGCGGATCACCTCCTTCTCGGCGAGGAAGCAGCCGAGGAGGGCGTCGGTGGTGAAGCGGAAGTAGTCCAGGGTGATGCCCTGGAACGCGGTGTGATCGGGACCGCGCCAGTGCTCGGTGAGGGCGCTGGGGGGCTCGATCTCGCCGAAGTCGGTGAAGCGGTGGGACCAGAAGGTCGTCCACCAGGCGTCGTTGAGGGCGTCGAGGCCGCCGTACTTGTCCTGGAGCCAGGCCCGGAACGCCTCGGCGCACAGGTCGCAGTAACAGGCGCCTCCGTACTCGTTGTTGATGTGCCAGGCGAGGAGCGCCGGGTGGTCCGCGTAGCGTTCGGCGAGGCGGTCCGCCATGGCCGTGGCGTGCTCGCGGTACGCCGGTGAGCTGGGGCAGAAGTTGTGGCGCTGGCCGTAGCGGTGACGGCGGCCCTCGAAGTCGGTGCGGTTGACCTCGGGGTGTCTCCTGGCCAGCCAGGGCGGGAGGGCCGCGGTGCCGGTGGCCAGGCAGACCTGGCGGTTCTCGGCGGCGGCGCGGTCGAGGATGCGGTCGAGGGTCGTGAAGTCGTAGGTGTCGGGGGCGGGTTGGGTGAGGGCCCAGGTGAAGACACCGACGGTGAGGGTGTCGATGCGGGCCCGGGTGAACAGGCGGTGGTCCTCGTCCCAGACCGGATGCGGCCACTGCTCGGGGTTGTAGTCGCCGCCGTACGGGATCCTCGGGGTGCGCGGCGCCGTCATGCGGTGAAGTCCTCCTGGGTCTCGGCGATCACCGGGCGGCTGCTGTGCAGCAGGGAGAGCAGCAGCGGGGCGGCCAGCAGGGCGGGCAGGGCCTCGGTCAGCAGGGCGGTCGACGCGGCCACCAGCAGGAGCAGGGAGGCTGCGGCGAGGGTGGCGCGGGCGTGCCGGACGAGGAAGTACGCGGCGAGGCGGGCGGTGTCGCGGGTGCGGAACGTGAACAGCGAGGTGAGGACCAGCGCGTGCGCGCCCCACAGCAGCGAGCCGGCGCCGATCACGCCGAGCAGCACCGCCCACCAGCCGGGCAGACCGGTGGCGGAGAAGTGGGTGAGGGTGAAGGCGATGACGGTCAGCCAGGCGAGCAGGGGCGTCCAGAGCTTCAGCGCCGGGAGGGCGTTGAGCCGCCAGCCGCGTGCGTAGGTGCGCGCCGGGTGCAGGTCCGTGAGGTCGCGGGTGCGGTGGTGCAGGGCGTACAGGGCGGCGGACAGGGCCGGGCCGAGCGGCAGCAGGCATACGGCGGCCAGCGGCAGGTTGGCCGGGTCGGGGCCGAGGAGGAGCAGGCCGGCGAGACCGGGCGATGCGGCGAGAAGCAGCAGGGCCTCGACGGTGACCAGGGTGTGGATCAGGCCGGCGGCGCGGGAGAGGACCCCGGTGCCGAAGGCGGCTGTAGGTGCGCCGCCGCTCACCCGTTCTCCTTCTTGAAGCGTTCGTATGCCTTGTTGTGCAGGTCGACCAGTTGGTCCATGTTCTTGGCCTTCAACTCGGCGACGTAGGCGTCCCATTCGGACATCGGGCGCTTGCCGAGGACGAACTTGAGGGTGTTCTGGATGGCGTGGTCCTTGAGCGGGGTGTCCCAGAGCGTCGCCTGTTCCTGCTCCATGGACTGCAGCGGGTGCGCCGGGTCGATCGGCAGCTCTTCGCGCTGGGACATGGCGTCCTGGAACTTCTGCTCGTCCGGGCTGAAGTTGGAGGAGACGAGGGCCCAGCTGCCGCCGTAGGTGAAGACGCCGTTGAAGAAGCCGTAGTCCTTCTGGAGGTCCTTCGGGGCGTCCGGGTCGGAGCCCATGAGAGAGATGCCGGGCTTCAGCTCGTAAGTGTCGCCGGACTTGGTGTAAGTGACGCCCTCGATGCCCCACTTGCAGAACTGCTGGCCCTCGTCGGAGTACCAGAGCCAGTCCACGAACTGCATCATCGCCACGAAGGTGTCGCTCTTGAGGGCGTTGCTGGAGATCATGACGCCGTTCTCCAGGCGGGTACCGCCCAGGACCACCCGGCCCGCCGGGCCGAGGGGCACCGGGACCATCTCGATCTTCGCGCCCTTGACCTGCTTCTGAAGGTTGTAGCGGTAGTTCTGCACCAGCTCCTGCGGATTCGCGCTGATCACATACGACTTCTCGGCCAGCAGCTTCTGCACCGCCTGGTCGTCCTGCTGCGTGAAGCTCTCCGGGTCCAGCAGCTTCTCGGCGACCAGCTTCCTCAGGTACTCGACCATCTGGCGGTAGCTGTCCGTCGTGGCGTTGAAGACGAACTTCCCCGCCTTGGTGTCGAAGGTGAGGTTGTTGTAGGTCCAGCCCGCCTTCACCCCGTAGGACTGGCCGAGGTAACTGAACAGCGCGCCGCACGGGAAGGGGGTGTTGGTGCTCCAGCGGTCGGTCCAGGGGTATTTGTCGGGGTACTCGGTCTTGAGTGCCTTCAGGACGTCGTACACCTCGTCCCAGCTGGTGGGCAGGGTCAGGCCGTGCTTGTCGAGGACATCCGTGCGGAAGGACAGCGAATAACCGGACTTGGCCTTCTCGTGCAGGCCGGGCAGCAGGTAGTAGTTGCCGTCGGACTGGCGTATGGAGTCGAGCTCGGGCTCCAGCCTCCATCTCTTGACCTTGTCCTGGAAGTTGGGCATGAGGTGCACGTAGTCGCTGACCGCGAGGATCGCGCCGGACGACACGAACGCGACCTCGGAGGGGTGGTACGTCTTGGGGATCAGGAAGGGGGCGTCGCCCGCGCCGATGAGGACGCTGCGCTTCTTCTCGTAGTCCGCCAGCGGGACGTCGAGGGGCTTGATGGTGATGCCGGTGCGCTTGGTGACCTCCTTCCAGAACAGCCAGCCGCTCTTCATCGGGTAGACCGGGTTGTTGTTGTGCAGCATCGAGAAGGAGAGCGGCTTCGCCGCCTTGAACTGCTGGCCGGTGCGGTACTCCTTCATCGCGCCGTTCTGCTTCTTCGACAGGTCCTTGGGGTCGCCTCCGTCGTCGCCGCTGCCGCAGGCGGTGAGGGTGGCGAGGCCGATGAATCCTGCGGCGGCGAGGATCTGACGCCGCGACAGATGTCCTGTGTTCTTCACGGATACTCCCTTGTTAGCCCTTGACGGCGCCGAGCATCACGCCCGAGACGAAGTAGCGCTGGACGAGCGGGTACACGCAGAGGATCGGCAGCGCGGTGAGCACGATGGTGACCGCCTGGATGTTCGCCCCGACCTGGCTGAGCTGCTCGATACCGGCTCCGGCGTTCTCGCCGCCGGTGGCGCCCTGGATGAGGTTGCGCAGATAGACGGTGACCGGCATCAGATCCGTCCGGTCCATATAGAGGAACGCGCTGAACCAGGAGTTCCAGAACGACACCGAGTAGAAGAGCACCATCGTCGCCACGACCGCCTTGGACAGCGGCAGCACGATCCGCAGCAGGATGCCGTAGGTGCTCAGACCGTCGATCTGGGCGGCCTCCTCCAGCTCGGTCGGCAGGCTCTCGAAGAAGGCCTTCATGACCAGGAGGTTGAAGACGCTGATCGCGTTGGGCAGCGCGATCGCCCACACACTGTTCTTCAGTCCGAGGCTGGTGATCAGCACATAGTTGGGGATCAGGCCGCCGGTGAAGAACATGGTGAACACGGCGATGCCGACGAGCGCGCCGCGGCCCCTGAGGTGCTTCTTCGACAGGACGTAGGCGTAACAGGTCGTCAGGACCATGGCGACGGCGGTCGCGACGACCGTATAGAAGACGGTGTTGCCGTAGTTGCGCCAGAACATGGAGTCCTGGAACACGATCTTGTACGTGGTGAGGTTGAACCCCTCGGGCCACAGGGTCACTTCACCGGCGCGGATCTGCCGCTCCCCGCTGAAGGACCGCGCGACGATGTTGAGGAAGGGGTACAGGGTCACGACCACGACGAGGGTGAGGATCACCCCGTTGACGCCCTGGAAGACGCGCTGGGAACGGCTCGGCTTCACCACAGGCTGGTCCCCACTGTGCGGCGCGAGAGCGTGTTGGCGGACGTGATCAGGACCAGGCCGATGATCGCCTCGAACAGGCCGATGGCGGCGGCGTAGCTGAAGCTGTTGGACTCCACACCGGTCCGGTAGACGTAGGTGGAGATCACGTCGGAGGTCTGGTAGGTCAGCGGGTTGTACAGCAGCAGGACCTTCTCGAAGCCGACGGCCATGAAGGTGCCGACGTTGAGGATCAGCAGCGTGATCATGGTCGGGCGGATGCCGGGCAGGGTGACGTGCCAGATCTGCTTCCAGCGGCCCGCGCCGTCGATGCGGGCGGCCTCGTAGAGGTCCTCGTCGATGGTGGTGAGCGCGGCGAGGTAGAGGATCGTGCCCCAGCCGGCGGTCTGCCAGATCTCCGAGCCGACGTAGACGGTGCGGAACCACTCGGGCTCCTGGATGAACCGGACCGGGTCGTGCCCGAACCACCCCAGGACGTGGTTGATCGGGCCGTCCGTGGCGAGCATCTGCATCGTGATGCCCGCGACGATCACGATCGACAGGAAGTGCGGCAGATACGACACCGACTGCACGAATCGTTTCAGCGAGCGTCGGCGCACCTCGTTGAGCAGCAGGGCGAGCACGATCGGGATCGGGAAGCAGAAGACGAGCGTCAGTCCGCCGAGCCACAGGGTGTTGCGGAACACCTGCCAGAAGGTGGGGTCGCTGAGGAACATCTCGACATAGCGCAGGCCCACCCAGTCCTCGCCGAAGATCGATCCGCCCGGCTCGAAGCGCCGGAAGGCGATCACGTTGCCGATCATCGGCAGGTAGCGGAAGACCAGGAAGAACAGCAGCGGCAGCAGGGCCAGCGAGTACAGCTGCCAGTCCCGGCGCAGCGCCCGCCGCCATCCGGTGCGTGTCGGCGGACGGCCGCGGCGGGGTGGGGTTTTCGTCGGCGGCGGCTCCTGTGTGCCGGGTGGCGGAGCCGATGTGGTGGGGGTGCTCATACGGTGGGCCTCCCGGTGGCACCGAAAGTTTCGGAGTCGTACCGGCAACTTTGCGGCGAGGTTAGGGGCGGGTGTAATGGCTGTCAATGGGGATGGCAGGGAAGGTGAGTTGAGAAGGAAGTTGCCGTATTGAGCCTGCGGCTACGAAACATTCATATTCAGAAGCGCAACAATCGGAGGCCGTTGGTGCCCGCGTTCGACCTGCCCTTGGCGGAGCTGGAGCGCTACCGCCCGGATCCCCAGGAGCCCGCCGACTTCGACGAGTTCTGGCACGACACCCTCAAGGAGGCGGCCCAGCCGGAGGTGTTGGTGGCGGTGCACCCGGTGCGGACCGGACTGCGGCTGACCGAGACCTGGGACGTGACCTTCCGCGGGTTCGCCGGCGACCCGGTGCGGGCCTGGTTCAGCAGACCGGCCGGGGTGCGCGAACCGCTGCCCGCCGTCGTCGAGTACGCCGGTTACGGCCGTGGCCGCGGCCTTCCGCACGAGCGGCTGACCTGGGTGAACGCCGGGTACGCGCATCTGCTGATGGACAACAGGGGCCAGGGCGACCAGTACGGCAACGGCGGCGCCACCGCGGACCCGCACGCCACGGCGCCGGGCGGCCCGGGCCCGGCGGTACGCGGACTCCTGTCACCCCACGACCACCACTACCGCCGCCTGATCACGGACGCCGTACGAGCGGTCACGGCCGTGCGGGCCCTGCCGGGCGTGGACGCCGCACGGATCGCCGCCGTCGGCAACAGCCAGGGCGGCGGGCTCGCCCTCGCCGTCGCGGGACTCGTGCCCGACCTCGCGGCACTCCTCGCCACCGCCCCGTTCCTGTGCGGCATCCGGCGCGCACTCGACCTCACGGACGCCGGGCCGTACGGCGAGATCACCGCGTACCTCTCCGTCCACCGGGGCGCCGAGCGCGCCGCGTACGACACCCTCTCCCACCTGGAGGGGATCGCCTTCGCCAGGCGCGCCCACGCTCCGGCCCACTTCGGGGTCGGCCTGCGCGACACGGTGTGCCCGCCGAGCGGGGCGTACGGCGCCTTCAACCGCTACGCGGAGCTGTCGGGCTCGGACCCTCGCAAGGAGATCCACGCCTACCCCTTCAACGGCCACGAGGGCGGCGACGCCGTGCACGTCCGTCGCCAACTGGACTGGCTGTGCGAGGTGTTGGCCTCCGACCCGCGGCCGCCCGTCTGACGGCGGCCGGATACCCAACTGGCTTGACGGTGTTGTCCGTTGAGGCGATAGAGTCATGCGTGGGCACGCGAGACAACGTTGTCGACCTTGCATCCCCGCACAGCCACTCTCCAACCGGACGGGCCTCTCTCCCCCTCGGGTCCGTCTGGCTCGCGGACCCGGTGGACGACGGCTCAACGCCCACCGGGTCCGCTCGAGAACGAACCTTCACGCCGTCGCGGCGGTCACCTCCACGGAGAGGTCGTTGTCGACCGTGTAGTAGGGACGTACGGCGGCATCGCCGACCGCGACCGCCGGATAGACGAAGATCTCCTTGCGGTCCGCCACGTCGTCGAGCAGACGGCCGATCCGGATCGGAGCGGTATCCGCAGCCTCCCCGGGCTGGACGGAGAGGTCCCAGACGCGGCTTCCGGCCTCGGCGCCGTGACCGGTGGTCAACTCCCTGTAGTCCACGGTGAAGGAGAACGCCCGTCCATCACTTCCTGCGCGTGGTTCCAGGGTCCGTACGACGCCCTTCCCACCCCTCGGACGCAGTCGTACGGCGGCCCCCTCGGCGAGCGTGGCGCCGTGCAGCCGGGCCCTGACCGTCATCGTGCGGTCCGCGAGGTCGATGCCCTCGACCTCCGCGTGGGCGGTGCGCAGCCAGGCGCGCACCGCGAGATAGCCGTCCTTGGTGGTGTACGGCACCCGCACGGCGACCGGCGACGGCCAGTCACGGGCCTGTCCGTCGACGAGGGTCCGCAGGTCACGCAGGCCGGGGCGGAGGCGCCGCCGGCCGGCGCCGGGCTCTCCGCGCTCGCCTGGTTCTCCTGCCGGTTCGGGGAGCAGGTACACGTCCCAACGGCCCTCGGCGAGTGCGAGCTTCGGCTCCAGGACGGCGCGCAGCCGACCACCGTCCACGGGCTCCAGGTCGAGAACGTGCAGGACCTTCTCGGGCTGCCCCTTCTTGGGACGCAGCCGCAGCAGCAACCGGGGCGGGTGGGGGCCGAAGGCTGTCCGCGCCGCCAGAAGGAAGATGATGCGCCCGTCCGCGTCGACCGTGCAGTCGGTACGCGGCGTCGCGTCACGTGTCGCGCCGGGTTCCCTCGTCATCGCTGTCCCCTCCGTACCGTGCGCACCGCGCGGGAGGCCACGGCATACGCGGCGTCGCGGGCGGCGAAGCCCTGGCTGACCAGGGCGTGTTGTATTCGGCCGGGTCGGGGCACGACCGGTCGCCCGGTCCTGCGAGCCGACATCGCCTCGTCGATCAGTCGCTCGGCGTGCTCGACGACCGGGAGCGGCGCGTACCGTCGCGCGTTCGCCATGGCCGTACGGCCCATCCGCCGGCGTCGCTCGTCGTCGCGGACGAGGTCGAGCAGTGCGGCGCCCATAGCGTCACGGTCCCCGACCGGCACCAGCCTGCCGTCGACCCCGTCCTTGATGATCTCGCCGGGTCCGTACGGGC
Organism: Streptomyces sp. NPDC051738; assembly: GCF_044453205.1. Taxonomy (NCBI): domain Bacteria; kingdom Bacillati; phylum Actinomycetota; class Actinomycetes; order Kitasatosporales; family Streptomycetaceae; genus Streptomyces; species Streptomyces sp. NPDC051738. The sequence continues at coordinate 18,963 of NZ_JBITCM010000006.1, read as the reverse complement.
AGTCGGTGCTCACCACCGGCAGTCCACAGCGCATCGCCTCGACGATGGTCATGCCGAACGGCTCGAAGTTAGACGCGGCCGCGCCGATCGAGCCCTTGACCCACTCCGCCTCCATGGGAGCCGCCGCGCCCATGAGGAAGACGTTGTCGTACAGGCCGAGCCGGTGGATGAGCTGCCGCAGCCGGTCCTGTTCCTCCCCCTTGCCGTAGATGCGCAGGTGCCAGTCGGGGCGTTCGGCGGCGACGAGGGCGAAGGCCTCGATGAGCAGGTCGTAGCGCTTCACCGGGACCAGCCGTCCCGCCGCGACCACCACCTTCGCGGAGCCGTCCGCGGCGGGCAGCGCGGGGTCGGGGACGCTGTTCGGGAGTGCCTCCACCCGCACCTTGGGCAGCCGCATCTTGCGCCGGTAGGCGGCGGCGTCCGCCTCCGTGACCGTGGTCAGCACGTCGAGCCGGCGATACGCCCGGCGCAGTGAGGTGCGCAGCCCGGGCGGGTGGTTGTCGAGGGTGAGGTGCTCCTGCCCGATGCGGATGACGCGCTCCGGTGCCTGGAGCGCGAGATGCACGTTGAGCCCGGGCCGGGTGCCGATGACGACGTCGGCGTCGATCGCCGCCAGGTACTCGCCGATCCGCTGGTCGGTCAACTCGCTGTACTGCCGGTGGCGGTACTCAGCGGCGGGGAACACCCGCGCCGGTCTCAGATGCAGGGGATGTTCCTTCTCGTGCCGCAGATCCACCAGTGGCGTCAGGGAAACCTTCGGGTCCAGGGTGAAGTTGGGGTGTTCCCGGTGCCGCAGCACGGAGACGATCTCCACGTCGTGCCGCTCGGCCAGCGCCTGGGCCAGGTTGAACGTGGTGGTGATCGTGCCTCCGATCCCGTAGGCATTGTGCAGCAGAAAAGTGATCTTCATATGGGCTAGACAGCGGCGAACCCCCTTGAGGTTGCCTGTCGTTACCAGTTTGTTTTCCTGTCTAACACTCTGTCGACTCCGACACCTTGCCGACAGGCGGCCGGTCGCCGCTCACGGTCACACCGCACCCGGACCGACGACGGACCCGGCGGGCGACGGCTCGACGCCCACCGGGTCCGCTTCGGGCGACGGTTCAGCCCACCCGGCAGGGCAGGTTCGCCGTACTGTCGCCGCCGGAGCCAGAGACGACGTAGCCGAATGTCGTGCTCTCCCCCGGATCGAGGGAGCCGTTCCAGTCGACGTTGTGGACCATCACCGCCTGGCCGGTGTAGGTCGCGTTGCCGCTCCAGAGGCTCTCCACCTTCTGGCCGGACGGAAGCGTCCAGTCGACCATCCAGCCGAGCATCGGGACGTCGCCGGTGTTGGTGACGGTCACCTCGGACTGGTAGCCACCGGACCAACTGCCGGTCGTGCGGCGGGCGGCGGAGCACTCGCCGGGCACCGGGTCGGTCGGGTTGCCGGGCTCCTTGATGCCGGTCACCTCGCCGTTTCCGCCGTCGAAGACAATGTCGGAGCAGGAGTAGAAGGTTTCCTGACTGTCGGAGCGCTGCCAGACCATGTAGACGATGTGGCGGCCCGACTTGTTGTCAGGAAGCTTTCCTGTCCAGGAGTAGTTGGCCTCGACCGTGCCCGGGGAGCCGTTGAGCGGCGGGTGGTCGACGGAGAGGAAGGGCTGCTCCTCCATGTCGTCCCAGGTGAGGGTCTGGGTCGGGTCGAAGCCGTCCTTGGTGATGTAGACGTAGAACCAACCCGGGTGCGCGGCCCAGGCGTTGTACGAGAAGTCGACCGTCGCGCCCGAGGTGAGATGGGTGAGCGGCCAGTCGTCGCGCGGCACGTTGAAGCCGGTGAAGTTGGTGTTGCCGCCGCTGCACAGCGCGCCGTCGGGCACGAAGCCGCGGGTGCGGCCGGCGCCGTCGGAGCGGAGCACCGAGAACCAGTTGTAGAACGGCGTGGTGCCGCTGATCTGTTGGGCCGCCTTACAGGCGGGGTTGACCGGCTTGATCTCTCCGGTGTCGGTCAGCCCGTCCTGCCAGCACAGGAAGGTGCGGCTGCCCGGCTTCATGGGGGTGCCGTGGGCCTCCGCCTCGCCGCCGGTGCTCATGACGAGGGCCACGGCGGGGATGGTCGCGAGCAGGGAGACCAGGACGAGGAAGAGGGCTCTGGCGCGGGTGGGGAGCGTTAATCGGCGAGGCGGGGATGCGCTCGCGTCCGTGCGGGTTGTCAGGATCATGACATACGAGTCCGTTTCCTTCAGGTACGGGCCGGGCGGATACGTGTGTGTGGCGCGGATGTATGGGTGCGGGTGCGGATGCATGTGTGCAGGTGCGGAGTTGCCGGCGCATACGCGATGCGGTGCGACCGGGTGGGGTGGGAGCGGCGCACAGGCGGCGGGTTCCGGTCCACCGGATGGGAGCGCTCCCACCTCCCCTTGGTTCGGAAAGTAGCGCCGAGTGGCGCAGATGTAAACGGATGACGCACGAGGCGTCACAGGCATACGAGGCGTCACAGGCGTACGAGGAAGCGCTGTCGTCCGTCAGCGGTTACCGGCGAGTGTCCGCGAGGACCGCACGGGTGCCGGGACGGACGGGCCCGAGACGGTGTCCAAGGCCGGTGGTTCGGCGTCCACGGAGGGCAGTTCGATCGTGAACTCGGTGCGACCAGGTGCGCTCTCGACGTCGATACGGCCGCCGTGCGCGGAGACGATCGCCGCCACGATGGCGAGGCCGAGACCGGATCCCCCCTCGTGCGGGCCGCTGCGGGCGCGGGAGGCGTCGGCGCGGGTGAAGCGTTCGAAGACGGTGGGGAGGAAGGCGGGCGGGATGCCGGGGCCGTTGTCGCGGATGCGGATCACGACGCCGGAGCCGTCCTTCGCCGCACCAGATCCGTCCCCCGCCGTACCAGATCCATCCCTCGCCCCACCGGAGCCGTCCCCCGCCTCAGGGGATCCGTCCCTCGCCTCCACCGTGGCCACGACCCGTGTGCCCGCCGGTGTGTGCACGCGGGCGTTGGCCAGGAGGTTGGCCACCACCTGGTGGAGCCGGGCCTGGTCGCCGAGGACCGACGGGGCCGCGTCGAGGCGCAGTTCGAGTTGCCAGTCGTGGGTGCCGCCGGCCGCCCTCGCGTCCCAGACCGCCTCGGCGACCAGGGCCGCCATGTCCACCTCGGCCGACTGCAGCGGACGCCCCTCGTCCAGGCGGGCCAGCAGGAGCAGGTCCTCGACCAGCCCCGTCATCCGGGCCGACTCGGCGGACACCCGGCTCCAGGCGAGCAGCGGCTCGATCCGGTCGGTGCCGCGGCTCATGAGTTCGGCGTACCCGGCGATCGAGGCGAGCGGGGTGCGCAGTTCGTGGCTGGCGTCGGAGAGGAATCGGCGCATCCGCTCCTCGCTGCGCCGGCGGGCGGTGAGCGAGGACTCGACGTGGTCGATCATGCGGTTGAGCGCGGCGCCGACCTGGCCGGCCTCGCTGGCGGGGTCGGTGTCCGGGGCCGGGACCCGGGTGAGGCGGGTGACCTCGCCGCGGTCGAGCGGGGCGCGGGAGACCTCGGCGGCGGTGGCGGCGACCCGGCCGAGGGGGCGCAGTTGGCGTCGTACGACCACGGCACAGACGCCGCCCGCCGCGGCGAGACCGGCCACCGCCACGGCGGCCTCGGCGGCGACGAGTCCGCCGATCATGCGCTGGACGTCGTCCATGGGCAGCCCGGTGAGGACCCGGATGCCGCCGCTCTCGACCGCGGCGACCCGGTAGGTGCCGAGGCCCGGGACGGTCCGGGTGTGCTTGGTGCCGTCCGTCGCGATGTCCGCGAGGGCGGCGGTCTGCTCGGCGGTGAGCGCCTTCGGCGGGGCGTCCTGGCCGACGACCGCGGCGGCGACGATGCTGCCGTCCGCGTCGAGGCGGGCGGCGAGCAGACCGGCCGGGTGGCCGTTCTCGTTGAGGAAGCGCAGGTCGTCCTCGGCGTCCGGGCGCAGTGCGGCGCCGCCGAGGCTGCGGGAGACGGCGTTGGCCACCCGGCCGTCCAGGTCGCCCATCAGATAGGCGCGTTGAACGAAGGCCGTGGTGAGCGCCATCGCGGCGCACACGGTGACGAGGGTGAGGCCGATGAACACGAGCAGGCGCGTGCGCAGGGAGCGAGGGGGTCGTCGCGTGCTCATGTCCCGTCCTCCACCGGCCTGATGCCGTAGCCGAGCCCGCGCACGGTGTGGATCAGCGGCGCCCTGCCGTGGTCGATCTTGCGGCGGAGGTTGGAGATGTAGACCTCCACGAGGTTGCCGCCGCCGTCGAAGGAGCTGCTCCACACATGGTCGAGGATCCGCGCCTTGCTGAGCACCTGCCGCGGGTGGCCCATCATCAGGCTGAGCAGGTCGAACTCCTTGGCCGTGAGCGGGACGGGCACGCCCGCGCGGTGCACCTCGCGGCTCTCCTCGGTCAGCACGAGGTCGCCGAGGACACGTACGGATGTGTCGGACCGGGCCCGCTCGGCCCCGGCCCGGCGCAGCAGTCCGCGCAGCCGCAGGACGACCTCCTCCAGGGAGAACAGCTTGGTGACGTAGTCGTCGGCACCGGCGCCGAGGCCGTCCAGCCGGTGTTCCAGGGCGTCGCGGGCGGTGAGCATGAGGACGGGCGGCTTCGGGTTCTCGTGCCTGAGAGCCTGTGAACAAACCCCCGTCGTCCGCCCGAAGGGCGGGCGCCGCGGCGTCGTGGGGGTCCCCCCGCGCGAGGTTGTTCGAGCGTGGGGGAGCGTTCGATCGCAAGGCGCCGGAGCGCCCTCGTGGCGGAGCCACGTGGGCGGTTCGGCAACGCGGCGAGCGTGCGTGCCGGACGCCGCGGCGCAGGCGGGGGTTTGTTCACAGGCTCTGAGGCGGCGCAGCACCTGGAGGCCGTCCAGGTCGGGCAGCATCCCGTCGAGCACGACGGCGTGCGGTGGGCAGCCCCGCGCGATCCTCAGCGCGCTCTGTCCGTCGAGCGCCGGGTAGGCGCGCCAGCCCGCCTCCTCGACGGCCACGGAGAGCACGTCGGTGAGCGCGGGCTCGTCGTCGACGATGAGCACACGGACGCGGCCGTTTCGCGGCCCTGGGGTGCCAGTCATGTCCCGATCCTGTCCCCGTCCGCTGAGGGAACCCTGTGTTCCACCTGAGGGTGGGAGATGACCTGGGGTTTCCCGGCGTGGGGAGGGCGGGTGAGGGCACCCCCCCGCACGCCCGGACACGACGAAGGGCCGCACCCCCGGTGACCGGGGATGCGGCCCTCAACCGCCCTGCCGTACCGCCTGCTTGATCGCTTACTTGCGGATCAGGCTGCGCAGCACGTACTGCATGATGCCGCCGTTGCGGTAGTAGTCGGCCTCACCGGGGGTGTCGATGCGGACGACCGCGTCGAACTCGACGCCTGTGTCGGTGGTGACCTTGACCGTGCGCGGCGTGGTGCCGTTGTTGAGCTCCTCGACGCCGGTGAAGGAGAAGGTCTCCTCGCCGGTCAGACCGAGGGACTCGGCGTTCTGGCCCTCCGGGAACTGCAGCGGCAGGACGCCCATGCCGATGAGGTTCGAGCGGTGGATGCGCTCGTACGACTCGGTGATGACGGCCTTGACGCCGAGGAGCGCGGTGCCCTTGGCGGCCCAGTCGCGGGACGAGCCGGAGCCGTACTCCTTGCCGCCCAGGATGACGAGCGGGATGCCCTGCTCGATGTAGTTGCGCGAGGCGTCGTAGATGAACGACACCGGACCGTCGGCCTGGGTGAAGTCGCGGGTGTAGCCGCCCTCGGTGCCCGGCGCGAGCTGGTTGCGCAGGCGGATGTTGGCGAACGTGCCGCGGATCATGACCTCGTGGTTACCACGGCGCGAGCCGTAGGAGTTGAAGTCACGACGCTCCACACCGTGCTCGGTGAGGTACTTGCCGGCCGGGGTGTCGGCCTTGATGGCGCCGGCGGGCGAGATGTGGTCGGTGGTGACCGAGTCGCCGAGCTTGGCCAGGACGCGGGCGCCGGTGATGTCGGAGACCGGGGTGGTCTCCATCGTCATGCCCTCGAAGTACGGGGGCTTGCGGACGTACGTCGACTGCGGGTCCCACTCGAAGGTGTTGCCGGTCGGGATCGACAGCGCCTGCCACTGGGCGTCGCCCGCGAAGACGTCCTGGTAGGACTTGTTGAACATGTCCTCGCCGATGGCGTTGGCCACGACGTCGTTGACCTCGGCCTCGGTCGGCCAGATGTCGGTCAGGAAGACCGGCTTGCCGTCCTGGTCGACACCGAGGGCGTCCTTGGTGATGTCCACCTTCATGGAACCCGCGAGGGCGTAGGCGACGACCAGCGGCGGAGAGGCCAGGTAGTTCATCTTGACGTCGGGGTTGATACGGCCCTCGAAGTTCCGGTTGCCGGAGAGGACCGAGGTGACCGCGAGGTCGTGGTCGTTGACGGCCTTGGAGACCTCCTCCGGCAGCGGGCCGGAGTTGCCGATGCAGGTGGTGCAGCCGTAGCCGACGAGGTTGAAGCCGACCTTGTCGAGGTAGGGGGTGAGCCCCGCCTTGTCGAAGTAGTCGGTGACGACCTTCGAGCCGGGCGCGAGGGTGGTCTTGACCCACGGCTTGCGGGTCAGCCCCTTCTCCACGGCCTTCTTCGCGACCAGCGCGGCGGCGACCATGACGTACGGGTTCGAGGTGTTGGTGCAGGAGGTGATGGCCGCGACCGTCACCGCACCGTGATCGATCTCGTACGTCGAGCCGTCGGGGGCGGTCACGGTGACCGGGTTGGACGGGGCGCCGTTCGGGGCGACCGCCGGGGAGTCGGAGGCCGGGAAGGACTCCTGGCCCGCCTCGTCCACGCTGTCGACGTAGTTGCGTACGTCGACCTTGAACTGCTCGGCGGCGTTCGCGAGGACGATGCGGTCCTGCGGACGCTTCGGGCCGGCGATCGACGGGACGACCGTCGAGAGGTCCAGCTCGAGCTTCTCGGAGAAGTCGGGCTCGGCCTGCGGGTCCAGCCAGAGGCCCTGCTCCTTGGCGTACGCCTCGACGAGCGCGAGCTGCTGCTCGGAGCGGCCGGTGAGCTTGAGGTACTTGATGGTCTCGCCGTCGATCGGGAAGACCGCGGCGGTGGAGCCGAACTCCGGCGACATGTTGCCGATGGTGGCGCGGTTCGCGAGGGAGGTGGCGGCGACGCCCTCGCCGTAGAACTCGACGAACTTGCCGACGACACCGTGCTTGCGGAGCATCTCGGTGATGGTCAGCACGAGGTCGGTGGCGGTGGTGCCCGGGGTGAGCTCACCGGTCAGCTTGAAGCCGACGACGCGCGGGATGAGCATCGAGACCGGCTGGCCGAGCATCGCGGCCTCGGCCTCGATGCCGCCGACGCCCCAGCCGAGGACGCCGAGGCCGTTGACCATGGTGGTGTGCGAGTCGGTGCCGACGAGGGTGTCGGGGTAGGCCTGGCCGTTACGGACCATGACCGTGCGCGCCAGGTGCTCGATGTTCACCTGGTGGACGATGCCGGTGCCGGGCGGGACGACCTTGAAGTCGTCGAAGGCGGTCTGGCCCCAGCGCAGGAACTGGTAGCGCTCCTTGTTGCGGCCGTACTCGAGGTCGACGTTCTGCTTGAAGGCGTCGTTCGTGCCGAACTTGTCGGCGATGACGGAGTGGTCGATGACCATCTCGGCCGGGGAGAGCGGGTTGACCTTCGCCGGGTCGCCGCCGAGCGCCTTGACGGCCTCACGCATGGTGGCGAGGTCCACGACACAGGGCACGCCGGTGAAGTCCTGCATGATCACGCGGGCCGGCGTGAACTGGATCTCCTGCGACGGCTGGGCCTGGGAGTCCCAGCCGCCGAGGGCGCGGATGTGGTCGGCGGTGATGTTCGCGCCGTCCTCGGTGCGGAGGAGGTTCTCCAGCAGCACCTTCAGGCTGTAAGGGAGGCGCGCGGCGCCCTCGACCTTGTCCAGCCGGAAGATCTCGTACGACTCGTCGCCCACCTGCAGCGTGCTGCGGGCGTCGAAGCTGTTCGCCGACACGACAGTCTCCTTCATTTCTGTGCGCTTACCACCGCATCCTGCCGCCACACCGTCTTGGCCGATCCGCTAAGGTAAGGCTAAGTTAGGCATGCCTTACTGCCAGACTGGCGACGGCGTGCGACTGCGGTACGCCTCGGCAGATATCTCGATGTCGAGATAACTCTAGTACATGGGGCCGGGATGGTCATGTCCCGGGGCTTCGACATGCCCTCTTTGCATGACCATGCGTCTTCATGCATACTCTTCCCATGTCCAAGGTCCTCACCTCCCTGCCCACCGGCGAGCGCGTCGGCATCGCCTTCTCCGGCGGTCTCGACACCTCCGTCGCGGTCGCCTGGATGCGCGACAAGGGCGCCGTCCCGTGCACCTACACCGCCGACATCGGCCAGTACGACGAGCCCGACATCGCCTCGGTGCCCGGCCGCGCCAAGACCTACGGCGCCGAGATCGCGCGCCTGGTCGACTGCCGTGCCGCCCTGGTCGAGGAGGGTCTGGCCGCGCTGACGTGTGGCGCGTTCCACATCCGTTCCGGCGGTCGGGCGTACTTCAACACCACGCCGCTGGGCCGCGCCGTCACCGGCACGCTGCTGGTGCGGGCGATGCTCGAGGACAACGTCCAGATCTGGGGCGACGGCTCGACCTACAAGGGCAACGACATCGAGCGGTTCTACCGCTACGGCCTGCTCGCCAACCCCCACCTGCGGATCTACAAGCCCTGGCTGGACGCGAACTTCGTGACCGAGCTCGGCGGCCGCAAGGAGATGTCGGAGTGGCTGGTCGCGCACGGCCTGCCCTACCGGGACGCCACGGAGAAGGCCTACTCCACCGACGCCAACATCTGGGGCGCCACCCACGAGGCCAAGACCCTGGAGCACCTGGACACCGGCGTCGAGACCGTCGAGCCCATCATGGGCGTGCGGTTCTGGGACCCGTCGATCGAGATCGCCGCCGAGGACGTGACGATCGGCTTCGAGCAGGGCCGCCCGGTCACCATCAACGGCAAGGAGTTCGCCTCCCCCGTCGACCTGGTGATGGAGGCCAACGCCATCGGCGGCCGCCACGGCCTCGGCATGTCCGACCAGATCGAGAACCGCATCATCGAGGCCAAGAGCCGCGGCATCTACGAGGCCCCGGGCATGGCCCTGCTGCACGCGGCGTACGAGCGCCTCGTGAACGCGATCCACAACGAGGACACCCTCGCCCAGTACCACAACGAGGGCCGCCGCCTCGGCCGGCTGATGTACGAGGGCCGCTGGCTGGACCCGCAGGCGCTGATGATCCGCGAGTCGCTGCAGCGCTGGGTGGGCGCCGCCGTGACCGGCGAGGTCACCCTGCGGCTGCGGCGCGGTGAGGACTACTCGCTCCTCGACACGACGGGCCCGGCGTTCAGCTACCACCCGGACAAGCTGTCCATGGAGCGCACCGAGGACTCGGCCTTCGGCCCGGTCGACCGGATCGGCCAGCTCACCATGCGCAACCTCGACATCGCCGACTCGCGCGCCAAGCTGGAGCAGTTCGTCGGCCTCGGCCTGATCGGCACCGGCAGCCCCACCGTCGGCGCCTCCCAGGCCGCCGCGACCGGCCTCATCGGCACCATGCCGGAGCTGCCCGAGGGCGGCGCCGAGGCCATCGCCTCGCGCGGTGAGGTCTCCGAGGAGGACGCGCTGCTGGACCGCGCGGCGATGGAGTCCGGCACGGACTGACCGCCACGAGGGGACGGACACGGGAAAGGCCGGCTCGGCGCCAAGAGCGCCGCGCCGGCCTTTCCCGTGTCCGTGTGCCATCAGTCGGCCAAGTCGGGGTAACCGGGGGGCAGGTAACCCCGACCCCGAAGGGAGACAGCCATGCCCCTCACGTTCCGCAAGAGTTTCCGGATCCTTCCGGGAGTGCGACTGAACATCAACCGGCGCTCCTGGTCTCTCACCACCGGCGGCAAGCACGGTCCCCGGCGCACCCACAGCAGCACCGGACGTCGTACGACATCGATGGATTTGCCTGGACCTTTCGGGTGGCGGCGCACCCGTAACGCCAGGCGGCGTTGACGGCCCGTCACCCGAATGGCCCCCCTGGCGAGGGTTCATCTCATATCTGAGATAACCTCAACCTCATGGCAGACGACTACCTCGTACGCATCGGCAAGCTCATCCGTGACGCCCGGCAACACCGTGGCTGGACACAGACGCAGCTCGCCGAGGCGCTCGGCACCTCCCAGAGCGCCGTCAATCGCATCGAGCGCGGCAACCAGAACATCAGCCTTGAGATGATCGCCCGAATCGGTGAAGCCCTGGACAGCGAGATCGTGTCCCTGGGATACGCCGGGCCGATGCATCTGCGGGTCGTCGGCGGACGTCGGCTGTCCGGTTCGATCGACGTCAAGACCAGCAAGAACGCCTGCGTGGCCCTGCTGTGCGCCTCGCTGCTCAACAAGGGGCGCACGGTGCTGCGCCGGGTCGCCCGCATCGAGGAGGTCTACCGCCTTCTGGAGGTGCTCAACTCCATCGGCGTACGCACCCGTTGGATCAACGACGGCGTCGACCTGGAGCTCGTGCCGCCGGCCGAGCTGAACATGGCGGCGATCGACGCCGAGGCGGCCGTACGCACCCGCTCGATCATCATGTTCCTCGGCCCGCTGCTGCACCGCATGGACCTCTTCAAGCTGCCGTACGCCGGCGGCTGCGACCTCGGCACCCGGACCATCGAGCCGCACATGATCGCGCTGCGCCGGTTCGGACTGGACGTGGCGGCGACCGAGGGCCAGTACCACGCCACGGTCGACCGCTCCGTCCGCCCCGACCGTCCGATCGTGCTGACCGAGCGCGGCGACACGGTGACCGAGAACGCGCTGCTGGCCGCCGCGCGGCACGACGGCGTCACCGTCATCCGCAACGCCTCCTCCAACTACATGGTCCAGGACCTGTGTTTCTTCCTGGAGGCGCTCGGCGTCCGGGTCGAGGGCATCGGCACCACCACGCTCACCGTGCACGGCGTGCCGGACATCGACGCCGACGTGGACTACTCGCCGTCCGAGGACCCGGTCGAGGCGATGAGCCTGCTGGCCGCGGCCGTGGTGACGGAGTCGGAACTGACGGTGCGTCGCGTGCCCATCGAGTTCCTGGAGATCGAGCTGGCGGTCCTGGAGGAGATGGGCCTCGACCACGACCGTACGCCCGAGTATTTCGCGGACAACGGCCGTACGCGCCTGGTGGACCTGACGGTCCGGCCCTCCAAGCTGGAGGCGCCGATCGACAAGATCCACCCGATGCCGTTCCCGGGCCTGAACATCGACAACGTCCCGTTCTTCGCGGCCATCGCCGCCGTGGCGTCGGGCAAGACCCTCATCCACGACTGGGTCTACGACAACCGCGCGATCTACCTGACCGACCTCAACCGCCTCGGCGGCCGCCTCCAGTTGCTGGACCCGCACCGCGTCCTGGTCGAGGGCCCGACCCGCTGGCGCGCCGCCGAGATGATGTGCCCGCCCGCGCTGCGGCCCGCCGTGGTCGTCCTGCTGGCGATGATGGCGGCGGAGGGCACGTCGGTGCTGCGGAACGTGTATGTCATCAACCGGGGTTACGAGGATCTCGCCGAGCGGTTGAACTCGATCGGGGCGCAGATCGAGATCTTCCGGGATATTTGATGTGCGGATGCCGCCACATCCCGTCTGACCTGCTACTTAGCGGGCCAGGGTGGGGTGCGGCGGCATCTCTGGGACTTCTCTGGGACTTTGGGCCTGCGGTGGGCAACTGGCCACGCTCCACAGGCTCTGAAGTCGTCCCAGGGCAGCGTGACCGGCACCGGCGCGAACTGCTCCATGTGCTGTTGGATGGCCCGGGCCACGCTGGACGGCAGCGGCACGTCCCGGACCTTGCGCCCCTTGGGAAGCGCGAAACACAGCTTCGCCCGCACCATCTTGACCTGCCGCCGGACGTGGACGACTTCCTTCTCGAAGTCGATGTCGTCCGGGGCGAGCCCGAGTGCCTCGCCCTGTCGGAGCCCAAGGCCCGCGCCGATAACGACAAGGAGCTGCTAGCGGTCCGGCAATGCCTCCCGTACGGCCGGCACCCGTTCCGGCGGCCACGCTTCGACCCTGCCGGGTGCGGCGGCCGGAGGGCCGAGCGTGCTGGACCGGCAGGGGTTGCGTCCGAGGCGACGGTCCTCGACCGCAGCCTGGAGGACGCTGGAGAGCGTCGCCCGAACCAGACGGATGGAGGCCGGACCGAGGTCCTTCTCCAGCCGCTTCTTCCAGTGACGCAGGACTTCCGTGCAAATGGCGTTGAGCGGCTGAGCACCCAGGTGGGGAACGATGTGCCGGCGTACCCTCTGCTCGATGCGATGTAGTCCTTGAGGGAGATGGCCCCTCGCGGGGATCGACGAACTCGCCTCGGCGAGGGTCGGTCTGGGCCTGGGCGAGCCAGGCCTTGGCGTCCTGGAGGGCGTCGAAGGAACGGTTCTTGACGCCGGGGATGCCCTTGAGGGCCGGCCTTGTAGTGGTTCCGCGTCATCCGGTCGAGGGCAGGCTCGGGCTGCGCCTGGGGTCGGTGGTGCACGCCGTCCTGCATCACGCGGGCTGCCCCGTCGCCGTCGTGCCTGTGCGTTGGGCCGCTGTCGCGGAGGGCAGCGCGGTTCGCGGCGGCGTCTCGTCCGGACATGACGTCGCCTGGCCGCCGACGTCGCCGCGCGCATGCGACCGTGGCCGGTGATCGACGCCAGAGCCCTCTGTCAGTTGGCTGAGGGGCTCGCCGGTAGGGCCTGTCCGGCGGATCTTTGATCAATCACGGCAGCCGTAAGTCGTGATCTTCGTGGTGGGATCAGCTCCTTCGGAGCGCAGGGCGGCATTCACTGTCGGCGGGGACCGGCACTGGGGCCCGGACCAGGGGCGCGGGATGGCCACCACCGGAGCCGTGGCGTTCGGCGAGCAGCCGCTTGCGATGGCCGCTGCGACGGATGGCGGTGACGAGGACGATGACGGCGCAGATGCTGATTCCGAGGATCGGGAGAGAGATGGCCAGGATCAGCCCGCCCGCAAACGCGACCATGCCTCCGGAGCCCCCGATGGCGTACCTGGAGAGTGCTTGGGACGAGCAGGTGACCGCGTAGTCGCCTGCCCGCGGCACGTCGATGGTGTAGAGCGGCATCCAGGTCTCGTCACGGGTGAGGAACACGTCGGGACCCGGATCGGTGAGACCGGGGCTGCCCGGCCCGGTGATGTCGCACTCCGGGCCAGGCGACCGGCCCGGGTACTTGACCCAGATCGTCTTCTCGCCCTCCGGCTCGAGCCGCAGGGTGACGGTGTCGGCGTTGGCGAACTGATTGTCGGTATCCACCGCGTCGATCGCGTTGTCGAACCGGTACACGCCGATGGCCACGCCCAGCACGATCAGCACGACGGCGATCGCGGCCGCTGTGACGTACCAGTGACGGCCAGGCCGGAGTTCGTTCGCTGTTATCTGCGGCGGCGGGAGGGGCTGCATCGACACACCCTAGACCGCCCGTGTTGTCTGGCCGGCGAGCCGCTAGCCAGGTCCTGGTGCTCTGCCCCGGCCTGCGCCGTGGTGAGGTCCTGGGCCTCACGTGGAAGTCCTTCGCCTTCGAGCGGGGAGATCTGTACGTCGACGACCAGATCCAGCGCACACCGCTCAGCCTTCCGTGAGACAGGACAGCGGAGCCTCGCTCGGTTGTGTCCGTTACAGCTCAGGAGCTGTCCGGGCGCTTTCGGTTGAGCGACCGGATGAGGTGGGCCGGCGGCGAGAGAACCGATCAGTCGACAAGGCGTCGTGGGACGCGGTCGGTGGCGCCCATTACGACGTTTTGCCTCTCCGCTGGTCCAGGGGCTCGTCGAGCTGCACATTGCGCGTTGATCCGGCTGTCCGAGTCGCTGGTCACCTGAGCTACCGGTGCTCGCTCACCGTCAACCTGATGCCCAGCAGAGTGCGGGCCGCTCGGCTCCCACCCACCCGGGCGTCCCAGCGCGGCCTGTACGAGCCGAGGCCAGGGTTGGGCATGGGGCCTACCCGCGCCTGGCAGCCGCTCTTCATCTGACGCTCTCATGATGAGGGTTGTGCCGCCACATCCTGTGCCGCGGGCGGTGTTGGGGCCGGCCCTCCACGGGGCTTGGGCGCGGGGGACGTCAGGCTCGGTCGCCGTGCCGGACGTCCTGGGTCGCTCAGTGCGGTGAGATGCCGGAGACTCCGAGGTAAGGGTCTGCGGATCGGCGTGGGCCGCAGAGAGGGTGACGGGTGTGCCTGAGGTCCCGCTCTGGCTGTGGGGGGCGTTCGCCGCGACGGTGGTGGTGTCGCTGACGGTGGACTTGCTGGCCCACCGCACCGCGCACGTCATCGGCTTCAAGGAGGCCGCTGCCTGGAGCGGCCTGTGGGTGGGTCTCGCGCTGGTTTTCGCCGGTGTCGTCTTCGTCGTACTCGGCACGACGGCCGGCACGGAGTACACCACCGCATGGCTCTTGGAGAAGAGCCTGTCGGTGGACAACCTCTTCGTCTTCGCGGTGATCTTCGCCTACTTCAAGGTGCCCCGCGCCTACCAGCACCGCGTGCTGTTCTTCGGCGTGATGGGCGCCCTGGTCTTCCGCGGGATCTTCCTCTCCCTCGGTGTCGCCGTCGTCAGCCGCTTCACCGCAGTGCTGTTCGCCTTCGCCGCGATCCTCTTCTACAGCACCTACAAACTCCTCAAGGGCGACGAGGAGACCTTCGACCCGGGCAAGAGCTTCGCCCTGCGCCTGCTCCGCAAGTTCGTCCCCGTCCGGGACGAGTACGCGGGCATGAAGTTCTTCGTCAAGGAGGCCGGCAAGCGCGTGGCCACCCCACTCCTGGCGGTGGTGGCGGCGATCGAGGCGGCCGACCTGATCTTCGCCGTCGACAGCGTGCCCGCCGTCCTCGCCGTCAGCGACGACGCCTTCATCGTCTACACCAGCAACGCGTTCGCCATCCTGGGCCTGCGTGCCCTGTACTTCATGCTCGCGGGCCTGCTGGACCGCTTCCACTACCTGAACAAGGGCCTCGCGATCATCCTGGCCTTCATCGGCGTCAAGCTCATCCTCCAGGCGTCGCACAAGATGATCAGTCACGACATCCCGGAAATCCCCTCACCGGTCAGCCTCGCGGTCATCGTCGTCGTCCTGGCCGCGTCCGTCGCACTCAGCCTGCTGCGCCCCGCCCCGCTTCCTGTCGTCCCTCAGGAGGAGAAACCTGCCCCGCTGCCAGATAAGGCGGCCAGTGGGCCGCGACCCGACGGCGATGTACGGGCGGGGTCAGAACAGCGGGGCGATCCTCCCGACCAGGCCGCACCGTGACGAAATGAGCAGGCGGCGCCTTTTGCGCGCAAACGACCTATTGTTAAAGAATGAGCAAAGCCGAGCATGAGACGGGCCCGCAAGGGACGCTTGCCTGCCCGGTCTGCAAGCACACCCTGGAAATGATCATCAAGAGACGGCACAAGACCCTCGGGATCTTTGTGCCCGTATGGGGCCCCGGCCCCTGCCACAACCCCGACTGCCCCGAGTGTCCGGCGGCGCCGGAGCACAAGAGCCCCCAACCGCACTGACTTCACAAACACGGCCGACTCATGGACCGATGCACGGCTGTGTAAGGCGGAAGCGCACATGTGCGGCGGGGACAGGCCGCGACGCCCATCCACAGACTGCGGATTGTGTGTGATGTCGGCGTCATCGGCCACGACTCCCGAATGCCAAGCCCTCGTTTCGCCGGTGAATGCGCACAACGAGTGGGACCCGCTGGAGGAGATCGTCGTCGGTCGCCTCGACGCCGCGACGTTCCCCTCCAGTCATCCGGTCGCGACCTGCAACGTCCCACCCTGGGCGGGACGGTTACTGGAACCGATCGGCGGCTTCAACCACCAGGCCGTGCGCCTCCCGGACGGGATAGCCGCGCACGCCACGCGGCGGCCGACCATCACCCTTGGACAGGTACGGGATCTGCGAGAGGCGGCCGTCGCCTCGATAGACCCACGCGTGATAGCCGCATCGCAGGGGTCTCGCCCTCCACGACCCCCCATACTCAGCGGCACTTGACGGTGGGCACACCGGTACTCCAGCGCGTGGACGGTACCGCTCTCACTGCGGTAGAGCGCGATGCGCTCTCCAGCGAAGGCGGTCGCGAACACTCGTCATCCGTGGCACAGCACCCTTCATCCTGGCGGCCGCCAGCCCTCGGCAAGCCTGGAGCACGACGAATAAACTAGACTAAATGGTGCATACCCGGCGCATGTGAGGGGGTCGGAGCGATGTCAACTGGGACCCTCCTAGCGATCATCATCCCCGTCGCGGTGGTGCTAGTTGTGCTTGCGGCGGGAGCCGTTCTCGTTCAGCGCCGCCGACACCTACGCGAGCGTTTTGGCCCGGAGTACGAACGCACGGTCGAAGATGCGGGAGGCCGGCTCAAGGCCGAGCGTGATCTGAGTGCACGCGAGAGGCGTCACGACGAGCTGGAAATCAGGCCACTACCGGGGAGCGTCCGGGACCGGTACACCCGGGACTGGCAGAACGTGCAGGGAGAGTTCGTGGACCGCCCGGAGGATGCCGTGCAGGACGCGGACATTCTGGTGACGTCCCTGATGCGCGAGCGCGGCTATCCGACCGAGGGCCTTGAGCAGAGGCTCAAGGATCTCTCGGTCGAGCATGGCCGCACCCTGGAGCACTACCGCGCCGCTCACGACGTCAACCAGCTCAGCCGGAAGCACGAAGCGACCACCGAGCAGCTGCGGGGCGCCATGGTGCACTACCGCGCTCTGTTCGACGAGCTGCTCTCTAACGGCGGTCAGGCCCGCCACGCCCGGACCTGACCCCCTTCAGACATGACCGCCCGGCCGCCACCGCAGGACCCGGCCGGGGGGCAGCCGACGCGTACGGAGTGAAGATGCGACGCGAGTACACACCAGGATCGGACGAGAGCGGTCTGTCCACCGAGGACATCGCCCAGCCAAGCCGTGACCGGGACCTCGGTGAAAGCACCGAAGCCCGCCCCGAGGCCCCCGCCTTCCCCGGCGAGGCCACCGCGACGGCAGCTGGTGACGAAGCCGCAGCCCCTGCCGAGAAGACCGCCACTCCTGCCGAGGAAGAGCAACCCCAGCTCCTCACGACGGAGGACGAGGAAAGCTTCCGTGAGCGCTGGCAGGCCATTCAGAACGAGTTCGTCGACGACCCCCGTGAAGCCGTGCACAAGGCCGACACACTCGTCGCGGACGTCATGCAGACACTGGCCGCGACGTTCTCCGACCACAAGAAGAACCTGGAAGAACAGTGGACCATGGGCGAGAAGGTGGACACGGAAGATCTGCGCATGGCCCTGCGCCAGTACCGGTCGTTCTTCAACCGCCTGCTGACCACCTGAGCAACCGGCTCAGACGCCCGCGAGCGGAGCGACGCCAGCTCCGGCAGCGGTGAGAGCAAGAGCCGGGCGGCGCAATGATCGACAGAAGCAGGGGGGCCAGGAGGCCACCATGATCATCCTGCTCGTCATCGGCGCGGTCCTGTTCCTCCTCGGCTCCGTCGGCCGCGCCGTCGGTGGCAGGCGGCACTACTGGTAGTCCCCGACCGGGGTGCATGAACGTGCTCCTCAGACAACGCAGCGCCCGGCCCGCCGTTGGCGTCGTCGGCCCGCGCAAGGTGCTCGGTGATCGCAACAGTGCAAGCTGGCCCTGGCGTTGTTCAGCGGGCACACCATGTTGGCTTCAGCCGGCCGCCACGATGGGGCCGTTGGTAGACGTCACAGCCGGCCATCTACCTACTGAGCACTCCAGTTGCCAGACGGCACTGGAGTGCTCAGTCACGTGATGACATTCAGTCGAGCCAGCGGGCCTTGTCCCCGACACGGACATGGCCGGGTTTCTCGACCGCCGCGTACACGCCGAGGGCGTTGCCGAGCTCGCGGGCGACCCAGCGCAGCACGGCGCGGTCATGCGGGACGGTCGGAGTCTCCTTGGTGATCATCACGCAGCGGTCGCACCCCTTGGTGAAGCGCAACCGCAGTGTGCCGATGACCATCCGGCGGCCGATCCAGTCGTGCTCGGGGTACCCGGTCGCGTGGTCGCCCGGCACGTCGTCGAGCACCAGGCTGGGCCGGAACCGGCTGACGTCTATCGCACTGTCCGGCAGCGCCGAGCCGAGGCTGCGCAGCGCCGTCGTTGTCAATACATGGAGCGCGGTGTCAGGCCGGTGCGGCTGGTGCTCGACCAGCGTGACCTTGGCCTGTACAGCCGCACTGAGCCGACTGGCAGCGTCAGGCGCATCGGAGCGGAACCGCCGGCCGTCCGGCAGGACCAGCTCGGCCACGCCCGGCCCGAGGGTGACCGCCCGCAATCGCATGAGCGCCGGAACAGCACCGGCCCAGGTGACCTCTTCCCGCTCGTCGTGGATGGCGATGCCCCGGTCACCCTCGATCCCGAGCACACCGACCGTGGCCGCGGTCAGTCGCTCACCACCCACCGACTTCACCGGATACCGCCACAGTTGGTCGACCCGCATCCATCGCCCCCTTCATCCCAGCGGTCCGGCGACCGTAGTCGACGGCTGCCCAGGCAAGCACAGCGACGATCACCGTACTGGGGGCCATGCCGTCGTTCCACCGCCGCCTGGCTGTGACGTCTACCAGCCGCCCCATCGTGCCAACATGGTGAGGCCGCTGAACAACGTCAGGGCCGGCAAGCCGCTCAACAGAGCAGCCTCGTGCCGACGGGGTGCGCGACGATGTACCCAAGTCCACGTGCGGGTTGCAGGGCTGACGCTCGTCAGGCTGTGGTCTGCCTTGCGCAATGGCCGATTCAATACGGGCCGCGATCTCCTGATCCGACTCCGGTTCACCTGGCCGCCGCGGATGGCAGCGCCGATGGCGCAGAACCGAGGTGCTCCAGCCAGTACAGAAAGTCGTCTGCATTTGAACCGCTCCGGGTCTGATGGAGGCTCGATTCCCTGAGAGGATCGAGTCATGGCCGGTCCGTCCCCCTACCCTCCCGAGCTTCGTGAGCGTGCG